>CAYMAP010000235.1:0-3604 GCA_964388425.1 uncultured Planctomycetaceae bacterium
TCAGCGGCAGGTTCGGCACGGGGGCCAGTTCGTGTGTGGTGTTGAGCTGGAACGTGGAGGTGATGGCCAGGCCTGCGACGCCAGCGGCGATGTAACTGTTGGCGAACCGCTCGCTGGGCCCGACATAGCCGAGGGCATACTCGGCGATGGCCACCTCGCCTATACTCTGGCTGGGCGTTGTGCCCCGCTCGAAATCGAGTATGAGTTTCGCCTCGGCGGACAGTGGCTCGATGATCTCGGCCGAATTCGGAAACATGACGCTCAGATACCGCTGCCGTCCTTGTGGAGTCCGCATTCCTTCTTGCCCCGTTCCCAGGGGAACTTCCCCGCCCGAAGGCCGAATTCCTTGCGGACCGGGATATGGCAGCACTTGCACCCGATCACGAAATATCGCTCACCGTAGGGGGACTCGTAGTCGTATAGGCTGTTGTACGGCACGTCATGCTCGCGGATGTAGGCGTCGACTTCGTCGAGTGTCCAGTCGAGCAGCGGATTCATTTTTAGAAGATTCCGGCCATCGTGGGTCAATTCGATGCACGCTTTGGCCGCATGTTCCCGCCGATATTCCGACTGTTCGGCGAGGAGTCCGGCGATCCAGACCTCGAGCGTCTCCTGCGCCCGGCGCATGGGGAGGACTTTCCTGGCGTGGCAGCAGCTCGGCCGGGCCAGGTAATGGGCGTTCTGCCCGACGGTCCGATAGAGGTTTTCGATATCTTCGGGATTTGGTTTGAACCGCTCCACGGAAAGGCCGTACCGTGACTCGATCTGATCGAGCAGTTCATAGGTCTCCGGGGGGTTCATCAGCGTGTCGATGAAAAAAACGCGAAAGGCGACTCCGAGTCGCCATGCCATGTCGATCAGGACCACGCCGGCTTTCTGCAGACTGGTTCCGAGAGCGGCCCGAGGACCGAATTCCTCGAAGGCGAAGCGCAACAACTCCCGGGGCTCCATCGCCTTCAGCCGCCCCAGGTCGATCTCTTCGACACGTCGCGATTCAGTGCGCATCGCTTCGGTCCTTGCTCTGGATACCCTGATCCCGGATCAAGGCAGGAACCTGTTCGGCAGAAACATCCCTCTGCAGCAACTGGCCAAGCCGGGGTTCCCTCCCCGCGCTCCCGTCGGTCAGGATGCGGTAGGTCTCGCCCTCTTCGCCGCCAGATCGACCGATCAGACCGATGCCCGCCACCGCGCTGTGGGCACAGCCGTTCGGGCAGCCGGAAATCGCAATCCACCGGTCCGGGGTTACCTCCGCAAAGAGATCCCGCAGACGCGACGCCAGCCCTTGCGTATCGACCCGCCCTCGTGAGCACCAGCGGATTCCCGGGCATGCGACGATGGCCGGACCGTTTCGCCACTGCGGGGGCAGGCGACGTATCGCCTCATCGAGGGTGGCAGGTTCGTCGGCATACAGCCAGATCTCGTGATGGATACCCAGCCTCACAGCCATGTCGTTGCGGACGGTCCATTCCCCGAGGATTTCGGCCACCTCCAGCGGGATGTTGCCTTCGGGCACCGCGACGCGCCGGCGATGCCGCAAGCCCATGCTGGCCATTGGCAGCATGACTTCTGCGGGGCTCGCCAACTGGCGCGTTCGCTGGAACTGATCCGCCAGCAGGCCTAGAAATGCCTCGTCGCCCAGGCGGTCACGGACGTCTCGGAGCCGTGCCCGACTTCGATGCCGCCGGTCTCCATGTTCGGCGAAGATCTCCCAGACAGCTAGTACGAACGGTCGCACCTCGCCTGGTCGGAGCCGAAACGGCCAGGCAAGGCCGAGTTGCGGCGAGTGGCCCAGCGACCCGGCCACGGTGGCGCGGAAGCTGCATTCCGCCCTGTCCGCTTCAGCGACCAGACCCACGTCATGCAGCCACGGCAGGCCGCATGCCTCCGGGCAGGCCGACAGCGATACCTTGAATTTCCGCGGCAGATTGAATGCGGCCGGTTGCGCCTGGAGCAGGTCGGTCAGCCCGGTGGCCAAGGGCAACAGCTCGGGCGCGCCAGGCGCGACGCCCGAGCAGGGGCAGACCGTCACGTTGCGGAGGGTATCCCCGCCTGCGCCCAGCCCCGTCAGGCCGACCTCCGCCAGAGCCTGCTGAACAGGAGGCACGGCCCGGTCGCTCAGGCCGTGAATCTCCACGTCCTGGCGCGTCGTCAGGTGCAGAGGTTCGCCCGGCGTCCACCGCCGGGCAATGTCCGCCAAGGCGTGCCAATGGGCACCCGTCAGGCGTCCGCCCAAAATACGGACGCGCTGCATCCACAACCCTTCCTGTCGTTGAGAATTCAAGCCCAGCAGACGGGCGTGTCCCGGCTCGGTCGGGATCGATGCAGCGGGAAATGTCACCGGAGAACCACGCATGGAGGCACCTCAATGTTGCGAGGCCTGCAATGCCTGATCCAGATCGGCGATGATGTCCTCGACGCCTTCAATGCCGACGGACAGACGCACGTACTCGGGTGTGACGCCGGCGGAAGCCTGTTCTTCGGCGGTGAGTTGCTGGTGCGTCGTCGAGGCTGGGTGGATCACCAGCGTCTTGGCGTCGCCGATGTTTGCTAGGTGGCTCGCCAGTTTGCATGCGTTGATGAACTTCGCGCCCGCCTCGCGCCCGCCCCGGATGCCGAAGCCCACGATTGCTCCCTGCCCGTCGGGCAGATATCGTTGGGCGTTGGCGTGGAAGGGATGGTCCGGGCGTGAGGGGTGGTTGACCCACTCGACGGACTCGTGCGAGGCCAGGAAGTCCGCGACCGCAACGGCATTGTCGCAGTGAGCCTTCATCCGCAGGTGGAGCGTCTCGATGCCCAGCAGGAACAGGAACGCCGCGAACGGGCTCATGCATCCGCCGGTGTCGCGTAGGATATGCGTGCGGATGTGAACCGCAAAGGCGATGTTTCCGACGGGCTTGAGCGCTTCGGTGAAGACCACGCCGTGGTAGGCGTCGTCCGGTTCGCAGAACTCCGGCCATCTCTGCGGATTGTCGGCCCAGGGAAAGTTGCCCGAATCCACGATCGCGCCGCCGACGTGTACGCCGTGCCCACCGAGAAACTTGGTGGTCGAGTAGATCACGACGTCCGCGCCGTGCTCGATCGGCCGAAACAACGCGGGCGTCATCACCGTATTGTCGCAAAGTACGGGTAATCCCTGGCTGTGAGCGATGTCCGCAATCTGCCGAAAGTCCGGCACGTCGTTGCGTGGATTGCCCAGCGATTCGAGGTAGACGCAACGCGTATTGTCGTCGACCAGTTCGGGAATCTCTTCCGGCCGGGCGGTGTCGAAGAATCGCACCTCAATGCCGAGTTTCTTGAAGGTTTGCGTGAAGAGTGTCCAGGTTCCACCGTAGAGGCTCGTGGAGGCGATAACGTTCTGGCCGGCGTGGACGATGGTCAGGATCGCCGCGGTGATCGCCGCCTGACCCGATGCGAAGGTCAAGCCGGCTGCCCCGCCGTCGAGTGCGGCCATACGCTGTTCCAGCGCGTCGCAAGTCGGATTCATCAGGCGGGAGTAGATGTTTCCGAACTCCTTGAGGGCAAACAAGTCCGCCGCGTGATCGGTGTCCTCGAACACATAGGAACTCGTTGCGTAGATGGGCACCGCCCGTGCGAGAGTGGTCGG
>CAYMAP010000236.1:0-3595 GCA_964388425.1 uncultured Planctomycetaceae bacterium
TCGGGGAAAGTCTTTGCGAAGGGTCCGGGCCTGTTCGGCGATTCGTGCGAGGGGGGGTCGTCGGCGGGTTGGGAGGCCGGCTGGGTGCGGGGCGCTTCGGGCGGGGGCGGGTGGAGGTGGAACAGCACGGATTCAGCGACGCGGGCGGCGCGGGATCGGGGAAAGTCTTTGCGAAGGGTCCGGGCCTGTTCGGCGATTCGTGCGAGGGGGTCTTTGGAGCCCTTGGTCGGATCGGCCGGCCGGATGCCGTGCTGGACGCGGAGGGCGTCGAGGAGTTTTTCCAGGGCGAGGTCGGCGGCGTATCGCTGCTGGAAGGTCTTCTCGGCGTCGAGCCGGTTGAGTTGGTCGCGGGCCTCCTGACCGAAGGGATGCTTGCCGAAGGCGGAGGCGATCCTCAGCCAGCCTTCGACGGCCCGCTGGGGATCGACGGCTTCGTCGGCGCGGGCGCGGTCCCGCCAGGAGCGGTGGAGGGTTTCGATGGCGTCGCGGAGGGTCCGGGCCTGGGCGGCGAGTGGTCTGTCCGGGCTGGCGGTCTGGGGCATGAGGAGTTTGAGGACCTCGCCGAGGTTCCTGCGGTTGCGGTAGCTGTTGACCAGCAGCGGGTCGAGTCTGGCGAATCCGACGGCACCATTCGGTCGGTCCGGTGTGATCGTGATCTGCCAGGCGTCGTCGCCGACGGTGATGTCGTAGTCGCCGAAGAAGGCCGGGATGCGTGCGACGCCTCGGCGGTCGACACGTACGCTGCTGTCGGTCCACCACTGGGTACGGACGAGGTGGGCGTACATCTGTCCGGCGGGTTTGGGGCGAAGCTGTTCGTCCCAGAGCCCGGCGGGGATTTGGGGCCCGATGTTTTTCGTCCAGTGCCACCGGTCGCCAAAGCCCCACATGGTGATGCCGGCCACGGCGGGGTGGGCGAAGGCGGTGCGGTAGAATTCGCGAAGTCCGCGCGCCTGCCGGTCGAGGTCGCCCGCGGCGAGGTAGTCGAACTCGGTGATCCGGACGGGCAGGTTGAACCGTGCGAGGCGATCGAGTCGGCGACGGACCTTGAGGGGGTCGGGGTAGTGGTTCCAGAAGTGTCCCTCGGCTCCGATGGCGTCGACGGTTACGCCCCGGCGGAGCCAGCGTTGCAGCAGGCGGTCGAAAGCGCGTCCGTTGTCTCCGTCCGCGCCGAGTGTGCCGTAGTCGTTGCAGAGGAGCACGGCGTGGGGATTGCCCTGCCGTGCGTTACGCAAGAGTTCGTCGACGAGGCTTGGCCCAAGTCGGCGGAGGTAGTAATCGGCGTGGTCGGCGGTGGGTTCGTTGAAGAGGCACCAGTTGTCGACGCGTCCGCGGAAGTAGGCGGCCTGGAGGCGGACGTGGTGGAGGAGGCGTTCTCGGAGGCGTTCGTTGCTGGCGTCGTGCTGGGCGTCCCAGAAGGCCTGCGAGCCGAACTTGCCCTTTCCCCGGTCATCGGCGCAGCCCCAGACCATCGGCCCGCCGTGGACGGCCAGGCCGAGTGTTCGGCAGTCGTCGATGAGTTTGTCGGCCTGACGAAAATCCAGAACCAGGGGGTGGCCGTCGCGATGCCATGCCAGCGGTTTGTCGACGACGGCGGTGTTGAAGTACTGTTTGAGGATGTCGCGGGCGCGTGGATTGCGCAGGTGGCGGGCGTCGGCGCGCGTGCCGAAGGTGAAGTGGTGTCGGCGTTGGCGGACAACAACGTCCGTGCCGGGCCGGGCGTAGACGACGATCTGGCCCCTGCGGTGGCGGGCGATGTCGGCGTCGAGGTCGTCGGCGAGGCAGAGGGTCGCGGTGACCAGTAGGGCGAGCAGAACCTGCGAGCAATGGCGGACGTGACAGGTAGCCATACCCCCAGTGTACCACGGGCTTGCGATGGAGGCCAACGCCGTGCAGCGGCCTTCTCGCCGGTGGGACAGCGAACCGCGTAGGGCCAAGCGCCCACCCTTCCGGAACAGGGAATGTCCGGTTACTGTCTCAGCGGGAACTTGCCCAGCGAGATGACCAGCCCGTCGGGGTTGAAGTAATGGGTGGTGAAGGTGTTTTTGTCGATCCGCGTCAGGGTCAGTCCGTAGTAGCGGTTGGTTCGGGCGTCGTCGAGTTCCTGGCTGCTGGGGCCGGCTCGGTCGGCGTTGTCTATTTTTGAAAAATGCCCGATGAACCGGCAGAGGCTGTCGCGGGAGTCGGTGATCATCCGGCTGGAGGGCTGGTAGATCAGGTCGTTGGTCTGGCTGGGGTCGGGCGGGTAGAGGATGGCCTCGGCCTGTCCGTTCTGGTAGAAGACCAGCCCGCCCCAGGCGGAGTTTTTGTCGGCCAGGTCTCCGTCGGCCATCAGGGTCAGGGAAATCTGGACGCGCGGTCGTGAGAGCATTTCGTTGATGAGGTAGAGGTTCCAGAGGTCGACCATGGTGAGTTTGTCGACCTGCAGCCAGAAGTTGTCCTTGGTCACGCCGTGGGTGTCCGCGGTCTGTACGTGGGGGCGGGTCTTGAGGGCCTTTCCGATTTCGAGCTGGAGCTGGGTGCGTTTGAGGTTGCTGCGCAGCGGGTCGCGGGCAAGTCGGCTGAGCAGGTGGAAGTCGCGGATGTGGAAGGTGTATCCGTAGTTCCGCTGCCAGTCCAGGCTGAGCTTGGCCGCGTCCGGGATCATGTCCCGCCGGACCTTGAAGAGGATGGTGGTGGAGATCAGTTCCTCGCGTGTCGAGGGGATGTAGTCGAAGCGTTCGAGGAAGCCCTGGATGGCCTTGACGGAGTCGGACTTCGGGTGGATGGCCATGATCTTCTGGCGGAGCTGGGCGCGTGGCAGGCGAGAGGCGAGCAGTTCCAGCGCCTCGCCCCGGGCGGCGAACTCGGGGGTGTTCAGGGCCTCCAGCAGCGTCGCGTCCCAGGGCTGTTTACTGATCTGTCGGACGGCCTGGCGGTAGCCTTCTTCGCTTTGTTCGGTGCCCTCGGGGTCGCGAGCCCAACTGCGGACGACGCCGGCGAGCATCTGTGGGGCGGAGTGTTCCGGCGCCTTGAGCCAGTCCAGCACCGCCTGCTTGAGTTCGGGGTCGGCGTTGGGGTCCTGAATGATCTGGGTGGTGAAAGCGGCGAGGTCGGAGTAGTTCTGCTTCAGCAGGAACAGGAGGACGGCCTTGTTGAGTTCCTTGGGCGTCCGTGGGTTTCGCAGGAGAGTGGCGAGGTCTTCGAGGTCGGTGCGGTTGTTCGTGCCGATGTGCTCGACGAGGGCCATCGAGTCCATGCGTTCCTTGAGCGGCAGCTCGGGGTCGTGGACGCGGGTGAGGTTGATCTGCAGGACGCGCTCGCGGGGCCAGCGGTTGCGGTCGGCCCGGCCCATGGTTTTGTATTCCTGGACGCTGATCGGCACGGGTCCGACGCCCTGTTCCGTACAGCCGGCCAGGACAAACCACGCCGTCAGCACAACGATCGAGATGATTCCTGCGAGCCTGTTCATAATCGTCGGTCGGCACGAGCCGACCTATGCTCCCTGAGCGGCTGATTTTACACGCTGGACAAAGGACAGTTCAAGATACAAAAACTCAGAAGTCAGGCTTCAGGCCTCGGGTTGTAGACTTCAGGCTGCAGGGAACCATGACAAAAG
>CAYMAP010000237.1:0-3571 GCA_964388425.1 uncultured Planctomycetaceae bacterium
TTTTAGTCGAGTTTCGGCATGAACTCGCCGTGGGCGGCGTAGAGGTCGTCGCAGAGGGTGCAGATCTGGTCGATCGTCAGCTCCGTCGCCGTGTGCGGATCAAGCATCGCCGCCTGATAGACGTATTCCATCTTGCCGGTCAGGACGGCTTCGACGGTCAGGATCTGCGGGTTGATGTTCGTGCGGTTCATCGCCGCCAGTGGCTCGGGCAGGTCGCCGACGTGGCAGGGCTGAATGCCGCTGCGGTCGACGAGGCAGGGCACTTCGACGGCCGCCTTGCGGGGCAGGTTCGTAATCAGGTTCGTGTTCAGCACGTTTCCGCCGATTTTCGTCGGTTCGTTCGTCTCCATGGCATCCATGATGAGCGAGCCGTACTCGTGCGTCAACTCGTGCGTCAGCGACTCGTTCTCCACCAGCCTCTTGCGGACGTCGCCCCACTTCTGAATCTGGCTCTCGCACCGGCGGGGATATTCGTCCAGCGGGATGTTGTACTCGTCGATCAGCCCCGGCTGGTCGTGCTTGATGAACCAGGGGCAGTACTCGCTGAAGTGCTCGCTGGATTCCGTGACGTAGTGCCCGAACCGCCTCATGACCTCCAGCCGGACCATGTCCTTGGCGATGCGGGCGGCATTGTGCTGGCCCTCGACGAGCTGCATCGAGCCGTCCTCAGCCATCTGCTGCTCGGCCTCTTCGAGAATCTTCGCAGGCCCGACCTGCCGAACGCGGTCCAGCTCAGGGAAAATCCGTTCCTTGATCTCGGGGTACAGATCCTTCCCGTCGGCGGTAATCTCCAGCAGCCAGCCCATGTGGTTGATGCCGGCAATCTTCCACTGCAGCGTGTCCTTGCAGCTCTCCCACAGACCGGCCGACTCCAGCAGCCCCCGGGCGCAGACCTGAACGGAGTGGCACAGCCCGACGGTCTTGACGCCGCTGCCCCGCAACATCCCCGCCGTCAGCATCGCCATGGGGTTCGTGTAATTCAGCAACCAGGCCTCCGGGCAGACCTCCTCGATGTCCCGCGCGAAGTCGAGCATCACCGGCAGGGTCCGCAGCGTGCGAAAAATCCCGCCGATGCCCAGCGTGTCGGCGATGGTCTGGCGGAGATTGTACTTCTTGGGCACCTCGAAGTCGGTCTCCGTGCCCGGCTTGTACCCGCCGACCTGGATGGCGTTGACGACGTAATCCGCGCCGCGCAGGGCTTCCTTGCGGTTCTCGACCCCCAGATGCGCGGTGAGGTGCGCCCGGCCTTCGTTGATCGACACGTTGAGGTTCTCCAGCATCCGCCGGGAATCGTCCAGACGGGCCGCGTCAATGTCGTACAGGGCGATGTGACTGTTCTGAAGACTCTCGCGGGTCATGCAGTCGCCCAGGACGTTCTTGGCGAAGACGCTGCTGCCTGCTCCGAGAAACGTAATTTTCGGCATCACGGTTCCTTTTCAGTTTGCTATTTGTGAATCCGCTACATGCGGGAAACCTACCAGTCTACTCGCGACGAATAAATCAGCAAGCGATTATTGGTGATGTTGATGTACAATGTGTGATGTGAATGTATGGCGAGTACACATCGACACGGTCCGCCCCCTGGCGGGTTGGCCCCGCGGTTCGTGCGTCTGCTGCGAACGGCAACAGTCCGAAGAGTACCACCACGAGGGCCGATTCCGCAAGGCTGAGCGTCACTGTCTGTTCAAGTATACCCTCGCCGGCGAGGGCGTCTTCCGCCACGGCCAAACCAACCACCGCCTCGGACCCGGGCGGGGGTTCCTTTGCCGCATCAGCGACCCGCGCACCGCCTACTTCTACCCGCCCGGGCGGACCGAACCGTGGGAATTCCTCTACCTGACGTTCCTCGGAGACGCCGCGGAACGTCTGGTCGAGGAACTGCTCGGCCGACACGGCCCGGTGTATTCCCTGCCGACCGACAGCGAAGTCCTCCGGGGGCTGCTGGGGTTTCGTACCCGCGACGGGCAGCGTATTTCGATGTCGCCGGCTCGCAGCGCGAAACTCACGCTCGACCTCCTCGCCGCCCTGCTGGAGTCCCAAACAGCGATCGCACCCCACGCACCCGAGCACCTGGCCGAACAGGCCCGCCGGCTCGTCCGCGAAAATCTCCATACGCCCTTCGACGCCACACAAATGGCCCGGCACCTCGACGTCAGCCGCGAACACCTCACCCGGGTCTTCCGCGCCCGGACCGGGCAGACCCCTTACCAGTACATCCTCGCCGAGAAAATCCGCCAGGCCTGCCGACTTCTGAAGGAAACCTCCCAGCCCGTTGCTGTCATCGCCTCAGCCGTCGGCTTCGAGGACCCGGTCAGCTTCTCCCGCGCCTTCCGTCGCGTCATGCAGATTACCCCGCGACGGTTCCGACAAGTCGGATCGGTACCCCTGGAGTAGACCGCAAACGTGCAACGCAGCCGTTCAGCGGGGAGCTGCTCGAACCGCCCCGGCTGAGAATCGTGGAACTCAACCGCCCCCGGCTGAGTCGGCTTCGAGCGGGCAGCACACTCTTCACGAACGTCCGTGGGCTGCCCATTCGCCATTCTGCATTCGCCCTCTGGCATCTGCCATTTCCCACGGTCCTCAGTCCTTCCCGCCCCGCCTGCGGAACAACAGAAATTGTCGTTCGCTGCCGTCGGGAAGTTCGAACGGATCGGGCGTTTGGACAACGAAGTCGAACTTCCCCGCCTCCCGTTCTGCCAACGGCCCTTCCTCCGCGACCGTGGAGGGCGTCTTGTAAAACGCCACGGCCGGGTCTGGCCCCTCGCCCAGCAGTCCTCGGACGTCCCGCAGCAGCCTGCCCGCACGTCCGACCGCGCGGAGCACCACCGCGTCGAACGCCCCGGCCAGACCCTCCCGACGGGCCGACTCCCGCGCCTGAGCGGCGAGGACTTCGACGTTCCCCAGAGCCAGTTCGCGGGCACAGTCGGCTACGAAATCCGCCTTCCGCCCCGACGACTCGACCCCCACCGCTGTCAGCCGCGGATTCGCCCAGCCCAGCACCAGCAGTGGAAACCCCGCCCCGCAACCGACGTCCGCGACGCGCATCGGCTTGGTGAGCAGGTC
Source organism: uncultured Planctomycetaceae bacterium (assembly GCA_964388425.1). Lineage (GTDB taxonomy): Bacteria > Planctomycetota > Phycisphaerae > SM23-33 > SM23-33 > CAYMAP01. Next base: position 3,064 of record CAYMAP010000237.1, read on the forward strand.
CGGCAGAACACGCCCGATCGAAAGACTGTCCAGCACGTGCCGCGTCCAGAACGCCTCTTCGTTCGTGATCCGGGTGAGGTTGAACGACCGGTTCGCCTGCACCAACGCCTCCCACAGCCGACGCATCGGCTCCGGATCGAGCGAGTCCGGATCGACCCCGCACCCACGGAGAAACCCCGCCTGCATGTCTGTCCAGAGGTTCATTCCGACATTGTGGATGATCCGGTCCCGGCCCGCAATGCCCGGGACACGCCCGAAGCGATCACTCGACGTCCAATCGGCCCTTCGGATCGCAGCTCCCTTCGATGATTCCCCCGGCATGCTCATGGCTGACGCCTGCCTGTTCATTTCAATCCGGTTGACCCGATGAAGGCCAGCGGGAGAAAAACACTTTACTGGTCGCCCTTTCTGGCCGATAATGGCATGAATCACGACGGCTTGACCGTCCGGGCGCGCGTAGCTCAATGGATAGAGCATCGGTCTACGGAACCGAAGGTTAGAGGTTCGA
>CAYMAP010000238.1:0-3567 GCA_964388425.1 uncultured Planctomycetaceae bacterium
CTGATGTTCCGTTCCGTCGACTTTTGAGGGGCGCATCTTGTTGGGTTCTGATTGTCTCTGATTCCTCTGCGCCTCTGCGGTTGCTTTGGTCAATCCGTTTTCTGTCCGTTGATCCGTTCTCGCAGGAACTGTCCGACCTTCGAGAGGTCGATGCGGTCCTGGTCGAGCGTGTCGCGGTCGCGGGCGGTGACGGTGTTGTCTTCTTTTGTCTGCCCGTCGATGGTGAAGCAGAACGGCGTGCCGATCTCGTCCTGCCGGGCGTATCGTTTGCCGATGGACTGCTTGACGTCGAGGTCGAGGATAAACTCCTCACGCAGGTCATCGTAGAGTTTCTCGGCGATCTCGGGCATGCCGTCCTTGGCAACCAGCGGGAGAATGCCCGCCTTGACCGGGGCGAACTGGGGGTGGAACTTCATGATGTACTTGCTGCCCTTGCGGTCCGGCGTGGGGGCGAAGGCCTCGCAGAGCAGCACGAGCAGCCCGCGCGTCAGGCCGCTGGCGGGCTCGATGACGTTGGGAACGTATCGGCTGCGCTGGTTGATCTCGTCCTTCTCCACGCCCTCGTTCTGGAGCTTGACCTGCAGCTCCTGGTCGAAGTAGTCCATCTTCTGCCTGGAGTGTTCCTGGTGCTGCGTGAGGTCGAAGCAGCCGCGATGGGCGATGCCCTCCAGCTCGCCGAAGTCCGGCTCGGTGAAGGGGTATTTGTATTCGATGTCGACGCACATCTTGGAGTAGTGGGCCAGTTCGTCCTCGTCGTGGTCGCGGAAGCGGAGGTTGCTTTCGGAAATGCCCATGCTCCGCCACCACTTCATGCGGGCGTCTTTCCAGAACTCGTACCACGTGGACGCCTCGTCGGGGTGGCAGAACCATTCCATCTCCATCTGCTCGAACTCTCTGGAACGGAATATAAAATTCCGCGGCGTGACTTCATTGCGGAAGGCCTTGCCGATCTGCGCCACGCCGAAGGGCACCTTCACGCGCATCGTGTCCAGCACGTTTTTATAGTTTAAAAAGATCCCCTGCGCCGTCTCCGGGCGGAGATAGACCTTGTTCGCATCACTCTTCACTGGTCCTGCATGCGAGTCAAACATGAGGTTGAATGGCTTTGGTTCTGTGAGAGTTCCTGCGATCTTAGATCCAGGGGCATACGCAGAGAGAAGAACATCAACAGGGACATCCGCTGCATTGCGAAGATTCTTTCCGTAATAGTTATCGCACCCGCCCTTCCTTTTGATGAGGCGTTCAGCTTCTTCACGCCAGTTATCTGTCGCCGTGCCCGTCTTTTGCTCTGCCGCTACAAATCCGAGACTCTCTTGTTTATCTCCCCGAACAACAATGAGCTCGGCAACTATCAGATGGTCGAGGCGATAACGTGCATTCGTCTCTTTCTCATCGACCATCAGGTCGTTAAACCCGCCGACGTGCCCGGAGGCTTCCCAGGTCTTGGGGTTCTGGATGATGGCGGAGTCCAGGCCGACGATCTGCAGCGGGTGGCCGTCGGGCCCGATGGGCGGGCACTCGACCATGCGTTTCCACCAGTGCTCGCGGATGTTGTTTTTCAGTTGTGCGCCCAGGGGTCCGTAGTCCCAGAAGCCGTTAATGCCGCCGTAGATTTCGCTGGCGGGGTAGACGAAGCCCCGGCGTTTACAGAGGGCGACGAGTTCTTCCATCGTGTTGGCGGGCATGGTGGTATCCACACTCTCTTTGGGAGGTCGCTGGGTCGGTTCGTGTTCAGAGACGGGCATTGTAGCCGATGGCTCGCCGAAAGCAAGGCGGTGGCTGCTGGGTTGGTTCCCTGGCCGGGGGTTGCTGTGAGGACTGCTGATGCAGGGGGCGTGCGGACAAAACCTTCCCCCGGCTCGGCGGGGGCGGTATGATGCGGTCATGGCCACGGATTCCGACGCAGCCCGATGCATGGAACGCCGCTTCGCCTCCATTGAGGAGGTCCTGCGGGCGACGCGTGCGCACCTGGTCGGGCGGATCGAACAGGCAGCGGAGATCCTGACCGACTGCTGTCGGGCCGGCGGGGGGGTGTTGCTGTTCGGCAACGGCGGGTCGGCCGCGGATGCCCAGCACATCGCCGGCGAACTCGTCGGACGCTTCCTCCGCGAACGCAACCCCCTCCGAGCACAGGCCCTCAGCAGCGATCCGTCCGTGGTGACCTGCCTGGGCAACGATTACGGCTTCGAGCAGATCTTCGCGCGACAACTCCGTGCCCAGGGCCGGCCGGGCGACGTGGCGTGGGGCTTTTCCACCTCGGGCCGATCCGCCAACGTCGTCGCCGGATTGGAGGCGGCCAGGGAATTCGGCCTGCGGACGATCGCCCTGACCGGCCGGGACGGCCGGGATCTGGCCGACCTCGCCGACGTGCTGCTGGACATCCCCTCCGACCACACGCCCCACGTCCAGGAAGCCGGCATGGTCGTCTACCATGTCCTCTGCGAATTGCTCGACAACGCCCTCGCCGAGGGGGACGGCGCATGACCGCCGAAAGTCAACAACTCTTCCGCGACGCCCTGGCCATCGAGGCCGACGCCATCCGGGGCGTCGCTGCGAAGGTCGGCCCCTCCGCCGACCGCGCCGTCGAGCTGCTGCTGCATTGTGCCGGACGGGTCATCGTCACCGGCATGGGCAAAATGGGGCTCGTTGGGCGAAAGATCGCCGCCACCCTCGCCAGCACCGGCACGCCGGCGGTGTTCCTCCACCCGGCCGAGGCCTACCACGGGGACCTGGGCATCGTCACCGCCCAGGACGTCGTCCTCGCACTGTCCAACAGCGGGCAGACAGAGGAGGTCGTCAACCTCCTGCCGCACTTCAAGAGACTCGGCACGAAGGTCCTCGCCCTGACGGGCAGGCCCGACTCGACGCTGGGCGGGTACGCCGAGGTGACCCTCGACGTGGGCGTCCAGCGGGAGGCCTGCCCGCTGGACATCGCCCCCACGGCCAGCACCACGGCGGCCCTGGCGATGGGCGACGCGCTGGCCGCCGCACTGACGGCCCGGCGGGGGTTCACGCGCGACGACTATGCCATCTTCCACCCCGGCGGCAGCCTCGGGCGGAAACTCCTGCTGACCGTCGCCGACCTCATGCACACCGGCCAGGCCCTGCCCCTCGTCGCCCCGGACGAGACCCTCCGCGAAGCCATCGTCGTCATCAGCAACAAACGGCTCGGAACCGCTTTGGTCGCCGACGAAGCCAACCGCCTGCTCGGCGTCTTCACCGACGGCGACCTGCGACGCCTCTTCGAGAAACACCCCGAGCCCCTCGAAAAGCCCATGCGGGAGATCATGACAGCCTCGCCGAAGTCCACCCGCCGGCAGACCCTCGCCGCCGAGGCCCTGCGGGTGATGGAAGATTCAGCCATTACCGCACTGCCCGTCGTCGACGACGGGGAGGGAATCGTCGGGGTGCTGCACATCCACGACCTACTCCGCGCGGGACTGGAGTGACGCACATGCCGAATGCGGAATGTCCAATGAAGACGCCTCCCTCAGAACTGCCAAGAGCACGCCGGGAGGACCGTTTTGGGGATGTCACTCTATTCTTTGCGTTGACGAATCGCCCTGC
>CAYMAP010000239.1:0-3533 GCA_964388425.1 uncultured Planctomycetaceae bacterium
TGACATCCCCAAAATGGTCCTCCCAGCGTGTTCTTGGCAGTTCTGAGGGAGGCGTGGAGATTGGCATGATTCGGGACATCCAGGACATCCTGCAGGAACGGCGGCGAATGACACTGCTGGAGCTGGCGATTCACTTCGACGTCGAGCCCGAGACCCTCCAGCCGATCCTGGACAAACTGCTGGCCAAGGGTCGCGTTCGCAAGATCCTCGCCGAGCAGCGAAAGGGCTGTGCCGGTTGCGACAGCCAATGCGACGCCGGCGAATGGGCCCGGACAATCTACGAGGCGGCATGAGTCGAATCAGGAGCGGAGGGTTTCGTACTCGTCGAGGATCGCGTCGAGGTCGGCGTTGTCCTCGGGTCGCTTCAGGCCGCAGACCGCTTCGAGCATGCGCTCGGGGCCTTTCTCGGCGAGGTCGGCGTGGAACTGCTCGTCGGCGGGGTAGAGCTTGCCCTGTTCGTCGGTCGCCCGGAAGCAGAGTCCGGCGGCGATGGCCTGGCGGATGGGGGCGGGGTCGATGTTCTCCGAGCGGGTCAGGCCGAGGGCGCCGGCGCAGCGATCCTCCGGTCCCAGCTTGCGGGGCAGGTCGCGTCCGACGCGGTAGACGCTGTCGTTCAGGGCGCGGTTGGCGAATCGGCGGAGCAGGTCCTCGACGTGGTCGGTCTGATTGGCGGTGTCGAACTCGTCGGGGTAGCGTGCGATGAGCGCCTGGGCCGAGGCCCACATTGCCGCCCGCGCGCGGTTGCGGAGGTCGTGATCGGCCATGCACTGCCAGATGCTCTGCATCCCGGCGAGATAGCCGAAGAACGCAGCCGTCGTGTGCCCGAGGTTGTGGATGAACAGCTTACGATCGACGTAGGCGGTGACGTTGTCTTTCAGAACCAGGCCCGGCACGTCGGGGGGGGCGTCGACGAACCCTCGGCGGTCGGCGATGATGCGGTTGTAGGCCTCGGCCCAGACGACGAGCGGGTCTTCGGCGGCGACCTCGGCGGGCATGATCGGGACCATCTTGCCGATGCTCGTCTCGACCAGACCGACGCGGGCGTCGAGGTCGAAGTCGGCCGGCAGATGCTCGGCCAGCGCCTCCCGCATAATGCCCGCGGCGTTGCGAAGGTTCTCGCACATGACGATCGAGACGGGCTTGTCCCGCCGGGCCAGACCCGCTGCGAGGCAGGGCGCGAGTTTCGGCAACACCGCCGGGCCGACCGCCGTGCCGAGCAGGTCGGCCGACGCGACGGCCTCGGCTACCGCGTTGGCGTCCAGCGCGCGGAGACCTCGCACGCCGGTGACTTCGATACGGTCCGGCTGATCGGGCGGGAGGGTGTCCTTGACGACGACGTCGTATCGCCCCCGGGCGTTGAGGGCGTCGACGATCCGCTCGACGGCGTCGACGAAGACGACCTCCCAGCCAGCCTTGCTGAAAAGCTGCCCGACCAGGCTCCGCCCGATGTTGCCCGCACCGAAATGAACGATCGTCTTCATGGGCCTGATAGACTGACGAACCCCGGGCGGAAAATCAAGGCGCGACCTCCGGGCAGGGTTGCGGCGAGACCTACGTCCAGGGGTCTTCAGGCGTGGACGGTTTGCATTTTGGATTGCGGCTGCTGGACGTTAGCCTGCTCCGCGTGGGGCGGGAGCGACCTGTGTGTGTCGTAGCTGTAGCCGGCGTCGTCTTTGCCGGCAAGGCGATGGATTTTGCGGACGACCTGCTGGAGGTCGGATTCCAGGGCGAGGTTGGAACTGCCTCGGCGACGACGGCGAGGGCCTGGCCGTGGTCGTCGACGCACTGGTGGGCCGAGCCGAAAGCGGCTCCGGACTTCTGGCGACGAACGTGGTACCCTCGGCCCGAGAACTGGCTGAGGCACGTCAACCATCCGCAGAATGAAGACGAACCGGCCGCCCTGCGTCGCTGCGTGCAACGCGGCTGTCCCTTCGATCGAGAACCGTGGGTCAAGCAGATAGCCCGCAAATACGACCTGGAATACACCCTCCGACCACGAGGACACCCCAAAACACATGAATAAAAGTAGCCTGTCCCTTTTAACCGATCCCCAAAACGCCGCAGTGACTCCGTGGTGACTGTCCCCTCTGGCGAGATTGTTCAATGGCGAAAACGGGACTTGCACGTCAACCACTAACCTGGTATATTGAATATCCAATATTCAATCTGCAAGGACTCTAGGCCATGACCATCCGCCGCCATCTCGAACGCCGTCTCCGCGAGGGCCTGCGCCGGTTCCCGGTGGTCGCGCTCACCGGGCCGCGGCAGTCAGGCAAGACCACGCTGGTGCGCACCGCGCTGAAGGGGTACGAGTACGTCAGCCTCGAGCGGCCCGACGAGCGCCGCATGGCGCTGGGGGATCCGGTGGGGTTTCTTGGCCGATTCGAAGGCAAGGTCATCGTCGACGAGGCGCAGCATGCGCCGGAGCTGTTCTCGTACATCCAGACGATGGTGGACGAGGATCCGAGGCCGGGCCGGTTCGTGCTGACGGGGTCGCAGAACTTCCTGCTGCTGGAATCGATCGGCCAGTCGCTGGCCGGCCGGTGCGATATCCTGCATCTGTTGCCTTTCTCGCGTACCGAACTCGCCGGGGCGAAACTGCTGCCCATCGAGGGCATCGCCGCCCGCCGCGCGCGATCGATCGGCGAGCCCGACGCCGACCTCTTCCGGATGCTCTTCACCGGTGGGTATCCCCGCATTCACGACCGGGGTCTCGATCCTCCGATGTGGCTGGCCAACTATTATCGCAGCTACATCGAGCGCGACGTGCGCAGCGTGGTCAACGTGGGCGATCTCGAAGCTTTCGGCCGGTTCATGGGGTTGTGCGCGGGCCGGGCCGGGCATCTGCTGAACCTCTCGGCGCTGGCAGGCGACTGTGGCATAACGCATACCACCGTCAAGCGCTGGCTGAGCGTGCTGGAGGCGAGTTTCATAGTCACGCTGCTTCGCCCGCACCGTCGCAATTTCAACAAGCGCCTGGTGAAGTCGCCCAAGCTGATTTTTATCGACTCGGGCCTGCTGTGCTACCTGCTTCGGATCAGAAGCCCCGAAGACCTGGCGCTGCATGCCGCGCGGGGGGCGGTGTTCGAGTCGTGGGTGGTGTCAGAGGCAATCAAGAACTTCACGCATCGGGGGATGGCGCCGGACGTGTATTTCTGGCGCGATTCGACGGGCCACGAGATCGACCTGGTGATCGAGGCCGGCGGAGGACGCCTCGTCCCCGTAGAGGCCAAGTCGTCCCAGACCTTCACCCCCGAGTTCGTCAAGGAGATCGCTTGGTGGCGCGAGACGGGCGGATTGGAGGAGCCGGGCGTGGTGGTGTATGGCGGAGAGACGACCACGGCGTTCAAGAATGACCGAGTGATGTCGTGGCGGGGGTGGGGGTGACTGAGCGCATCACTCAATCACCGTCCCCGCCGCCTTCATCCCCTCGCGCAGCTCATCCACCGCCACCTCCCGCACACCGCATTGGTCCCTCACCGCCAGCGCCGCCCCGCGCCCGGCGGACGAGCAGAATCAAATTTCCTATCAGT
>CAYMAP010000240.1:0-3521 GCA_964388425.1 uncultured Planctomycetaceae bacterium
GCCTGCTTTTTCGCGGCCTTTTTGATGGTCTTTCGGCCTCGGGCGAGGTCGAAGGCGTCGTGGACGATCCGCAACGCTTCCTTGCCCTGGCTGGCGTCGATGAGGCAGGAGATTTTGATTTCGCTGGTGGTGATGTTCTGGATGTTGATCTTCGCTTCGGCCAGGGCCGCGAACATGGCCTCGGCCACGCCGGTGTGGATGCGCATGCCTACACCGACGACGCTGACTTTCGCGAGATGGTCCTCGTAGACGACGTCACAGCGGAGCTTGCCCGCCAGGTTGTCGCAGACGTTCCGGGCGTCGGGCAGGTCGCCGATGTCGAGGGTGAAGCTGACCATCGCTGTGCCGTCCTCGTTGTGAATCTGGATGATGTCGTCGACGACGATGTCGTGGGTGGCGAGGGTGTGGAAGACCGTCGCCGCGATGCCGGGCTGGTCGGGGACGTTGCGAAGCGAGACCCGCCCGAGCTTGTCCTTCAGGGCGGCCCCGCTGACGACGATGCGTTCCATGGATTCGTTTTCAGCCACGATGAAGGTTCCTTTCCGCTGGTTCTGGCTGTTTCGGACGTGGATGGGCACGTCGTATTTTTTGGCGAATTCGACGGCGCGGTTGTGCAGGACGCTCGCGCCGAGGCTGGACAGTTCGAGCATTTCGTCATAACTGATGCGGTCGATTTTCCGGGCGTTGGGCACGACGCGCGGGTCGGCGGTGAAGATGCCGTCCACGTCTGTGTAGTTCTCGCAGACCTCCGCCTTCAGCGCCGCCGCCAGCGCTACCAGCGTGACGTTGCTTCCGCCCCGGCCGAGGGTGGTGATGTGTCCCTGCTCGGTGACGCCCTGGAACCCGGCGACGATGACGACCTTCCCGGCGTCGAGTTCGCAGTGTATCCGGCGGGCGTCGATACTGCGGATGCGCGCTTTGGTGTGTTTGTCGTCGGTGAGCATGCCGACCTGACCGGCGGTGAAGCTGATGGCGGGCTGGCCCATCTCCTCCAGCGCCATGGCCATCAGAGAGATCGTCACCTGCTCGCCCGTCGAGAGCAACTGGTCCATCTCGCGCTTGGGCGCGGGTTTGTCGCGCATGACCTGCGAGGCGAGGTCGACCAGCGTGTCGGTCGTTTTCCCCATGGCCGAGACGACCATGACGACCTGCTGGCCTGCCTTGCGGGTTTGGATGGCCCGACGGGCGGCGGTGCGGATTTTCTCGGCGTCGGCGACGCTCGTGCCGCCGAACTTCATGCAGACGATACTCATGGATTCTCCTGTTCTTGCAGGGACCCGCACAGCATACACGCTTCGGGAAAAAACGCAAGAGCAACGCCGGCGGAAACAAGCGGTGAAGTCCCGGCCGGGCCGATCCGATGTACGCCCCGCGGGGGCATCCGAATGCGGGGTTGTCTGTGGACGGGAGAATTGTGTATCATCCTTCCCAACGCGACCCGGGCCCGTGATGAACTGAGTCCAGCATGGCTGAAAACGCCAAGAGCAAAACCCAGGGCAAGTCGACGAAGCGCAAGAAACCGCTCTTTCTCAAGCAGCCACAGATGAGAAGGGTGGTCTATGCGCTGGTGCCGATTTTGTTTTCGGCGATCTACTTTTTCGGCTGGCGGTCGCTGAGCGTGGTGGCGGTGGTGTTCGCGGCGGGGCTGGCGACGGAGTTCATCACCTCCCGCTCGCAGGGCCGACCGATCAGCCAGGCGTGTTTCGTCACGTGCATGCTGTTCGGGCTCTCCCTGCCGCCGACCGTGCCGTACTACGTCGCGGTGGTGGGGGTCGTGGTGGCGATCCTGTTCGGCAAGGAAGTCTTTGGCGGGTTCGGGCGGAACTTTGCCAACCCCGCCATCGTCGGGCGTGCGTTCGTGTATGTCTGCTTCCCGACGCAACTGACCGGCCAGTTCGTGCCCGCGTTCCGGGGCTTGCCGGGCGGGTTTGGCCACTGGTCGTTCCTGTCGGCCTATCGCGACGGGCTGCCGGACTACCTCGCATCGGCCGGGACCCAGGCCGTCGACGCCGTCACGCAGGCCAGCCCCATGTGGGTCTACCGCGATGTCTCCCAACAGATCGGCGAGAACGGCTATACCTGGTGGAACATGCTGTTGGGCAACATCGGTGGGATCTTCACGCAGGACGGCCAGTCGCGCATTCTCGCCGCCGGTTCGATGGGCGAGGGCTGTGCGGTGCTGATCCTGCTGGCGGCGGCGTACCTGCTGATCACGAAGACGGCCAACTATCGGCTGATGTTCGGCGCGGTGCTGGGGGCGGCGATTGCGAATCTGCTGTTCCGCAACGTACTGGGTTTTGCCGGGCAGGGCGGGGTCCCGCCGCTGCTGTTCAACCTGCTGGCGGGCACGACGCTGTACGCGATGGTCTTTATGGTGACCGATCCGGTCAGCGCGACGAAGAAGAAGCCCGCTCAGTGGGCCTACGCGATCATCATCGGCTTCGCGATGGTGTTCATGCGGTGGCGGGGGGTGTTTGTAGCGGCGGCGTCGTTCGCGATCCTGTTCGGCAACATCGTCGGGCCGCTGCTGGACCTCGCCGCCGGGGCGTGGGAGGACCGCAAAAAAGCGAAACAGGTTGCGGCTGGCGAAAAGGGGGCGAGCAGTGCCTAAGTTCGACCCCAATAAGTCGCCCGCCTACGTCGTGCTGTTCGCGGCGCTGGTCTCGGCGGCGTTCACGGCTGCGATCATGGCCCTGCACGTGACGACGAAACCCGTCGTCGAACGCAACCAGAAAGTCCTCCGCGAGAAGTCCATCGTCGACGCCTTCGGGCTTGGGGACGTGGAGACGATGGACGAGCAGCGGATTGTCGATACCTACGCCAGGCAGGTCCTTCGCGTGCCGCTTTCGGACAGCCCGACCTCGCGGGCGTACTACTTTGCCTTCCGCGCCGACGGCCCGCCGACGGCCAGACCCTTCGCCTTCGCGATCCCGCTGCACGGCGTGGGCTTCTGGGCGCCGATCGAAGGGCTGCTGGCCGTGCAGACCAAGACCCCAAAGGCCATCGGCGTGGTGTTCCTCGAACACGGGGAGACTCCGGGGCTCGGCGGGCGGATCACGGAGCGCGACTTCCGCGACCGCTGGAAGGGTTTGAACCTGCAGAAACCCGCCGAGGGCGATCCCTGCGTCTACGTCACGAAGTCCCAGCCCCGTCGCGGCGGACCGATGGTCGGCCGACATGTCGACGCCCTCAGCGGCGCGACGGGCACGAGCACCGCCGTCATGAAATTCACGAATGCCTCGATCCGCGAGTACCTCGCCGAGGCTGAGGCGATGGCCGGCAGGGTCACGCGGGCCGACATCGACCGCGACACGCCACTGCCGCCGGTTCGCGGCGAGGGCGTCTACACGAGGGGAGGCAACTGACATGCCAGCCCCCGGCGAACAGGTTAACTCGAAACAGGCGGTTCTCATCCAGCTCTGGGAGGAGAACCCGATCTTCAAGCAGGTGCTGGGCATCTGCTCGGCCCTGGCGGTGACGAACCGCATGTTCAACACGTTGCTGATGTGCGGCGGGCTGAT
>CAYMAP010000241.1:0-3491 GCA_964388425.1 uncultured Planctomycetaceae bacterium
CGTTGACGAATCGCCCTGATGTTCCGTTCCGTCGACTTTTGAGGGGCGCATCAAACATCAATAAGCAAACATGCGATTGAACGGTTTTGTGCCCTTGTGATTTGCGCATTGGAATTTGTTTGGTTTTTGGTTTTTTTTGTCGATCGAGGTTTACATGCTTGCATGTTGTTTCAGGGCGGCGAGCAGATTCGCTGCCGGCTGGAGCCCGACCATCCGTTCGACTTCCTGACCATCCTTGAGGACCAGCAGCAGCGGAATACCGGCTACCGCGTAGTTCCGCCCCAGCGAGGGGGTATCCTCGACGTTGACCTTGACGATCTTCGCCGCCTCGCCAAGCTGACCTGCGAGATCCTCGAGGATCGGTCCCTGCATCAGACAGGGACCGCACCAGGGGGCCCAGAAATCCACCAGTACCACGCCCTCGGCTGTGTGCTGGTCGAAGTCCGCTTCGGTCGCTTCGATAATATCCGTGGTCTGCATGTCGTGTCTCCTGAAGTTGGCAACCGCGATGTGCGTTTCACTGCATCCCATGTAGAGCAACCAACATGCCAGATATCTACTTAATTTATAACTATATTATAAACAAGCTGTTATAATTTAATGCCTTTCCGCACCCTTCTACGGGTATGCGCAAACAGTATGCGTATACAGGTCTTTTGAGTATGCGCTTATTGGCGCTGTATCCAGCGGCAACCAGAAGGGACGGGGCTGGAACCCATGAACCGGTCCGTAGCCGTACCTGCTTCGAGGATCAGCCGACCGTGCGAGTCAGGTTCTCAGGGCTTTGACGCGAAGGACGGACTGGGCCAGGCCCATGGCGTTGTCGTGGAGGATGTCCTCGATCTGCCGGGCGGTGAGGTTCAGTTCCCGGCAGGCGGCTTTGAGGGCGCGGAGGGCTTGGTACATGTAGAGCGTGTAGTGGGCCTCGACCTCAGCCGGCTCGCGCTGGTCGGACGTGTTGAAATGGAACGGGTAGCTCGTGCGGTTGAAGTAGCGTTTGCCTTCCCAGCGGCGTCGGCCTCGCATGTAGAAGATCGGATTGTCCGTGCCGTAGAGGATGCGCTTGGGCCCGAGGGTCTCCAGGGCGTACTGGTGGACTTGGGGATTGAGGACCGCGGAGTTGTCGAAGTACAGTCCGGGCTCGTCGGCGAAGGCGGGAAGAGCCTCGGCTGCGTGTGGGAGGGTGTAGCACCGCCCGAAGTGGGCGATGACCAGGACGATGTTGGGCCAGTGCTTGCGGATGCGGTGGATTTCGCGGACGTTTTCGCGATGCCCGAGCCGATCCGCCCGGGGGACGTGGAGGGTGACCCAGGCGTGGCGTTCGTTGAGGACGTCGAGCTGGTGTTCGGGCAGGAAGTCGAAGATGCTCGCTTCGAGGTGTTTGTCGCGGGTCTGGGGGTCGTGGGAGATCAGGGCGTAGTAGACCTTCACGCCGAGAACGTTGGGACGGTCCAGCAGTTCGCGGAGTTCCTCGGCTGACTGCTGCGGGCGGACCACGGCCAGGGAGTACCAGCCGACGTCGGCGCAGCGGCGGATGAGGTCGTCGTTGCCGGCTGAAATGTCGTAGTCCAGCGAGGGATGTCCGAAGGCCAGGCACGTGACCTCCCGGCCGGGGAAGACGGTCTCGTAGCATCGGCGGGCATCGTCGAAGCCGATCGGTTCGTTGACCTCGTTGACCCAGTACTGTTTACGCATCGCCTCGGTGGGTTCTTCGGTCCGGTAACGGGGTTCGTTGATGTGCGTGTGGGCGTCGAAGAGGCGTCGTGGCAGCCAGTCTTCGAGGTGCTGTTTGAAGAATTGGCGGTCGACGCCGGTGTAGTTCCAGACGTAATAAAGCGGCTGATCGTCGGGCATGTCGCTCAACTCCCGAAAGGCTGAAGGCTGTTGCGGTATCGCAGGGTCAGTTCACGATACACGTCGCGGTGGGGTCCGGGCAAACGGACCTCGGCGGGGTGCGTTCGGCGGGGTGCGAGCTCGGCCAGGGCGGTATCGGGATCGGCCAGGACCGCGGCCAGGAGCAGCGAGCCGCAGGCGCTCATTTCCGGCTCGGTCGAGCAGGCGACGGACAAGCCGGTGACGTCGGCGAGAAGCTGGGAGGTCACGGGGCTTGCGGCGGCGGGTCCGCAGCAGAGGAGTCGCTGGAGTCCGGTCCCGCCTTGGCGGAGAAGTTCGAGGTATCGGTCGAGTTCGCAGGCCAGGCCCTCGACGACAGCGCGGAGGAGGTGGGCAGGGGTATGCTCGATCCGCAGTCCGTCGAGTTGCCCTTTCGTACCGGGCGCGAGTTTTGCCCCGCCTCCTGCCAGCAGAAGGGGCCTGAACACCAGCCCGTCCGCACCGGGGTCGACTCGCTGGAGCAGATCGTCGAGACGGAGGTCGCTGGTTTTGTCCAGCCCGGTCAGTCGAAGAGCCCAGGCGACGGCGCTGCCGCCGTTGACCATGGACAGCAGTTGCCCGAACCGATCGGGCACGACGTGGGGGCAAGTGAAGGCCTCGTCGATGACCGGCTCGCGGAGGCGGTCGTCGACGGCCAGCAGGACCCAGGCGGTCCCCGCGCCGAACATCACGTCGCCGGGGCGGACCGCTCCGCAGGCCAGTGCGGCGGCGTACTGGTCATGCACGGCCGGACTGACGGGAATGCCCGCTGGCAGGTGCAACTGCCGGGCGACGTCGGGCAGGAGCGTCCCGGCGGGTCGGTCGGCGGGCAGGAGGTCCGGCAGTTGCCCGGCCGAAAGACCCAGTTCGCCCAGCAGTTCAGGCGTGGTGCGCCGGGTACGGGGCGAGTACATGGTGCAGATCGACAGGCTGGTCGGGTCGTGTGCGCCCCGCCCGGTGAGTCGGTGGACGACGACGTCGCCGACGAACCCCACGCGGTTGGGGGGTTGGAGCAGGTGAGGCTGTTCGGCGTGGAGGCGAAGGAGTTGTCCAAACGCGCAGGCGGGTTTGCCCCGCCCGGTGTGGCGGACGAACCAGTCGCGCCCGAGCCTGCGGATGCTCTGGCGGTGGAAGACCTCGCCGCGTCCGTCCTGCCAGCCGACGACCGGCCCGAGGGGGTTGTAGCGTTCGTCGAGCAGTTGCAGGGCGGCGGCCTGGCTGGAGACGCCGACGGCGCGGACGTCCCGACCGGCTCGGCCGGCGGTGACCTGGGCGATGGCGTCGAAGGCGGCGCGGGTGATCTGGTCGATGTCCTGCTTGACGACCCCGCCGGGTTCGGTTTCCGTCGGGCAGGGAGCGGACCCGCGGGCGAGGACGGTTCCGGCGTCGTCGGCTAGCAGGGCCTTGACGTTCGTCGTGCCGAGATCGAGTCCCAGGAGCATCGCTCAGACCTCGCAGTAGTCGGCCTGGAGGAGCCCGGCGGCGAGGCGGAGGCGGGGGCGCGCATCGCCGAAGCAGACGGCGTTGTGGTGCGGACCGGCGGAGGTCGCGTAGGCGGTGAGCCAGTCGCGGATGTCCCCGCCGTCCGGTTCGAGCTTGAAGTGCGGTACAGGCAGGTC
>CAYMAP010000242.1:0-3480 GCA_964388425.1 uncultured Planctomycetaceae bacterium
ATCCCCAAAACGGTCCTCCCAGCGTGTTCTTGGCAGTTCTGAGGGAGGCGTCCTCCTTCAGAAACATCGCTCAGGCGGCGAGTCGGTCAAAAGCGGGCTGAAGCGGCGAACCGGCCTGGGTCGCGTGCGAACCCGAGGCCGACTGCGAGTGAGCCTGGCCGTGATGTTGCGTGCGATGACAGCGCTGAAAAAACGCGGAATCCGCGATAGGGTCGCCTTCGCGGAGGCCATTTCAGCCGATGCGGTGATTTGGGATCTGTCGGATCAGCCGTCCGAAGCCTATACGCCGCGAAAATCCACTTCAACGCATGGCAGCCGAACATGCCCCCGCGACAGCCCGCCGACACACTCCGCCATGGTTCAGGTTCGCTCGAATTGTTTTTTCAGATCGGCCAGGGACATGCGGAGGGTAGTCGGCCGACCGTGGGGACAGGCGGTGGGCTTGTCGGTCCGGCGGGCGTTGTGGAGCAGGTCGCGCATTTCCCGCTCCGTGAGTGGATCGCCGGCCTTGACGGCGGCCTTGCAGGCCATGGTGGCGAGGGTGGTTTCGAGGAGCCGCTCGCGGTCGGCGGAGTCGTCGTCGGCGAGGGTGTCGAGGACCTCGCGGAGGAACGCGCCGACCTCGACGCCGCGTTCGGCCAGGAGGGTCGGTGCTCGCTGGACGGCCAGGGAGTCCGGCCCGAAGGGGGTCAGTTCCAGCCCGAGTTGGTCGAGCAGGTCGGCGTGGTTGTCGAGGAGGGCCGTTTCGGCGGCGGTGACGCGGAGGGGCTGGGGGATGAGCATGCGTTGGCTGGACAGGGAGCCGTCGGCGAGGCGTCGGCGGAAGGCGTTGTACAGGACGCGTTCGTGCAGGGCGTGCTGGTCGACAATGACGAGTCCTTCGTCGGTCTGGGCGACGATGTAGCTGTCGTGGACCTGCATGATCGGGGCCGGTCCGGCGGCGGACGGGGCGGAGTCGGTTTGCGAAGGATCGTACCCGGTTGCGGGGGCCGACGTTTCGTCTGTCGGTGGGTGGGGCAACGGCGCGGGTTCGGTTCCGGTCGGAGCGACTGGAGGTCCGGCGAGGGGACGGTGCAGCGGCAGGGGGCCGGTCGCGTGTGCGTCAGCCGATGTCGGCGGCGTGGCGGCGGGTGCGGGTCCGACGGGCCGCTGGCCCTCGGGGAAACTCAGCCGGGGCTGGGGCGTGGGCGCGGATTTGAAGAAGTCGGCCATCGCCTGGCGAAGGCTTTCGCGGCGTTGCTCGTCGGGGGTGTCCTTCGAGGCGGGCTGATTGTCCGGTTCGAGGTCGGCTTCGGGCCGGAGGTCGGCCTGCTGGAGGGTCTCTCGCAGCCCGGCCAGCAGGTGTCCGAAGATCGCGTTGGAGTCGCGGAAGCGGACCTCGATTTTGGTGGGGTGGACGTTGACGTCGACCTCGGCGGGATCGATCTGGAGGAAGAGGAAGACGACGGGCACTTTCGTCGGGGGGAGCAGTCCGCGGTAGGCCTCGCGGACGGCGTGGGCGATGAGCCGGTCGCGGATGTATCGGCCGTTGAGGAAGACGTACTGCCATTTGGCGTTGTTGCGGGCTGCGGAGGGCGGGGCGAGGAAGCCGGCGAGGTCGACGGCGTCGGTGGCCCGCCGGACGGGCAGGAGGCTATCGGCGAGGTCGTCGGTGAAGAGTTCGGCGATCCGGCGGGCGGTGGAGCCCTCGGACGTCAGATGGGTGACGACTCGCCCGCCGTGGCGGAGGGTGAGGGCGACCTGTGGGTGCGGCAGGGCCAGCCGGGTGAGTTGTTCGGCGATGTGGCCGAACTCCGTGTTGGCGGTGCGCATGAACTTCCGTCGGGCGGGGGTGTTGAAGAACAGGTCGCGGACGATGACGGTCGTGCCCGGAGCGGCGGGGGCGGGGGCGGGGTCGCGGACCTCCTGTCCGGAGGCGGCGACTTCCCAGCCGGCGTCCTCGTCGCGTCGGCGGGTGCGGAGGGTGACGTGGGCGATGGAGGCAATGCTCGCCAGGGCCTCGCCGCGGAAGCCCATGGTGGCGATGTTGAAGAGGTCTTCCTCGGCTACGAGTTTGCTGGTCGCGTGGGGCGCGAAGGCCAGCCGGGCGTCGTCGGCACCCATGCCCTCGCCGTCGTCGGCGACCTGGATGAGTTTCCGCCCGCCGTCCTCGCAGGTGACCTCGATGCGCGTCGCGCCGGCGTCGAGGGCGTTCTCGACGAGTTCCTTGACCACGCTGGCGGGGCGTTCGATGACCTCGCCAGCGGCGATTTTGTTGACCAGGTGGCGTGAGAGTTGCTGAATCCGCGGCATGGCGACTCCGTTCGTGCGGTGGGGCATTGTAGCACGGCCGGGCGGGGCGAACCAGCGGGACGATGTGGCTCACTCGCCCCCCGGTTGTGTAGAGGGCGGCATGTTCTGAAGACAACCGGGTTCGGCCAGCAACAAGCTTGCGCATTTGGGATGCCGGCCCTGCCATTGGGATGGAGGTGCGTCACCCGTTTCGCACGCTACGGTTTTGTGATGTCGTAGACCCGCCGGGCCAGGAGCGTGTTGTCTTTGGCGTCGCGGACGGCCAGAGCCAGCACGGCTGATTTGTCGGCGGCATCGGGCAGAGTGATCGGCAGTCGGCGTTCCTCACCCCAGTGGAAGTGGAGGGTCTGCTGCCACGGTGGGACGTTGGCGTAAGCTTCTCCGGCGAGGCGGGCTTCCAGCACGACCTTCTGGTTCCGCCCGGCGCGGTTTTTCAGGACCCAGGTGAATTCGGTCAGCGGTTTGCCGTCGGTGTCGGTAGTGCGATTGAGCGTTTTGCGGGGGTCTTGGAGGGTCCAGAGGAAGCGGTCGAGTCGCGTCGGGTCGATCTGGAATTCCGCGAATCGGCAGGGTATGGGCAGGGCGGCTCCGGTCGGGACGTTTTCGAAAAGCCGGCCGTCCACCTGTCGGGTGACTCGGATGGCCCAGGGGGCGTAGACGTACCAGGCGTCCAGGCCGAGCTCGCCGAGGGGGATCGCCAGTTCCGCGGACCAGCCGGTCTCGGTCTCGGCGGTCGTTGCAACCGCGAGGCTGTGGTGTAACAAGCGGGCAGCAAAACCGAGGCCTACGACCTCGCCGATTTCCAGCTTCCCGTTGCGCGAGACACAGAACCGATAATACCGCCTTCGCCGGCCCGTCGGGTCGAGGTTGAAGATGACGGTGTCCATCCGACCTCCGCCGGTGCAGTCGACGGCGAGGTAGAGGTTCTTGCCGTCGGTGCGGGCGGCGGTGCGTGTGGCGAACGGTTTCTCTGCGGGCTTGCCGTCGGGGACGGTCACGAACGGGCCGGTCCACGGCCCTTGGGTCCAGGTTTTTTCGTCGAGTGTGCCGTCGGGCTTGAGGGCCTTGACGCGGGGGCATTGGACGGCGTGGGTGACCTGCTGCGCGGCGTTGGGGCGGAGCTGCTGTTCGAGGAGCCGGAGGAGTTTCTTGCGGGCGTCGGCCCAGGGCTTGCCCGCGGCGGGCCAG
>CAYMAP010000243.1:0-3467 GCA_964388425.1 uncultured Planctomycetaceae bacterium
CCATGGCCAGCAGCCTTACGCAAGAGAAGTCTCGGCTCAAACTGTGCCCTGCCCAACGGATGGCAGGCAGGCGCATGGGTCGCAAGCTGCCGGACCGCCGAACCAAGTTCCTCCCGATGGAAAAATGTTCAGGAAGATACGCAGGTTTGTCCGATAACGAGAAACGACAAAGGAATCGGGCCTGCGGACTGGCTGCGGGCAGCGACGGGCAGGGCGGCGCGGCGAACGCGCCGGTCAGCCGATCGCGAAACACCATTGACAAGTCGGTTTGAGCAAGAGCATGTGGAAGAAGTCAGAATCCAGGAGCAGGAGTCAGAAGCCTGACGGCTGGGGCCTTTTTCCAGACTTTCTGGAGATGTTTTGCGAGGTCGCCAGCCGGGTCCGGCTGGAAAAATAAAAAAATTTCCTGTTGGAGTTTTTTTTACTTGCCGATTCCCTGTTTATGGTGTAGTTTCCCTGTTAATCCCTGAGAAGGGCGAAAAGGACCAGGCCGTGCCATTCTTCACCGGTGAACACGAGACGACGATCGGCGCCAAGCGCAGGCTGGCTGTGAGTTCGGCGTTGCGTGAGGAGCAGCGGGCTGAAGACGGTGAGCAGTTTTATCTGGTCCTGGGTCCTGACAAGCACCTTTGGCTGTACCCGGACGAGTATTACCGTCGCCTGGCCGAGTCGATGAAGCGGTCTCTGCTGCCGAGCCGGCAGATGGCGAAGATGAGTCTGTTCTTCGCGATGGCTCGGCTGTTGAAGCCCGACAGCCAGGGGCGTGTGATTCTGCCCGAGAAGTCGCTCCGGCGGGCCGGTCTGGAAGATGTCGAGCAGGTCACGCTGGTGGGCAAGGGCGATCACATCGAGATTTGGCCGACCTCGCAGTGGGAGCGGTTCATGGACGAATCGATGCCCGGCTACGAGGAGATGCTGTACGAGGCGGCTGAGCGCCTCGAGGCTGACGATGGGAACGCGCCCGGCAGGGACGCCCGCTGAACACAGAGAGTCGCACGGACGCACCGGCGGGTACCGCCGGGGGCAAGGACGCCGGGCCGGCATGGATCGCCGGCGAATGACATACGGACAGCAACCGGAAGACGGAACTTCCGCCCACACCCGGATGGAAAGGATTGAATCATGCTCATCTCCCAAGGTCACAGCGAACTGACGACGGGGCAAGGACGCCCCGAGACAGACCTCGCGGAACTGCGTCGCCTCCTGGCGGTGCCGTCAGCGATGACGGAAAGGCACAGGCAGCGCCTCGTGGACTTAGCCGGTCGGCTGGCGCGTGTTCGGGCGTTGGGAGATGAGTACCTCCGGGTGGATTTCTCACCCCACGCAGCGGAAGTGCTGCTGAATGAACCCGCCGAATCCGCCGTCGCCTGAACGGGACGTCGCGATGCACGACGAGGGTTCCGCCGCCGGTCACGCACCGGTCCTGGTCGACGAGGTTGTCGACCTGCTGGTTCGCAACCGCGGGGCGGGACGGACATGTTGGGTATTTCTCGATTGTACGCTCGGTCCGGGAGGCCACGCCCGGGCCCTGCTGGAAGCTTCGGGCAAGGACGCCCGTCTGGTCGGCATGGACGCCGACGAAAGCAACGTGGTGCTCGCACAACGGAACCTGGCCCCGTATCGGGGCCGGGTTCGTTTTTTCCACGCGAACTTCGCCGATGCTCCGGAGGTTCTCCGCCAGGCTGGTCTCTCCGGCGTGGACGGGTTGCTGGCGGACCTGGGGTTCGCCTCGACGCAGGTTGACGACCCGCAGCGTGGACTGAGCTTCACCCGCGACGGCCCGCTGGACATGAGGCTGGACCGCAGCGCCGGCCCCACGGCGGCGGACCTGGTCAACCGTCTCGATGAGAGCGACCTGGCGGACCTGATCTACCGCTTCGGCGAGGAACGCCACAGCCGAGGCATCGCACGGGCGATCGTCACCGCCCGCCAATCCCGACGGATTGAGCGGACGGGGGAACTGGCGGACCTCGTGCGGGGTGCGATTCCGGGCAGGCGGGGCAAAATCGACCCGGCGACGCGTACGTTTCAGGCCCTGCGAATCGCTGTCAACGGCGAACTCGATCGCCTCGCGAAGCTGCTGGAAGCCCTGCCGAACCTGCTGAACCCCGGAGGACGGGCGGCGATCATCAGTTTTCATTCCCTCGAGGACCGACCCGTGAAACAGGCGTTTGCCGCTCTTGCCCAGACCGATCAAGCGAATTGGCTGACGAAAAAACCGATCACGCCCGCCGAACCGGAGCGCAACCGGAATCCGCGGGCGCGGTCGGCGAAGCTGCGGGCGATGGAATGGATAGGTCCGTCGGCCGGATGAACAAGGCACTGCAAGGGAGAAGCAACCATGACACGACAGACGCGCGTCGGACTGCTGCTGGGACTGATTTTCATCATGGCGTTCGGGATTGTCCTCAGCGAGCTGAAGGGCACGGGAGAGGAACTGCTCCCGCCGGGCGAGGATCAGACCCTCATCCCGGTCGATACGACCCCGACGGCCCAGCCGCCCCAGCCGCCCCTGTCGATCGGTCCGGTGGGCGAGGAGGACGTCGACGATCCGGAACACTACGCCCACAACAGCTCGACCGGGACGAACCAGAACCCGGATGACGGCGTGGTTGAACTTCGGATCGTACCCCGTCGGCCGCGCGGACAGGAGTTGGCACGTGCGCAGATCATACGGCGCGAACAGGAAGAGCCCGTCCGTCCCCGCCTCGCACCGCCCGTCCCGCAGCCGGTTGAGCAACCCGCTCCACGACGCGAGGACGTGATCTACGACGACCAACCGAATTTCGACCCCGCACCGCCCGTCGCCCGTCAGCCGCAACCGACCGCGAGTGAATCGCAGCCCCGGCAACGGCGACAACAGCCGCAGGAACCGGCGACGCGGACCTATCGCGTGCAGGACAACGACACGCTGTTTGGCATCGCCGAGCGGTTCTACGGGCCGGGCAAGGGGCACCTGTACTCCCGCATTGCCGAGGCCAACGACCTGCGAAACGCCCGCGCCCTTCGGCCGGGACAGAAACTGATGATCCCGCCGGTCGACGGGCAGGCACCCCCTCGCCGGGTGGCTTCGCAGACGAACCGCCGCGAAATGACGATGGACGAACTGGCCCGGCACGTCGGGGCGACGGAGGTCCTGCGGGCAGATCCCGACGCTCCGCGACCGACGCTGGACCGCAGGACCGGCGGGCGGGTCTACGTCGTCCAGTCCGGCGACAGCCTCTGGAAAATCGCCAAGCGATTCTACAACGACACCAGACCGGGCACGATCGAGCGGATTTACCGCGCCAACCGCGACCGCATGGCCGACAAGCATACCGTCCCGGTCGGGGCGAAACTTCAACTGCCGGGATAGGGTCTGTCGAAAACCAATCATCTTGTGACACAGCCGCCCTCGGCTGTGAGAGTTCCTTGCCCGATCGATAGCCTGTACCCGCCCATCTCAGCCGGGGCGGTTCGACTCGCTC
>CAYMAP010000244.1:0-3466 GCA_964388425.1 uncultured Planctomycetaceae bacterium
CATTCGGCTGTGCAGCGACAGTCGGGGCCTTCGGAGTGCGTCCGTCGTGGCGGGGTCTTTTCGGAATCGTCGCAGGGTTCGGCGACCTATCGCGCCGAAATACGTCCAGACGTCCAGCAGGACCGGGAAGCCCAGGCCGCCGAGGACGATCAGCGGCGCCATCACGCCGAGGATCTGCCAATACTCCCGCAGGGCGGCCGGCCAACGCCCGTCCGCGCCGTGCATCAGGCTGTCAGAATAGAGACTGAAGCCCGCGTTGCAGAACGCGCTGACGCTGTGGAAGACGGCATACCAGGCGGCCTGGGCGGGCTGCATGGGCTGGCCGACCGCGTTCCGTACCGCCGGGTTGCGGAACAAGCCGTACAGCAGCCCTGCCCCGAGAATTTCCAACAGCAGCGTCAGGAGAACCACGAAACGGACCACACGCGCGAGGTCGCCGACGTGCTTATGGCCCAGCATCTCGCCGAGGGTCTCCGAGCCGCGCATCGACAATGACTTGCCGACCAACATGGCCAGCAGGGTCCCGAAGATCATGATCCCCAGCCCGCCGAGTTGGAAAAGGACCAGGATGACCGCCTGGCCGAAGGTCGTCAAGAAGGTTCCGGTGTCGACGACGACCAGTCCCGTGACGCAGGCGGCGCTGGTGGCGGTGAACAGCGCCTCGGGGTAATGCCATCGCGTTCCGTACTCCGGCCGGACCGCCGCGGGAAGCATCAGCAGCCCCGAGCCGACGAGGCAGAGCATCGCGAAGCTGCCGATGAGCATCCAACTGGGGGGCAGGCCGGACCCGGCGAGTTTCACGTTCGCCGACGCCAGCCGAATCAGAAGCGTGGCCAGCAGGTACACCTGGGAGATGGCGACGAAGAGGGTCCCGGCCGTGACGAGATCCGAGGCATACCGCGAGCTGAACAGCATGGCCGCTGCGAACAGGACGATCAGCAGGTAGTCCAGCCAGTGGGTCTTGAGGTAGTCTCCACGTTTCCGCGCCAGCCCCAGCCGGAGCAGGCGGTCGAGGATGAACCAGCCGACCACGGCGAACTGGATGCGCTGTAGGGCTTCGATGGACAGCGGCAGGCGGGCGGGGTCAAATCCGCCGTACTGGAGCACCAGCGCCGCCACCGCCGCCGCCGCCGCGACGCACAATGCGACGTTCAGCCCGGTCACGATTCCGGGCCAGCGGCAGGGGCTTGGGAAGGGATAGCTTCGCGGTGCGGGCATGACAACGCCTGTGGAACTTGATCGTGTAGCTCAGCCGCCTTCGGCTGAGAACGTCCTGGCATGGCGCAGAGAGAGCCGACTGCGGCACGCGGTCATTTTTTGTAGACTTCCTCGGGATCGAAGAGCTTCTCGGCCACGACGTCCCATCCGCCGTCGCCGTTAAGCTTGCGGTAGAAGCAGGAGTAGTAGCCTTCGTGGCAGGCGGCTCCGTGCTGCTTGACCTCGATGACCAGGGTGTCCCGGTCGCAGTCGGTGTAGATGGCCTGGACTTCCTGGGTGTGTCCGGAGGATTCGCCCTTCATCCAGTATTTCTGTCGGCTGCGGGACCAGAAGTGGGTCTTGCCGGTTTTCACGGTATCGCGGAGGGAGTCGCGGTTCATGTAGGCGACCATGAGGATCTGCTTGCTCTGGTGATCCACGCAGACGGCGGGGACCAGGCCGGCCGAGTCGTACTTCAGATTGTCGAGGGTGTCGTCAAGTTGTTTCACGATAGGCTCCTGGTTGGGGTTGTCAAAGGGGTATGCTAGCGGCCCGGGGAGGGCGGGTCAAACCCTTGCTTTCACGGGCTCAGGAGTAGTGGCTCGAATACTTTTCCATGGCATCGGCGATGGCGAAGGCGTTCTGGATCGGCGTCTCGGGGTACAGGCCGTACTTGAGCATCAGGCCGCCCTCGGGTCGGCAGAGGGTTTCCACGCAGTGGCGGGTGCGTTCGGGTTTCCCGAAACGAGCGGTGCGGATGTAGTTTTCTCCGCTTGTCATGGATTTCTTCTTTCAGGGCAGTTGTCGGATCAGCAGCGGGCCGAGCTGGTTGGCCACGGGCAGGGGAAGTTTCTCCCAGGCCGAGGAGGCTTTCTGCATCAGGCTGCTGTCCGTCGGGGACCCCGAAGGGTCTGATTGTCCCGGCCTGCGGAAATCGCTCTGCCAGTGGAGCTGGACGTCTTCGGCGCCCCATTGTTTTTTGAACTTGTAGGTCCCGGCGTTGCGCGTGCTCCGGCCGAAATCGAAGCAGCCGGCCCCGGATCGGCAGGCGTCGGCGAGAATCTCCCAGTACATCAGCATGTTGGCGTTGAGCTTGCGGTGCCTCCAGTCCGCACCGGCCCAGGGAATGCGCGTCGCGAGCCGGTCCCGCAGCGTCAGTCCGGCGGCGATGGGCTGCGAGCCCAGCCGGACCGTCGTGATCCGCAAGTCGTCCGAAAACAGCCTGCCCACCCAGCGGAAGAATCGCAGCGAATGGCACGGGCTGCCGAGGTCTCGCATGGTTCGGCTGTAGACGGCGTAGAAGTCCCGCATCAGCTCCGCCCCGCCGGTGAGGAGGGCAAGGTCGGCCTTCTCGGCCTTGCGGACCTGGTTGCGGACCTTGGCCTTCAGGCCCGCCCAGAGCTCCTCCGGGTCGCTGGGCAATTCCAGGCGGAGGGTGACCTTGTCCGTGCGGATTGCGTGGGAATCTACGAGGGGCTCTTCGTGCCGCAGCAAAAGTTCCCCGACGCCGAGGCGGTGCATGAGTCTTTTTGCGCCCGCGTGGAGGTCGCGCGCTGCCTGCTCGTCGTCCGCGACGATGCCCGCCGAGTCGAACCACGGCAGGGAGACCAGGCGACTGCCGGCCAGGCCGCGCTGCTCGACCAGGGGCAACGCGCCGACGACCCGTCCGCCTCGCCATGACGTCAGCCAGTGCATTTTCAACCCGTAAGCGTGCTGAAACACCTCCGCCCACCGTGGATCACACCAGCAAGGGAGGTGTGCCTTTCGCAGGCGCAGATACTCGAGTGCTTTCAGGTGGGGCTGTCGGGTCATGCGACTGTTAATGTCGAAATTGCGTTGCGATCGGCTGTGCCGGTTTGATGGCATGCTAATCCGATGTTCCAGTGCGACGGCGAAACCCTGTGCAATGGTTCGCGCATTATATTCTGAGCGGATGAGTGAAAGACCGTTTATGGAGTGGTCTTTTCGTGTTTGGGGATCCGAAAGACGTGAGATTGCGAGTTTCATTTCCTGGAGTGTATCTGCTATGAGAAGATGCTTTCCGGGAGTGTAATGAAGCCCTTCTGCACCGACACGAGTGGAGACCACAGGTATACCGTATGCGAGAGATTCACGAATCTTCACTCGCGTACCACCGCCGGAACGTAGGGGGGCGAGCATCGCCACGGCTGAGGCATAGACTTCTCGGAGGTCCGGGACGTCCTGAAGAAACTCCACTGTGCGCCAGGCGAAGCCTGGGTAAGGAGGTGCGTCATGGAACGCTAACCCT
>CAYMAP010000245.1:0-3462 GCA_964388425.1 uncultured Planctomycetaceae bacterium
CCCTGGCGGTGACGAACCGCATGTTCAACACGTTGCTGATGTGCGGCGGGCTGATCTGGGCGACGACGATGAGCAGCCTGACCGTCAGTCTGCTGCGAAACTACACGCCCAAGCGCGTGCGGATCATGGTCAACGTCCTCATCATCGCGGTCTACGTCATCTGCGTGGACATCGCGCTGCGGGCGTACTTCCCGGAGATTCACAAGGACATCGCCGCCTACGTCGGGCTGATCATCACCAACTGCATCGTGCTCGGTCGGCTGGAGGCGTTCGCGAGCAAGAGCCCGCCCGCCCCGGCTGTCGCGGACGGACTCGGCGCGGGGCTGGGATACAGCTTCATCCTGATGGCCGTCGCGCTGGTGCGCGAACTGCTGGGGTTCGGGACGCTGTTCGGGATCGAACTGGGCGGGTTCACGCAATACTGGCAGGACACCAGCGCCCAGTGGGTCATCATGATCATGCCCCCCGGGGCGTTCTTCGTTCTGGCGATGGTGGTCTGGGCGGTCAAGTCGATCGACCTCCGCAGGCAAGCCCGCGCCGAAGCCTCCCAGGGAGGTGCGAAATGATCCTTGCCCAGGCCAGCCCGGAAACCGGCTACGGCATGACGCTGCTGCTGATCCTGCTGACCGCGACGTTCACCGAGAACATCATCCTCACGCGGTTCCTGGGGATGTGCCCCTTCCTGTCCGTCAGCCGGCAGCTCAAAAGCGCCGTCGGCATGGGCCTGGCGGTGGTGTTCGTCACGACCATCACCTGCGGTGTCAATTCGATGGTTTACTATCACGTCCTGCTGCCGTTGAAGGACTATCTGCCGGCCGAGAGTCTGAAGCTGATCCTGTTCATTGTCGTCATCGCCGCGGTGGTGCAGTTGCTGGAGATGGTCATCGAGCGGATCAGCCTGAAACTGTACTTCGCGCTGGGGATTTTCCTGCCGTTGATTACCGTCAACTGCGCGATCCTCGGTGCCTGCCTGTTCATGGTCAACAAGGACATGTCCGGCTTCCGGAGCGTGGTCTACGGCTTCGGGGCTGGGATGGGCTGGTGCATCGCGATCATCCTGATGGCCGGCATCCGCGAGCGGATCAAGAAAGCCAACGTCCCCCCGGGCCTGCAGGGCGCGGGCATCACGCTGATTATCACCGGCATCATGGCCCTGTGCTTCATCATCTTCCAGGGCATGATCAAGATGTAGGCATTCGGCAGTAGGCAGAAACATGACACAAGCCCGACCGTCAGTGGAGCGAAAGGTCGGGGCCGTAACAGGGAACAAAACGTGGACGCCATCACAACCATCCTGATTGCCGCCGGCGTCGCCTGCGGATTGACCAGCGGGCTGGCCGTGCTGCTGCTGGTCGCCGAGCGGTACCTGGTCAACTACGGCCAGTGCATGATCGACATCAACGACGGGCAGCGCGAGTTCCAGGTCAAGGGTGGTGAGCCGCTCTTGTTCAGCCTTCGCAACGAGGGGCTTTTCATTCCCTCGGCCTGCGGGGGCAAAGGCACGTGCGCCTACTGCAAGTGTACGATCCTCGACGGCGGGGGCCCGGTCGTGCCCACCGAGGAGCCGTTGCTGACCAAGGAGGAGATGGACAATAACGTCCGCATCTCCTGCCAGGTCAAGGTCCGCAACGACCTGAAGATCGAGCTGCCCGAAGAACTGCTGCTCGTCCGCGAGTTCACCGGGCAGGTCGAGCGCCTCCGCGACCTGACGCACGACATCAAGGAACTGCGGATCAAGCTGCTCGAGCCGGCGCGGATCGACTTCCACCCGGGTCATTACGTCCAGCTCGAAGCCCCGCCCTACGGCGACAACCCCGACTCGGTCTTCCGGGCCTACAGCATTTCCTCCGTGCCGAGCGAAAACGACCACCTCGAACTCATCATCCGGCTGGTTCCGGGCGGTATCTGCACGACGTGGATCTTCGAGCACCTCTCCGAGGGTGACGAGGTGGCCTTCACCGGGCCGTTCGGGGAGTTCGAGATCAACGATTCCGACGCGCCGATGATCTGGATCGCCGGCGGGTCGGGCATGGCACCGTTCTGGTCGATGGTCCGCCACCTCAAGGAGGTGGGCAACTCTCGGCCGGTGACATATTTCTTCGGTGCCGTCGCGAAACGCGACCTGTTTTTCGGCGAGGAACTCAAGCAGTTGGAACAGGAGCTGGACTGGTTCACCTACATCCCGGCCCTGAGCGGTTCGGGCGAGGCCGTCGAGGGCTGGGAGGGCCAGACGGGGTTGATTACCGAAGTCGTCGACCGCAACGTCGAGCAGGGCACCCCGGCTGAGGGCTACCTTTGCGGCTCGCCGGGCATGTGCGACGCAGCCTGCAACGTCCTCCAGGCCAAGGGCATCGGCGAGGACCGGACGTTCTTCGACAAATTCGCGTGATAGAAACGAAACCGTAAACCGCAGAGGCGCAGAGAACACAGAGAACCCCATTTGCGGGCACCTTGCGTGAATCGTTCGCTTGGACTGGCAACGACCGGCAAGCCGGCGATCAACCGTCCCTCGGCGTCATAGGTCGGAAAAAGATACAAGATGCAAGGTACAAGAGACAAACTACCTCAGCCATCCCTCGAAAGAGCGGACATGCGTTGGGCTGTGGAGCATTGGTATTTTTCTTGCCTCTTGCCTCTTGCGAACGGAATCGAGCAGCAGGGACACCGGACCGGAAAGGCCTGACATGAAACTCAGCCCCGAAGATCAGAAACTGCTGGAGCGGATGGCACCGGGGGTGTTCAGCCGGGAGGGCTTCCTCGGTCATGACGACCGCCGGCCCAGCGAGATAATCGCCACCGACCTGGCCGAGCTGGAGTCGTTGGGGGTCACGCAGGAGCGGCTCGCCGCGAAGATGCAGGAGGTTCTCGACGCCGCAGCCGGTGCGTTCGGTGCGCCCGTCGAGGTCGCCGACGGAGCGAAGGCCCTCTTCACCGAAGCCATGGGCCGGATTCCCTGTCCCTTCGGCGACGGCGTGCATCGCAAGGGCGAGGTTGCCCTGACCGCCCCGGACGGCTCGGAGGTCCGTTTCACGCCGCTGTCGATCCACCTCATCGCCGCGCACGGCTTCTTCCAGGGTCACGGCAGCCGATACCGCATCGACCCCGCCCGCATCGTTCGCCTGCTGGGAATTTCGTAGAACCTGTATGAACACGCCTCCCTCAGAAGCGTCGATTCACGCGGCGGCGAGGTGTCTGTCGGCGGGCCTTCGGCGGGGAATGTTCGGTGGTCATTCGTAAAAGAGGATTTTCGCCGCGTATGGGCGTCGGCGGGCGGTTTCGAAGGAACGCAAATCGCCGAATCGGCGTGAAAACGCAGCCGCGAGTGCGGCAAAGTCGCGAATTCCGCGTTTTTTCAACGACGTCAGCGCACGGAAGAAATGAACTGGGACGGTGTGCCATGCCTGCGGCCTGCCTGCCCGGCAGGCAGGCCGCAGGCATGGCACACTGGAAATACAACATGAT
>CAYMAP010000246.1:0-3449 GCA_964388425.1 uncultured Planctomycetaceae bacterium
CTGAAGTTATAACCCCCTGTTTTGAATAGAATTCGCTTGTTCCAGACACGTTTCTGGACCGTACGGGGAAAAACCCTCAAGTACATTGCCCAGTTTGCGACAATGGGATTAACAGGATATCAATCCCATGGTCACATACGCATTCCAACCCGACAGCACAGAAGCCTCCGAACGCCGACGTTTTCCTCGTTCACAATGGCAGGCTGACCTGCCGGTGATTTATTTCGACGGCGCAGGTCGGCGGGTCATGAAGACCCTCCAGACCGTCGATATCTCCCGCAGCGGTGTGGGCATGCTGGGCGAACGGGACCACTACGTCGGACAGCATTTCGTCCTCTGCCTGCCCGAATCGACCGGCCGGACCCGCTACGTCCACGCCCGCGTGGTCCGCTGTAAACGCCAGGAAGACCACACGCGACTGGGACTGGAATTCAACGACAGACCCAGCGACCTGGGGTGCTGGCTGAACATCCAACTCGCCGCCTGAGCGATATTGCGCGAACGGGAGGGAACGCAGGGACCCCGAACGGGGTCCTTTTTTTTTCCAGGTCCAGCCCTCCCGAGTCGACGACAACCGGCGGCAGTTCGTCAACCCATGCCGGAGCCTCGCCGTCGTTCGTCACCGCCAGCCGAACCGCCAGTTCCGCCTCGGCATCGTCCGGTCGGAAGACCTCCCGCCGGACCGTCAATCCATCCAGCCGGGTCTGATGCGCGACGCCCCGCCCCTCGCCCAGGCCGGGCGCCCGCGAAGGCTGTTCCTCACCGGCCTCAATGAACGCCGGCGGCAGTTCGTTGGCCTGTCAATCGCCCGGATCGGCCAGCAGACGCAAGGCTCTGGAGAACTGCAGTGTGACCGCGTCATAGCAGAACATCACGGTTTGGGGGTCGTTGGATTCGGTCATTCCTCGTTTCCTTGTTACATGTGTCGTCCGCGGAGAATCGAGACCAGCAGCCAGAACCCCAGGACGGCTGCGACGCAGTAGCCCACCACGCCGAGGACCTGCAGCGGGACCAGGCCCAGGACGAAGCCCTCCTGCGGCGTCAGCATGCTGGAGGCCACGAGAAGAGCGGCGATAATGAGGGCGAAGCTGATGCGGTTGGAACTCTTGTCGAGCGTGTGGGTGAGTTCTTCGAGGTGCTCGTGATGAACGCGAAGCTGGAACTCGCCTTTGCGCGCCTTGGCGAGGAGGACGCGGGCGTCGGCGGGCATGCGTGCGGCGAGGTTGCCGGCGTCGCGCAGGACGTGACTCACGCGGTGGAACAGCCGACGCGGATCGATCTGCTCCAGCTTGTACCGCCTGGCGTGGGGCTTGAGGGCGGCGATGATGTCGAACTGCGGGTCCAGCTCCATCGCCATCGACTCGATGGTCATCAGGCTCTTGAGCATCATCGTGAACTGCGCCGGCGGGCGGAGGTGGTGCTCGCGGATCAGGCGGAAAATCTGGCTGATCACGTCACGGAGGGGGATGTCTTTCAGCGGGCGGTGGTAGTAGCGGTCGATGAGTTCCTCGGCGTCGGCCAGCAAGGCCTCGGTATCGGTCTCGTCGTCGATCAGGCCAGCGGTCTCGACGGCGCGGATGATCTGGTGGGGCTCCTGGTCCACGATGGCCAGCACCAGGTCGCCCAGCAGGTCGCGGTCCCGCTGCCGGAGTCGCGCGACCTGCCCGAAGTCGATGGCGACGACGACATTGCCCGGCAGCATGAACATGTTGCCCGGGTGCGGGTCGGAGTGGAACACGCCGAACTCAAAAATCTGCCGGAGGACGAAGTCCGCCCCGCGCTTGGCCAGCAGCGGCGGGTCGAGACCGGCGGCGCGGAGAGCCTCGGCGCTGGTGGGCTTGACGCCGTCGATGTACTCCATCGTCAGCACGTCCTCGGTGCAAAACTCCTCGATTGTCTGCGGGACGCGGACGGTGGGGTCGTTGCGGAAGTTGGCGTCGAAGCGATGGAGGTTGTTCCGCTCGACCGTCATGTCGACTTCACACTGGATCGCGCCGGTCAGTTCGTCGGCCATGCGAGGCAGGTCGAGCGTGCCGACCGGCGAGGAGGTCTCGCCCAGCCAGTCCGCGATGTGCTGGATAATCTCACACTCGATCTGCAGTGTCCGCTCGACGCCGGGGCGGAGGACCTTCAGCGCGACCTCCCGCCCGTCCTTGAGCACCGCGTGGTGAACCTGCGCGATGCTCCCCGCCGCGAGGGGGTCGGCGTCGAACGAAGCAAACAGCGTTCTCACCGATCCGTCCAGCTCGCGCTCGACGACCCGTCGAATCGCCGAGGCGTCCTCCGGGGGAACGTGATCCTGCAACATCGCCAACTCGCGAATGTACTCGCCCGGCAGCAGGTCGGGGCGGGTCGAAAGCAACTGGCCCAGCTTGATGAACGTCGGGCCCATTTCCTGCAACGCCAGCCGAAGCCGCTCCGGGCGCGTCCGCCCGTCCGGGGCGGGCTTCTCGCCGCGCGGGATGGCCTTGCGACCGAAGCGGAAGACCAGCCTGCCCCGCAGATGCTGCACCACGTCCTCGAAGCCGTACTTCATCAGCACGCCCAGGATGTGCCGGTACCGCCCCGCATGGCGCAGCGTGCGGGCGAATTGGAACCGCGATCGGATCAAGATCAGCCGCCCTGGCTGTCGAGCTTCC
This sequence comes from uncultured Planctomycetaceae bacterium, assembly GCA_964388425.1. Classification (GTDB taxonomy): domain Bacteria; phylum Planctomycetota; class Phycisphaerae; order SM23-33; family SM23-33; genus CAYMAP01. The sequence goes on from CAYMAP010000246.1 coordinate 2,640, forward strand.
CGCGCAGTTCGTCCAGTTGCGACTCGATCCGCTGAATATCGTCCTTCGTCGCGAGGTTCATGGTTTCGACGACCTGCCGGGTCTGTTCGCGGACGATCTTTTCGAACTCCTGGCGGGTCCGGTCGGCGGAGTCCATCATCTCCTTGACGAACCCGCTCTTGCCCCCGCGCTCGGCCTGGCCGCGCGAGGCGTACTCGTCGAAAATCTTCTCCGCCCGCTCCCGTGACATCGACATCGCGCCCAGACCGGCCATCAGCATCTTGTCCAGTGACTCAAACATGTCTTGCTCCTTTCTGCAGCCCGCCGGGAACCGACGGGCAAGGCTTCGTGGTTTCTGCCGTTCTCAGACAATTCGTACAAACCGTTTCACTCGGCGTATTGTACCGTACGCTACGGAGCCTTCACAGGGACCGCGAAAGTTTTTGCACCTCTTCGCATCCAGGCGGTAGGATTGACGATTATTCTGGCCAGTGTACTTCTCAGCAATCCTTCTTTGACGCCTCCCTCAGAAGCGTCGATTCACGCGGCGGCGAGGTGTCTGCTAAGGGGCGGTCGCGGGGGAAATTTCGGCTGCAATGCGTTCAAGACGATTTTCGCCGCGTATGGGCGTCGGCGGTTGGTTTCGAAGGAACGCAAACCAGCCAATCGGCGTGAAAACGCAGCCGCGAGTGCGGCAAAGTCGCGAATTTCGCGTTTTTTCAACGACGCCAGCGCACGGAAGAAATGAACTGGCACACTGGAAATACAACATGATTTCCGCAACCACGCCACCCGCCCTAGATTAAAGTAGCCTGTCCCTTTTAATCCTGC
>CAYMAP010000247.1:0-3443 GCA_964388425.1 uncultured Planctomycetaceae bacterium
TCCTGTATCTCCTGCATTGTGCGTCTTCTCTCGTGCATCCTCCTTGGGCTGGATTCCTTCTGGCAATGTCGGCGGGGGTTCTGCACAATGGACGGATTCAGCGGGAGACGCCATGGACACGGATGCCTCCATTCTCGTCGTCGGATCGATCAACATGGACCTGGTGGTCCGCGCCGCGGAGATGCCCTCGCCGGGCCAGACCGTCCTGGGTGGCGACTTCACGCAGAACCCCGGGGGCAAGGGCGCGAACCAGGCCGTCGCCGTCGCCCGACTGGGCGGGAACGTGCAGATGATCGGGCGGGTCGGGGCCGACGCGTTCGGCACGACCCTTCGTGAGAGCCTCGCTAGGTCCGGGGTGGACGTCGAGGCGGTCCTGACCACCGAGGACACGCCGACGGGTGTGGCGATGATCGTCGTCAACCGCCGGGGCGAGAACGCCATCGTCGTCGCGCCCGGGGCGAACGCCTCGGTCTTTCCTGACGAGCTGTACTGCCGAACCGACCTCTTCGAGCGGGCGGACATCGTCATGCTGCAGCTCGAACTGCCGCTGCCGACCGTCCGTGCGGCGATCGCGCTGGCCAGGCAGCACCACGCGAAGGTCATCCTCGACCCAGCCCCGGTGCCGCGGTCGTTCCCGGACGAACTCTACGACGTCGACCTCATCACGCCGAACACCTCCGAGGCCGAACGGCTCACCGGGCAGCAGGCCGTCGAGGAACGGCTGGACAAGCGGGCGGCCACGATGCTGATCGAGCGCGGCGCGAAGCGTGCGGTGCTGAAGCTCGGCCCACGGGGGTCGCTGGCCGCGTGCGTGGACGGACACTTCTACCGCGTCCCGCCCTACCAGACCGCCGTGGTCGACACCACCGGGGCCGGGGACGCGTTCACCGGTGCGATGGCGTTCATCCTTGCCCGCGGGGGGCACCTCCACGACGCCCTGAAGTTCGCCAACGCCGCCGGCGCCCTGGCTTGCAGCAAGTTCGGCGCCCAGGCCTCCATGCCCTCCGCTGCCGAGGTCAAAATGCTCATGGACGATCAGCCGAGGTAAAAGCGAAGGGAGCCGCTGCTCCGCGGTTCAGTCCCCGCCGTCGAGGACGTCGAGGCTGGCGTGTGCGAGGACGAGTCGCTTTCGGCCGAACTCGTGGAATTGCACGTCGGCGCGGGTGTTGGGCCAGGGCTGGGAGAGCTTGACGATTTTGCCCAGCCCGAATTTCGCGTGTCGGACGGTACAGCCGGGCCTGATGTATTCGTACTCCGGGGGGATGGGCGTTTCGTCGTCGTCGGCGAAGTCCTCGTCGAAGGCGATGCCCTGCTTGCGTGCCGAGAGCGGGAAGCGTTCGATGGCTTCGCGGAGACCGGCGGGCTCGTCGTCCTCGCCGTAGAAACCCCCGCGGAACCGGCGGGGCTTGGCGGGGGCGGTGGTGAGGTCCTCGCGCTCGACATCCGCCTGACCGAGTTCGTGGAGGAATCGCGAGGCCTGCTGGGGCGTCTGCATGCCGCGGACGCGGCGCATGCGTGCGGAGCTGAGCGTCAAGGCGTGCTTTGCGCGGGTCATGCCGACGAAGGCGAGTCGGCGCTCCTCCTCGACTTTTTTCAGATCCTCGCCGTCCGGTCCGGTGTCGCGCTGGAAGGGCAGAAGCCCCTCCTCGCAGCCCATGATGAAGACGACGGGGAACTCCAGGCCCTTGGCGGCGTGGAGGGTCATCAGCGAGACGACGCCGGCGTCGCTGTCGTAATGGTCGGCGTCGCTGACGAGGGAAATCTGCTGGAGATAGTCCAGGACGGGGTTCTCGTGGTCTTCCTCGTCAAACTCGGCCGCGGCGTTGATGAGTTCCTCGACGTTGCTGCGAACGTCGCGGGAGTCCTCGTCGGATTTGCTGTGGGTGGCTTCCAGGCCGGTCTGGCGGTAGATGTCTTCGAGGATTCGCCGGACGGGCCGATCGAGGTCGGCCGCGAGGTCGGCCATCATCCCGGCGAAGGCGGACGCTTTTTTCGTTGGGCCTGCGGACAGCTCGACTTCGTGGACGCGCCGTGCGGCGTCGAGCAGGCTGGTTTCGTTGGCGGCGGCCCAGATCTGCATCCGGTTGACCGTCGTCGCCCCGATGCCGCGGGTGGGGGTGTTGATGATCCGCGCGCAGGCGATGTCGTCGGCGGGGTTGACCAGCAGGCGGAGGTAGGCCAGCACGTCCTTGATTGCCTTGCGGTTGTAGAACTCGACCCCGCGTGCGATGCGGTAGGGGATGCCCAACCGCAGCAGGGCCTCCTCGATGACGCGGGAGAGGCTGTTGACGCGGTAGAAGACGGCGACGTCCCCGTACGCTCCGCCGGCGGCGCGGTAGTGTTCGATGCGTTTGGCGATCTGGCGTGCCTCGGCGTGTTCGTCGTCGGTGGTCAGGACGCGGACGGGGCCGCCGCCGGGCTTGGACGTGAACAGCCGTTTGGACTTGCGCATCGTGTTGTGGTCGATCAGCGCGCCGGCGGCGTTGAGGATGGGCTGGACGGAGCGGTAGTTTTCCTCCAGCCGGATCACGCGGGTGTCGGGGTAGTCCTTCTCGAAGTCGAGGATGTTGCTGATGTCGGCTCCCCGCCAGGCGTAGATGGACTGGTCGGGGTCGCCGGTGGCGCAGAGGTTTTCGTGATCGAGTGCGATGGCGTGGGCGATGAGGTACTGGGCGCGGTTGGTGTCCTGGTATTCGTCGATCAGCAGGTACTGGAAGCGTAGGCCGAGGTGTTGGCGGAGGTCGTTGTCGTCTCGGAGGAGGAAGGCCATCCGCATGAGCAGGTCGTCGAAGTCCAGGGCGTTGTTCTCGGCGAGGAGTTGTTCGTAGCGGGCGTAGATGTCGGCGAGGTTGCGGGCATCGAACTCGCCGGCCTGTTCGGCGTAGGCCTGGGGGGTCAGGAGATCGTTTTTGGCGTTGGAGATCGCCCCGTGCGCGCGGGCGGGGGTGAGGTAGCTGCGGGGGAGGTTGCAGTCCTCGATGGCCTGTTTGGCGACCTTGAGCTGGTCGTCGCGGTCGTAGATGGTGTAGCTGGGGTGGAGTCCGGCGCGGTCGGCGTATTGGCGGAGCAGGCGGGCGCAGAGGCTGTGGAAGGTGCAGAGCGTCGCCCCGGGGGCCGTGCCGAGGGCCTCGACGCGCTGCCGCAATTCCTCGGCGGCCTTGTTGGTAAAGGTAATCGCCAGGACGGCCTGCGGGTCGATGCCCTGGGCGATGAGGTAAGCGACGCGGCGGGTGATGACGCGGGTCTTGCCCGATCCGGCCCCGGCGAGGACGAGCAGCGGCCCGTCGATGTGCGCGACCGCTTCCCGCTGCGGTTCGTTGAGATCGTTCAGCAGATCCGTCATGCGTGGGAAACCATCCCTGTGGCTGAGAGTCACTTCGTGCGAATACTCATGATACCGGCCAGCGGCGGGAGGTGCCAGAGGCGATCGGCTACCGGATGCC
>CAYMAP010000248.1:0-3428 GCA_964388425.1 uncultured Planctomycetaceae bacterium
CGGTTCACCCCCACGGGCGTGAGGAAGATACCAACAAGGTGTAGCAAAGGGTTGCTCTCAGGTCAAGATATTGTGGTTTCTGGGGTCGGCTGATTTTCTTGTTGAGGCTGGCTGTTTTTTCCCCGGCGTCTTGGTTGACGTTGAACGAGGGCAAGGCCCTCGAAATCGACCATCTTGCGATCTGAGAGGCCTTCGGCCCGATATCGATAGCCTTGGGGTACTGACCTGTCGGACCAGACCTGCAGGACGTAGCCGTCTTTCCGTTTGTCCGTAGCTTTTTTCCATAGCTGGTCGCGTACCCGGGCGGAGCAGTTACCCAGGAATGTTCCGGCTTGTGGTTCGATCAGCCAGCGAGACAGCTCTCCCTTCAAGCTCGTTGGGACGTTCTTTAAGATCATCAGGAGCATGTAAGACCTCGGCGATATCAGGCAGGATTCGTTCGGTGAGTCTGGCGGAAAAGAAGACTTGCCGGCAAGCGATGCGGGTTCGTTTTTCGATCTCGTCGCGTCCCTGGCGGGCCATCTCAAAGGCCAGTGGGATTGTTGTTTCCGTTTTGTAGAAGTCAGCGACGTCGTAGACAAACGAGAGCAACTTGCCGGTATGGATGAAGCCGATGGCCGCAGAATATCCTGCCGAGAGAATGGCGGCATGGCAGAGCCCATACAGAAGTGCATTGGCTGCAGAGAGGGCACGATTGACGGGGTCGGCGTAGTCCCAATTGTTCTGGTCATAGCGTCGACCGGTCCAGGCGACCCCCGCTTTGTCAGCGAAGTGCTTATAGATGGCTCGGACACGGTGGCCCTCTCGGCCTCGCATTTGCTGGAGGGTGAGATTGGGTGGCAGGTCTTCGTCGAAGCGTTTTGCGAGCATGCGACGGACGACGGCAAGGCGGGATTTGTGGTTGGCGTAGAGCTCGGCCTGGTGCAACAGCCGGTGTGCACTGTGCGTACCGCCGGTGGAATGGGCGTAAAGTCGTTGGCCTTGTTCCCCGGAGAAGCAGACGAGGCAGTTGTTGCTGGCGAGCAATTTCATTGCGGCGGCTGTTACGCTGGTTCCGGGGCCTAGAAACAGCGTGGAGGTCTGGTCGATGGGGATTTGACTTTCTCCGCTGGGATGGATAAAGCGCAAGGACGATGCGTTGCAGTCGAGCCGGCCTTTTTCGAGGTAGAGATAGCTCCAGCGGTCATCAAAACGTGGTATTTCATGTTTGCCTGCCATGACAGCCTCCCGTATTTCCCCGATCTCCCGTGTCCTGCTATCGGCAAGATGTGCGGTGAACCGACAGGATATTCACTTGCCAAAAGGCTCAGCGGTGGCCTATCGCCACATCGGCATTTACACCTTTGCCAGCGACAGCATGCCGAAGCCGAAGGCTTTGGCTGGTCCAATGCCGCTGGCGAGGGCATTTTGGAGTTTTTCCGTGCCTTTGACTTCGAGAAAGCCTTCGAAGTCGACGGCATAGTGTGTAACGCGATGGCGGTTGTTTTCCGTATCCGTTTTACGGCTGGGCGATTTGCCCTGCCGCGCGGTGACGACTCCGATGAGCTGAAAGCCTGCGGCGGCAGCTTTGCGAGTGAGCCAGTCGAGCTGGTCGGATTCTTTTAGCAGTGCATGGCGTTTGCCCTCCCGTTTGACGGTGGGGTTGGCGCGCAGGCGGAACCGAAGTTTCTGGCCGACGGCAAAGACGGGCGTAAGTTCGGCGGTGTCGGCTGCAATGAGGTAGCCCTCCAGCTCGTCCAGGGCAGACCAGTCGGGCTGTTTTTCGGATTGAACCAGGACAACGGGAATGGAGCGGTTCCGGTTGGGTTCCAGGCGGAAGAGCACGCGTCCCGGGCCTCCGTCGCTGCGGTCGGGAAAGGCTCGCATGATGGTGCGATGCAGGTCGTGCGGATTGGCCAGATCGCGCAGCACGGCCGGGCAGCCGGGCTGTGCGTTCAACTGGAGCTTACTGAGGTACATGAGGGCCACTCCTGTATGAGGTGGGGGGCTTGTTGTTTGATGTCCCAGAATTCATCACGGACGCGTCGCGTGGTGAAGGCCCGCTGCCGGCTGAGGAAGCTCAGCGGAACGTCGTTGCGGGTCTCGCCGTCGACAGCATCGACTTCGTAACTGATGCGGAGGCGGTCGTCGGGCTCGTCGCTGCGCCAGGGGGTGTCGGAGACTCGCTTCCACCACGGATGGTCCTTCAGGGCGGCGACAGCATCGAGGTCGTCGCGTCGGCCGTCGGGGACATACAGGGGCATGGACGGGACGAATGCCTTTCGCCCGAGGAAGAGGGGCCAGACGGGCTCGGCGAGGGCGTGGTGCAGGCGGTCGAGCAGGCTGGTGTCCGGGCCCTCCAGTGCGACGAGAAAGTCGGCGTCGGCAAGGTAGTAACGAACGGAAGGCTCGCAGTCCTTCAGCTTGGGCTTGCGGCCGGGGACGCTGCTGGCGATGACCACGTTTTGTGCGGTGTGGTAGTCGGGCAGCATGGTTCCGGGGCGGTCGACGCGAACGGCCATGCGGAGGGCTGTCAGGTCGGCCAGGGCGGGAAAGTCGTCGCCCGGTTCTTCGTGGCGTGGCTTGCCGAGGGCCGCGCACAGCAGGCCGACGACGCCGGACTTGGACGGGTCCAGGCCGGTGTCGCGGATGCTGAATCGGCTTTGCGTGCCCCAGGCCTGCATGGGCCCGGCGAGACGTATCAGCAGGACGCTCATGTCACGCCTCCTTGACGGCGGCCATGACTTTGCTGACGAGTTCGTCGAAGGAGCCGGTGTCCTGCCAGCCGCTGGCGTCCTCGAAGTCGGCCGTGCCGCAGAAGTATGGGCCGACGAGGTCACCGTCGGTGGCATAAACGACGTTCAGTTTGTCCCAGTAGGATTTCAGGCCGATTACGGCGGCCGATGTGAGGTCTTCGCCGTTCCGGGGTCGGGCGGGCCTGACAAATGCATTGGCCAGGGAGACAGGTCCGCTAGCCTTTCGGACGTCGGCGAGTATGAAATCCGGGGGATTGTGGGCAGCGAAGGTATTCTGCTTGCCGGTCGGGATGGCCGCGACACTGGCCCGGAGGAAGGCCTCGATGGTCGTCTCGGTCAGTTCGCTGTCTCCACCGAGGTTCTTGGCGAGTTGGTCGGTGTCGATGACGGCATAGCGATAGAAGCAGGAGCTATTGAAGCCGATGGTGCCCATCATGCCCGCGCCAGCGTCCTCTTCCTTGGTTTTGAGATCGTCGACGGCGGTAAAGAAGTCCACATCCATGTCGACTTTGTTGACGCTGATGGCATGGGCGACCTGGCAGGCGGCGTCGATGTTTTGGCCTGGCAGGTCAGCGAGCATGCGGCCGAAGAGGGCGAGATCGGCGGCTTTGCTGCCGTCTAGAACCTCACCGAGGGCCTCTTTCCTGACTTCGACATCCCCTTTGGATTGCGCTGTAAGTCTTTGTTTTACAA
>CAYMAP010000249.1:0-3418 GCA_964388425.1 uncultured Planctomycetaceae bacterium
GTCGTTGTTGTAGGTCAGCTCGGTGTTGCGAAAAACGCGGGGCCGCTGGCCGAACAGCTCTTCCATCAGGTCGGAATGCATGCCGATCTGGTGGGCGAATTCCTCCCGGCTGTAGAGGAAGCTCAGGGAGTGGTACCAGGTTTCGGCGATGAACTCGACGCAGCCGGTCTCGGCGAGGTCCTGGAAGCTCCGTAGGATCTCCGGCATCCACTGGCGGGACTGCTCGATGAGCGTGCCGGTGATGGCGTAGCTGACGCGGAATCGACCCTCGTGCTGCCGGATGAGATCCAGGATCAGCCGATTCATGGGCAGGTAGCACTTCGCGGCGACCTTGTGGAGGATATCCTCGTTGTGCCGATCGTCGAAATAGTTCGTCGAGCTGTCGAAGACGCTGTATCTCCGCAGCCTGTAGGGTTGGTGGACCTGAAAATAGAAGACGACCGAAGCCATGCTGGTATCGAGTTATATGCCCGCCGGGGCGTGGGAATCAAGCACTTTGTCGGAAGGGTCCTCCCAAGCGGGACGTGGTAAGGGGGGAGTTCAGGGGGCGGCCAGGAGGCTCTGATAGATGGCTTTGAGGCTGGTAGCGGAGTCCTTCCAGGAGAATTTGTCCAGCTCAAAGTACCCCTGCTGGCGGAGGGTTCGCTGGAGAGGTTCGTAACGGAGGACGGCGAGAATTTTGTTGGCCATCTCATCGGTGTCCCAGAAGTCGACCTTCAGGGCGTGGGTGAGGACTTCGCTGACGCCGGACTGCTTGGAGATGATGACCGGGACGTTGTGGCTGAGGGCTTCGAGGGGCGCGATACCGAAGGGCTCGGAGACGCTGGGCATGACGTAGAGGTCAGCCATGCTGAAGATGCGTCCGACATCGCCTCCGCGGAGGAACCCGGTGAAGGTCACCCACCGGCCGAGGCGAAGGTCGGCGGCGAGTTGGATGCATTTCTGGATCATGTCCCCGCTGCCGGCGACGACGAAGCGGACGTCGGGGTAGCGGTCGACGACCTTGCGGGCAGCCTGGAGGAAGTATTCCGGCCCCTTCTGCATGGTGACCCGCCCGAGGAAAAGGACGATTTTCTCGTTTCGTCCGATGGGCTTGAACTGCAGGTCCGCGCCCTCGGGCAGGTCGACGGCGTTGTAGACGACCGTGATTTTCTCCGGAGGCACGCCGTAGCGGTGCCGGGCGATATTGGCGGTAAGGTGGCTGACGCAGACGACGCGGTCGGCCATCTGCATGCCGGCGCGTTCGATGTCGTAGACGCGCTGGTTGATGTGCTCGCCGGAGCGGTCGAAGTCCGTCGAGTGGACGTGGGCGACGAGGGGCTTGCCGGTGTGGGCGGCGACGGCCATGCCGGCCGGATAGGTCATCCAGTCGTGGGCGTGGATGATATCAAACGGTTCGGAGTCCGAGAGTCGGACGGCAAGGTCGGCGTAGCGGTAGACCTGCTCCATCAAGTCCCCGCCGTAGTGCTGTCCTGATCCGCCTAGAACCATCGAGCCCTTCGGGAGGGTCATCTGCGGGGCCGAGCGATTTGCCTTCGGGCCAGTCTGGGGCCGGAGAGCGTTGTTGCGCATCGCCCGGCCGAGCACTTTGCGGAGGATGTCCTTGGCCGCGTTGCCGCGGGCCTGTCGGCGGAGGCGGGTCAGTTCGCCTTCCAGGTCGCAGGAGGTTTCGGGTGAAGCGTAGGGCAGGAGGTAGGCGGCGAGTTGGCGGACTTCGAGGTGCTCGAAGTGGTGCAGGGGCATGCATTGTCCGCCGGGCAGGGCCACCGTCAGGTCGTCTGGGGTGCGCAGGCGGACGTGTTCGGGCCGGGGGGTGTCCTGTCCGACCGGCACGGCCGTGGGGAGGACAAAGCAGACCTCCACGCCGACGTCGTCGAGTCCGCGCGTCAGCCCGTAACAGGCCGTCCCAAGCCCGCCGCTGATGAACGGCGGGAATTCCCAACCCAGCATGAACACTCGCATGTCGGTTTTACCTCGTTCTCTGTCAAAGGCGACCTGCTCGGCAATCGCATTCCATGCCTTCGCCGGTCTTGCGCAAACCCGGCCGACACGGGGAGCCTGCCGCCATTTTCCGTGGGTCGGGCAAGAAGCCTTTGCCCGACAAGGCGAAACACCATCGACCCGACCGTCAGCGTTGCAAAAAAGCTGTTGCGTCCGAGAGCAGATAGGATATCCTGTCGCGATGTACAGTTCAACGCCCCAGCGGTTGAACCGAAAGACTTTTCAGAAAATTTTCCCCTCTGGTGCAACCCGAAAGGACAGGATCGTGGCTCAGAAACGCCTTCGCCTCGCCATCGCCGGGCAGGGACGAAGTGGGTACGGCATCCATTTCAGCTACCTCGTGACGGCCCAAAAACAGTACGAGATCGTCGCGGTTTCCGACGAGAACCCCGACCCGTGCAAGGAAGCCGTCGAGCAGACCGGATGCAACGTCTACACCGACTACCGGAAAATGCTCCGCGAGGAAAAGCCCGACCTCTTCGTCAATGCCATGCCCAGCAACATGCACCCGAAAGGCTCGATCCAGGCCCTGAACATGGGCATCCACACGGTCTGCGAAAAACCGCTGGCCGTGCGGGTGAAAGATTTTGACCAAGCCGTCGAGGCCGCCAAGGCGAACAAGGCCCTCTACGCGCCCTTCCAGAACTCCCGCTTCCGTCCGGTCTACCAGAAAATGCGGGAAGTGATCGACTCCGGCGTGCTGGGCGAGATCATCCACGTCCGCATCAGCTACAGCAATTTCGCCCGCCGCTGGGACTGGCAGACCCTCCAGCCGAAATGGGGCGGGAACCTCAACAACACCGGTCCGCACCCGATGGACCACGCGATCATGTTCTACGGCGACGGACGGGCCATGCCCAACGTCTTCGCCAAACTGTTTTCCGGCCCCGGTTCGACGGGCGACGCCGACGACTTCGCCCTCGTCGTCCTGACCGGCAAGAACCGACCCACCGTCGAGGTTCTCCTCAGCAGCTACCAAGCCTACCCCATCGGCGACCCCTACGTCATCAGCGGCACGCGCGGCGGACTGACGGCTGCGATGGACGGTTGCTCCTGGAGGTACTACGACCCGAAAAAAGCCCCGAAACTCAAGCCCCACAAGGCCTGGGCTCCGGGCCGGGCCTTCTGCAGGGAAGAACTCCCCTGGGTCGAAACATCCTGGAAAGAACCGCCCTTCAAGGCGCCCGACGGCGCATCCTTCCCCATCATGAGCAAGGGATTCTACGACAACATCTACGACGTGCTGGTCAACAAGGGCAAACTGGTCGTCACCCCCGCCCAGGTCCGCACGCAGATCCGCGTCATCGAGGAATGCCACCGCCAGAACCCCCTGCCCAGAAAAAAACGCAGCCCAAAAACGATGCGCCCCTAAAAAGTCGACGGAACGGAACATCAGGGCGATTCGTCAACGCAAAGA
>CAYMAP010000250.1:0-3350 GCA_964388425.1 uncultured Planctomycetaceae bacterium
TTTTCGTTGACGAATCGCCCTGATGTTCCGTACCGTCGACTTTTGAGGGGCCGCATCATTCAAGACCCCATCGTATTCCCGAGGGTTGGGGGAATCCAGCACGACCGCGATTCAAACGGAGCTGTCACGAATTACCGGCCCGGCAGACTGGCAGGAAAACGGAATGGCATGGCGAATCGGCAGGCGAGAACGACGGGTTGCGGATGCTCAAAAGCGGTACAGAGAAATCTGATTTTTGTGATTTTGCAGCTTACCCCGCCCCTTCCTAAACCGAGAGCGTGCTCATCCGAGGGGCTGATTCACGGATAGAGAGCAAAATGCTGCCGCATATTAAGATTATTGCCATTATTTATTCAAATACGCCCGCCTTGTTTCGCGCTTAAAAATTGGCCGGCTTGGTATGGGACGTCTGCTGCCATGGTGCGGTCGGAGGCGGTGCAGAAAAAGCACGGCTGTGGCACGAATTTTGTACGGGTACAGTGTGGATTCTGTGGCGTAGAATGTAGGGAACGACCCGGACGATGCCCCAGGCAGAGTTCGGCCCCGAGACCCCGGCCGCGAGGATGAACTTCTCAGGCCCCTTTGCCGATAGAAGGGTAAGCCCTCGCCGACCGGGACCGCTTGAGTCCGGCCGGGCCGATTCGGTACAATAGATCGCAATGGATAGGAAAACGGTCGAATCGCGGACCCGGAGCTTCAGGCAGGGCCGTGCGGGCGTGGCCTTCCGATCCTCACACAAACGAAACCAGCGACCCCGCCGACCCGTCGGTGGTACGAACGGAGCGAGACAGCATGTTTGAACGGTTCACCGAACGAGCGCGGAAAGTGATGGCCCTGGCCAACCAGGAAGCCCAGCGCTTCAACCACGAGTACATCGGCACGGAGCATATCCTGCTCGGGCTGGTCAAGGAGGGCACGGGCGTGGGCGCCAATGTCCTGAAGAACATGGGCGTCGAGCTGCACAAGGTCCGCATGGAAGTTGAGAAGCTCGTCAAGGCCGGCCCCGATATGGTGACCATGGGCAAACTCCCCCAGACTCCCCGGGCCAAGAAGGTCATCGAGTATTCCATCGAGGAAGCCCGCAACCTCAACCACAACTACGTCGGGACCGAGCATATCCTGCTGGGTCTGCTCCGCGAGCACGACGGCGTGGCCGCCCAGGTGCTGATGAACCTCGGTCTCAAGCTCGATGAGGTCCGCGACGAAGTCCTCAACCTCCTCGGCGCGGGCGTCGAACCGGAAGAAGTCGGCTCCGCCGCCGGCGAAGGTTCCCAGGGATCTTCCAGTTCCTCCAGCCAGGGCAAGAAGGGCAAGAGCAAGACCCCAGCCCTGGACAACTTCGGACGGGACCTGACGGAACTTGCTCGCGAGGGCCAGCTCGATCCGGTCATCGGTCGCGTCGACGAGATCGAGCGCGTCATCCAGGTCCTCTGCCGACGGACGAAAAACAACCCCGTCCTTCTCGGCGAGGCCGGCGTGGGCAAGACCGCCATTGTCGAGGGGCTTGCCCAGAACATCGTCAGCAAGGAAGTGCCCGACATCCTCCACGACCGCCGGATCGTCGCGCTGGACCTGGCGATGATGGTTGCCGGCACGAAGTACCGCGGGCAGTTCGAGGAGCGCATCAAGGCCGTCATGAACGAGGTCAAGCGAGCCAAGAACGTCATCTTGTTCATCGACGAGCTGCACACGCTCGTCGGCGCCGGCGGGGCCGAGGGCGCCATCGACGCCGCCAATGTCCTCAAGCCCAGCCTTTCGCGCGGGGAGATCCAGTGCATCGGCGCGACCACGCTGGACGAGTACCGCAAGTACATCGAGAAGGACGGCGCCCTGGAACGCCGCTTCCAGACCATCGTCGTCAACCCTCCGACCCGCGAGCAGACGCTCGAGATCCTCCGTGGGCTCCGGGATCGCTACGAGGCCCACCACCGCGTGCGGATCACCGACGAGGGCCTCGACCGATCCGTCGAACTGTCCAACCGCTACGTCACCGGGCGCGTCCAGCCGGACAAGGCCATCGACGTCATCGACGAGGCCGGCGCACGCATCCGCCTGAAGAACATGACCAAACCGCCGGACCTCGCGAGCATCGAGGACCAGATCGAGCGCCTCCAGGCCGAGAAGGACGAAGCCGTCAAGAACGCCGACTACGAGCGTGCCGCTGAACTGCGCGACCGGACCGAGCAGATGCGGGCCGAGAAGGAAAACATGGTCCGCGACTGGAAGGAGCAGAGTTCCGAAGCCTCCGGCATCGTCGACGAGGAAGTCGTCGCCGAGGTCGTCAGCAAGATGACCGGCGTCCCGCTGACCCGCCTGGAGAAGGAAGAAGCCCAGCGCCTGCTCGAACTGGAAAACGAACTGCACAAGAAGGTCGTCAGCCAGCACGAGGCGATCGTGGCCGTCTCCAAGAGCATACGCCGGGCCCGCAGCGGCCTGAAAGACCCCCGCAGGCCCATGGGCAGCTTCATCTTCGCCGGACCCTCCGGCGTGGGCAAGACGCTGCTGAGCAAGGCCCTGGCCGAGTTCATGTTCGGCGACGAGGAAGCCCTCATCCAGCTCGACATGTCCGAGTACATGGAAAAGCACAACGTCTCCCGACTCGTCGGCGCCCCTCCGGGCTACGTCGGCTACGAAGAAGGCGGACAACTCACCGAACGCATCCGACGACGACCCTATGCCGTCCTTCTGCTGGACGAGATCGAAAAGGCCCACCCGGACGTCTTCAACATGCTCCTGCAGGTTATGGAAGAAGGCGTCCTGACCGACAGTTTCGGCCGGCGGGTCGACTTCCGGAACGTCATCCTCATCCTCACGACCAATATCGGCGCCGAACTGATCAAGTCCGGCGGGGGGTTCGGGTTCGGCAAACGGGACGAGGAAACCACCTACGAGAAAACCAAGGAACTGCTCAACAAGGAAATCGAACGCTACTTCCGCCCCGAATTCATCAACCGCCTCGACGATATCATCGTCTTCAAGAGCCTCACCCGCGAAGACCTCGAAACGATCGTCGACTTCGAACTTCGCAAGGTCCGCCAGCGACTCGGCGAACACGAACTGACCCTCGAACTGACCGACGAAGCCAAGGAATTCCTCATCGACAAGGGGTACAACCCCGATTTCGGCGCACGTCCCCTCCGACGGGCCATCGAACAGAACGTCGAAGACCCCATCAGCGAGGACATCCTCCGCGGCAGCTACAAGGGCAGGAACCGCGTCGTCGTCACCGTCACCGGCGAGAAGGAAGGCGAGGACGGCGAAGACACCCGCCACCTTTACTTCGAGGGCCAAGGCGAAAGCACCGAAGACCAGGCCGACCAGCCAGCCGAAGTCCACGAAGGAACGTAAGG
>CAYMAP010000251.1:0-3304 GCA_964388425.1 uncultured Planctomycetaceae bacterium
ACGCCTCTTCTCAACCCCGACCTCTCCCGGCAGTTGCGAACAACGCATTCGCCTCGTTCACCCCATCCCGCCCTTGAAACCGTCTGAGCCCTGGTCTACACTCGTCGGCGGAAAGGAACCCCCATGACCGATGCTCCCCAACCGCCCGAACCGGCCCCGCAGACACCCGAGGAACCAGCCGGCAAGCCCACCATCCAGTTCGATGACTTCCTGAAACTCGACCTCCGCGTAGGCAAGGTCGTGGAAGTGTCCGAACACCCCAATGCCGACAAACTCCTCGTCCTGAAAGTCGATCTCGGCAGCGAGACGCGAACCCTATGCGCGGGCCTGAAAGCCTACTACCCCCCCGAAGCCCTGCTCGGCCAGAACATCGTTGTCGTCGCCAACCTCGCGCCCCGGAAGATGCGAGGCATCGAAAGCCAGGGCATGCTCCTGGCCGCCAGTAACGAGGAAAAATCCCAGGTCATCTTCCTGACGCCCGAGAAGGACATCGCCCCAGGCAGCGTCGTCGCGTGAGGCGAACGGGCCGTTTCGGAAAGCTCGACGGGCTATTTCTGCCTCGCCGCACCGCGGCGAGCCAATCGGTCCTTTCGAGTAAAACAGGCCGGTCTCGCCGGAGGCCATGCCTGCTCCGGCAGGCATGCGGTCTGGAACGCAGCCGAGGGCGGCGGGGCTATACGACTTGGAGGGTGGGTGCTTGCACCCACGCTGTTTCTCAGAGGCACCGACAAACCCGCTTCTGCCGATCGATCGCCCCGAACCCAGCCATTCACCCCGGGCAGAGTCAGTCATGACAAACCATCTCGGCAGGGGGATTGTGCCACTCGTCGCGGCAAGGTCCAATCGGACCGCGCGCCGGTCCTGTCCGAACACCAGGGGGCCTGCAGAAACCTCCCCGTTGACTTGCGGTTCGCAGGGCCAAGTCCTACAGTGGTTCGATGCTCGGCAGCTTTTCCAAAAAAGCCAGACTGGTACGAACCTATCTCAGCAGGCACCCGATCTGGTGCGCCTGGCAGGTGACGTACCGGTGCCACTTCCGCTGCGCGTTCTGCGGGTACTGGCACGACCCGATGGGCCTACAGGACGAACCGTCCGTCGAGCAGTACGCCCTGGGGGCGCGGAAGCTGGCGGGCTTCGGAACGGTGTTCATCAGCCTGGCCGGTGGCGAGCCCCTCCTGCGGAGCGACCTGCCGGACATCGTCCAGGCCGTCGCCGAGGTCCACATGCCGTTCGTGACGACCAACGGCTGGCTGGCGACGCCGGAGTTGGCCGACGCGCTGATGTGCGCCGGGCTGTGGGGCGTGTCGGTCAGTATCGACTACGCCGACCCCGCCGCCCACGACGCCGCCCGGGGTGTCGACGGGGCTTGGAAGCAGGCCTGGCGGGCCGTCGAAATGTTCTCCGCCGCTCGGAAGTACGACTACCAGCGCGTCAACGTGATGGCCGTCCTGCTGCGGGACAATCTCGACCAACTCGAGGAGGTCATGCAGATGGCAGCGGAGCGGCGGGCGTACTTCATGGTCCAGCCCTACGGGTTCCGCAAGACCGGCACCCACGCCCATGAGCACGCCGAGGGCCCCGTAGGCCCCAGACTGCTGGGCATGTGGGAACGGAACCGGAACTTCCTGTCCAACCCGGGGTACCTTTCGAACTTCGACCGGTTCCTCGCCGGCGGGATTCCCCACTGCAAGGCCGGTCGGGGCTTTTTCAACATCGACTCGACCGGCGACATCGCCATCTGCGTCGAGAACCGCCACCGCCCACTGGCCAATCTCTACACGGACACGCGGCACGCCATCCGCGACCGCCTTCGCGACGCCTCGCGCAGCAACCCGTGCATGCACTGCTGGTACAACTGTCGCGGCGAGATCGAAAGCCTCTACAATCCCCGCAGCCTGGTGATGAGCCTGCCGACGTTCCTGCACAACCACGGCGCAGCCGACGGCGGGAAAATGGGGCGCTGGCGGTGAGCGGACCCGCGGCCGAACATCACCACAACCGTAAAACGGAGTTCAGCGGTGTAGTGGATGCTGTCAGTCTGTTTCTTTTGCCGTTGCTTCGGCGTCGTCCTCGACGGCATCTTCTTCGTTCGCCGAGTCGGTCTTGGCCGATTCGGCCGGCGGGGGCATAACCTTTTCGAGAACCTGTTTTCGAACCTCTTCGGTGACGTCCGGATTGTCCACGAGGAAGGTCCGGGCGTTCTCGCGCCCCTGTCCGAGCCGGGTCTCGCCGTAGCTGAACCACGCCCCCTGCTTTTTGATGATGTCGTTTTCGACGGCGAGATCCAGCAAGTCGCCCTCGTAGCTGATGCCGGAATCGAACATGATGTCGAACTCGGCCTTGCGGAACGGCGGGGCAACCTTGTTTTTGACGACCCTTGCCCGGACGCGGTTTCCGACGGCCACGTCGCCGTCCTTGAGCGTTGTAACGCGGCGGACCTCGACGCGGACGGAACTGTAGAATTTCAGTGCGTTGCCCCCCGGTGTCGTCTCCGGGTTGCCGAACATCACGCCGATTTTCATGCGTATCTGGTTGATGAAGATCACGCAGGTCTTGCTCTTGGAGATCGCGCCGACGAGTTTCCGCATGGCCTGGCTCATCAGGCGGGCCTGGAGCCCGACGTGCTGGTCGCCGATATCGCCCTCGATTTCAGCCTTGGGGATCAGGGCGGCCACGGAGTCCACCACCACGAGGTCGACGGCGTTGGAGCGGACAAGCGTCTCGCAGATGTCCAGGCCCTGCTCGCCGGTGCTGGGCTGGCTGACGAGGATGTTTTCGAGGTTCACGCCCAGTTTTCTCGCCCAGGTCGGGTCGAAGGCGTGCTCGGCGTCGATCAGGGCGGCCACGCCGTCGGCCTTCTGCGCACTGCCGATCACGTGCAACGCCAGCGTCGTTTTGCCCGAGCCCTCCGGGCCGTAGAGCTCGCAGATTCGCCCCCGCGGCATGCCGTTGCCCCCCAGTGCGAGGTCCAGGCTCAACGCGCCGGTGCTGATGCCCGGGACAGCCTGGATTGTTTCCCCGGCGAGCTTCATGATGCTGCCGGCACCAAAATTTTTTTCGATCTGTTTCAGGGCGGCGTCCAAGGCGCTCTGGCGGCGTTTCTGAGCGTCCTCGCCGCCCTGACTGGCGCTGTTCGGTGGGGTTTTGTGGGCCATCGTCGTCCTCTTGGTAGGCTTGTTTTTCGTGGCAATCATGAATGAACTCCATACAAGTGTTTGGCTTCAGTTCGCTATATTGGCCACATTGTATGGAGTATGTTAGCGTGCGACAAACAAAAAAACGAACACGGACCAATTTTTTTGAG
>CAYMAP010000252.1:0-3301 GCA_964388425.1 uncultured Planctomycetaceae bacterium
GGCTACACTGAAGCACTCTGGTGGGTGCAATGCTCGGCAACAATCGGACTACCAAACGGCAAGAAAGGACGCCGCACCATGTCAATGACCACTGAAACCGTTGTTCCCGTTCGCGGTGTGCAGATCGACTGCCGGGCACAGCGGCTGACCATGCCGGCCCTGCTGGATGTTCTCAAAGATCTTTCGCGCATGGGCTACAATACGATTCTCCTGGAATACTACGACCGCTTTCCTTACCGCGGCCGGGTGCGCCGGGCCGTTGCCGACGACGCCTTCACGCGCAGCGAGATACGCACGATCAATCGAACCGCCTGCTCGCTGGGCCTGGAGATCATCCCGCTGGTGCAGTCGCTGGGGCACCTGCCGTGGGTGCTCCGAATGGATCAGTTCGCCTCACTGCGTGAGGGCGGTGGCCCCCGGGCGACCACGCAATATGCCTCACATACGATCTGCCCGTCGCACCGGAGCACCCGACCGCTTCTGCGCGAGATGACCAGCGAGGTCCTGGAGATGCACCCCGACTGCCGATACCTGCACATCGGCGGCGACGAGGCCGGCCTGAACGCAGACTGCCCCCGCTGCGGGCCAAGGCTCAAAGAACAGTCCGAAGCCGCGGTCTACCTCGACCACTACCGCGATCACGTCTGCTGGGTCCGCCGGCAGGGGCCCGCCCCGATCATGTGGGGCGATATGATCCTCGCACATCCGCAAACGCTCGCCGATCTGCGCGAGCATGTGGTCGTGATGGACTGGGATTACTGGTCGTACCCCGGGATACAAGATTTCGCCAAAATCTGGGGCGTCCGGAAAGAGGATTATCACACCCCGGCCCGATGGCCGAAGGAGATCCGGCAGATGCTCGGGGCGTATCTTCTGAGGGAGGGCGGTAAGGCCAGCCCGTATCCGTATGTGCCCTTCCTGCGTGACCGCGGCTGTCGGTTCATGACCGCCCCGGCTGCGCGGATGGGGGACGCCTCTCATGCGGTCCCCCAGGCGTTTTTGCCCGAGAACGTGATCGGCAGCGCGCGGCGGGCTCATGAGTATGGAGCCTTGGGCACGGTCGTGACGAGCTGGGCACTTCGCAGGCCTCCCTGGCCGGTTACCGAGCACATCCTCCTGGCCGGGGCAATGACCCTCGATAACCCGCGCACCTCGCGAAAGGCCATCGACACCCGCTTCGCCGAAGAGCACTTTGGCCAGGCTGACGCAAAGCTCGGGCGGATCCCCGAAAAACTCGCCGGCCAACGGTTCGTCCACCAGTGGTTCGCAGCCCTTCCGGAGATGAATCCGGACGGCCGATGGTTTGCCAACCCCTTCGCCGATCGCGTAGCAGATCTTCGCGGGCAGGCCAGTTGGCTGGACCTGTTCCGTCGACTCCTGCCGAAACAACGAAAACAGCTCGACGAAGCGAAAACACTCCTCGCCCGTGCCCGTCCGAAAACCAAACGCCAGAAACAGCGCACCGCCTTCTGGAAATGGGCACAGGAAGTGCTCGTATTCTGCTGCGATGTCGGCGAGCAGATTCTTCTCGAGCCCGGCAGCCACAAACCCGCAACGCTTCGCGCCCTGATCCGCCGGGCCGATGTCCTGGCCGATCGAACCGATCAACTCCTCGCCTCGTGGTACACGCCCCGCACGCTGGAGGAAGAACGCCAGGCCCGGTTCGGCACGGTCATCGACTGGCTTGAATCGCTTCTGGCGGGCAAGTAGCCTACGGAAGGTTTGTGCGACAGATGTTTCGGCATCTGCATTGTCCCTCCCCGCCTGTTGGAAAGGAACCCCCTCATGTCCACGCCTGAACGTCCGAACGTTTTGATCCTCCTGAGCGACCAACTCCGCCGGGACGCCTTGAGCGTCTACGGCAACCCGGACCTCGACACGCCGAACGTCGATCGACTCGCCGGGCAGGGTGCGTGCTTCACCAATGCCTGCTCGACTTACCCCATCTGCGTGCCGTTCCGCTTCACGCTGATGACCGGCCAGACCGCCCAGAGCCGACTCGTGCCCGGCATCGAGTGGCGGATGAGCCCGGCTGAGCGAACCCTCGCCGACGAGTTCAACGACGCCGGGTACGAGACGCTGTACGTGGGGAAGTGGCACCTCTACGGCGACACGTTCCACATGCCCGGCTACGGGAGACACCACGAGGGACGCCGGCCCGTCCCCCGCCGCTTCCAAGGGCGCTGGCAGCACTGGCGTGGCTTCGAGCTTCGCAACGACCCGTTCCACACCTACTATTTCGTCGACGACGACCCCACTCCGCGGCCCGTGCCGGGCTACCAGACCGACGGGCTGTTCGACATCGCCATGGACTTCCTCGCCCGCGACCGCGACGAAAGCAAACCGTTCTGTGCGGTCGTGAGCTTCGAGCCGCCCCACCCGCCCTACGAGGCACCCAAGGAACTCGAAGACGCCTGGATGTCGCGAGACATCACGCTGCCGGAAAACTTCTTCACTGAGCCGCCGAGCTTCAGTCGGCCCGACCGCATCCTCGACGAATCCCACCGCCAGGTCTGCCTGGACTCCCTGAAGAAATACTACGCCATGGTCCAGAACCTCGACCAGAACGTTGGGCGGATGATGGATTTTCTTCAGCGTCAGGGCCTGGCCGAGAACACCGTGGTGCTGCTCTTCAGCGACCACGGCGACAGCCTCGGCAGCCACTGCATCGCCCATAAGCAGTTCCCCTTCGAGGAGTCGGTGGGCATTCCCCTGGTCGTCGCCGGGCCGGGGGTCGAGCCCGGTCGGCGTCTGCCCCAGCCGACCTGCACCGAGGACCTTTTTCCGACGATTCTGGGCCTGGCGGGGCTCCAGCCGCGAGATCACGTCCCCGGGGAGAACCTCGCAGCGTTGCTGGCTGGTCGGGTGGATTCCGTTGACCGTCCGGGCGTGCTTTTGGGCTTTGTCAGCGAGCTTCGGGACAAAGCTGCCTTCTACCAGCGTACCTGGCGGGCGTTCCGGTCCGAGCGGTACTGCTACATCGTCTGCGGGGATAATACCGGCGCGAAGCCGGTGGGGTTCTACGATCTCCAGGCCGACCCGCGGCAGATGAACGACCTTCTGGATTCCTCCGAGCACCGCGAACTCGTCGCACAGCACCACCGCTGGCTGCGAGACGAACTGCTCCGCATCGAAGACGACTATCCCCTCGCCGCGGCGTTCGGCTGTGAGGAACTCCACGTCTACCCCGACGAACGCCTGCCCGTGTAGCCCGTCCGACGGGGCCCGACAAAGCCGGTCGATACCCCAGGAAGATCAGCGAGTGGTAACGAACACGCCGACGAATCCCCGGTTCGTGGTT
>CAYMAP010000253.1:0-3297 GCA_964388425.1 uncultured Planctomycetaceae bacterium
TCCCCAAAACGGTCCTCCCAGCGTGTTCTTGGCAGTTCTGAGGGAGGCGTCTTAACAAAAAATCCAGGGGGAGAGGCACGGGGGAGTGCCGGTAATCCAGGAACACCATACGCGTTTTCTTTGTCTTTTCGTGGTCGGCCGGGTCGGCCGGGCAACAGACGCCGGCCGAGACGTCGCTCCAACCACTGCACGAACGGCTAATCTGGATGCGTATTATTCGTTTTCGGCGGACGTTTCTTCGACGGTTTCTCCGCCGGTAATGCGGGGAACGTGTTCGTCGCCGACGACCTCGCCGTCGACCGTCCGGACGGGCTGGACGGGGTTGGCCTGCTCGTGTTTTTCCAGGTCGGTTTCGAGGCGATGCTTGAGGTCGTCGTCGAGTTTGCTCCAGGCGACGCGCCCGCGGCACTTGGGGTAGCGAGAGCAGGAAATCCACGGGCCGCGTTTCGACCGCCGGAGGTTCATCGTGGGCGATTCGCACTTGGGGCATTGCATCTGAATTTCCAGCGGCGGGGGGCTGGGGTGCTTGACGAAGCCCTTCTTGTCGAGGTTCACCACGCCCTTGCAGTCGGGGTATTGGCTGCAGGAGAGGAACGGCCCGAAGCGGCCCTTGCGGAGGTTCATCGCGCTGCCGCATTCCGGGCAGGCGATGTCGGTGTGCTGCTCGGCCTGGGGCTTGCCCTCGCGGTCGATCGGCAGGGCCTTCTTGCAGTCCGGATAGCGCGAGCAGGACAGGAACTTGCCGTTCTTTCCGAAGCGGTACTCCATGGGGGCGTCGCAGTCGGGGCACTTGTAGTCCGACGGTTCGGCTTCCTGCTTGGCGTGGACCATTTCCTCCGCGGCCGCCTCGAGCTGCTGTTTGAACGGGCCGTAGAACTCGCGGAGGACCTGGACCCAGTCGGCCTGGGCGTTTTCGACCTGGTCGAGTTCGTCTTCCATGTGGGCGGTGAAGTGGACCTGGAAAATCTTCGGGAAGTGCCTCACCAGCTTGTCCGTCACGACCGTGCCGAGGTCGGTCGGGCGGAACGAGCGGTTGACCAACTCGACGTATTTGCGGTCCTGGATGGTCTGGATGATGCTGGCGTAGGTGCTGGGGCGCCCGATGCTGTCGGCCTCGAGGGCCTTGACGAGCGAGGCCTCGGTATACCGCGGGGGAGGCTGGGTGAAGTGCTGGGTCGGGTCGACGTCGACCGTACCGAGTGATTGGCCCTCGGTCAGGTCCGGCAGGAGCTGCTCGCCGTCGGTCGACACGCCGGTGACTTTCAGATGGCCGTCGAAGACCAGGGATCGGCCCATGGCGCGGAACTGCGCGGTGCCGGCGGGGGTGTCGGCGGCGATGTCAGCCTCGGTGACGGCCCAGACGGCCGGGGCCATCTGGCAGGCGACGAAACGCCGCCAGATCAGGTCGTAGAGCTTGAACTGCTCGTCGGTCAGGCAACCCTTGAGGTTTCGCGGGTTTCGGCGGGCGTCGGTGGGGCGGATGGCTTCGTGGGCCTCCTGAGCGCCGGAACCCGAAGCGTAGACCGCGGGCTTTTGCGGCAGGTACTGCTGGCCGAACTCCCGCCCGATCATGTCGCGGACGGCACTGACGGCCTCGCGGGCGAGGTTCCGGCTGTCGGTTCGCATGTAGGTAATCAGCCCGACCGTGCCCTGGCCCGGCACGTCGATGCCCTCGTAGAGCTGCTGGGCGATCCGCATCGTCCGCTGCGCGCCGAACCGCAACTGCACGCTGGCCGACTGCTGCAGCGTGGCCGTCGTGAACGGAGCGTAGGGATTCTTCCGCGTCTCCTTGCGCCTCAGTCCGCTGACGTGGTAGTCCGGAGCGTCCTCGCGGAGCTTGCCGACGAGCGTGATTTTGTTCTGCGCTGGACCCTTGGCCTTGGGGTCGTGGGTCTCGAGGACCTCCTCGACCGACAGCCCCAGCGCCTCGGCGACGGTTCGGGCGTCGTCCACCCCGGCGGCAGTGAAGCGCGTGGAGTTCCACTTCGCCAGTTCGGCCTGGAACGCCCCCTGCTCGGCCAGCCACGTCTGCCGGGCCTTTTTCGTCGGCGGCTCGCCCTTGTCGTTACGCTGGGCGAGGAACTTCCGCCACGCCGGAGCGACCTTCCCCGCCGTCGCCTCATCGGGGCAGAACACCGCCGTGATACGCCAGTACTCCTCGGGCATGAAGGCGTCGATCTCGCGCTCACGCTCGACGATCAACCTCACCGCAACGGACTGCACCCGGCCGGCCGAGAGCCCGCCGGCGACTTTCTTCCACAGCAGCGGACTGACCTGATACCCGACGATCCGATCCAGAATCCGCCGGGCCTGCTGGGCGTTGACCATGTTCATGTCGATGTCGCGCGGGTGCTCGAACGCCTCGCGAATCGCCGACTGTGTGATCTGGTTGAACACGACCCGGCGGGTCTTCTCGTCGGGCAGCTTCAGCCCCTCCGCCAGGTGCCACGCGATCGCCTCGCCCTCGCGGTCGAGGTCCGTCGCCAGGAACACCTCCGGGGCCGACTGGGCGTACTTCTTCAGTTCGCTGAGCGTCTTCTTGCCGCGGGACAGCGGCTGATAGGTCGGGGCGAAGTCGTGTTCGAGGTCCACGCCCGGCACGGGCTGGTCCACGCCCTTGGGGTTGCGGGCCGGCAGGTCGCGGACATGGCCCATCGAGGCTTTGACGACGTAGCCTGGCCCAAGGTACTTGTTGATGGTCTTGGCCTTGGCGGGGCTTTCGACGACGACGAGGCTCTTGCCCACACCCCCCCCGTTGCTCCCACGGGGGCGGGAGGTCTTCTTCGTCGATTTCTTTTTCGTCGTTTTCGCCATGGTCGCCTCGGCAAACGGAACCCGCCGCCGGTTTCCTCTACGTCTCTAACGGATGTCGAGGGGGAATCATTTTGACCGGAAATCCTCCTTGTCAAGCACGGAGGTTCGCGCAGAAGGGGTGTTATGCCCCCTAATCTCTTGCAAGTCAACGAAATAAAAAAATTGTACCTGCCGTGGTATTTTCCTGCAAAAAATCGGAATTTTCCCGCCGAACCACTCGATCTCTCGCCATGTGTCGCGATACGCGCTGGCCGAACTCCCCCCCAGACCGCCGTGCCGCCCGATCTTGAGTCGCCACCGACCGACTGCTACGATAAGGGTAGGTTGAGGACCTGCCCATGGCCCGTCAAACGCCAGCACGGCTTCTCTCGCGCCGTCCCCGCTTTTTCCACTGGCCCTCGATCCACTTGACCGTGCTTTCGCCCTTGGGGCACCTTGAAACATTGGATTCACGACATTGCTTGATCTTGTTGCCCGCTGCCT
>CAYMAP010000254.1:0-3297 GCA_964388425.1 uncultured Planctomycetaceae bacterium
GGCAGCGGGCAACAAGATCAAGCAATGTCGTGAATCCAATGTTTCAAGGTGCCCTACAGTGGCAATCGGTCGTCGCCATTTGTGATTCGACGGTCGACATTCGCCATTTGAAAAGCTATCCCTCATCCGCCCCGTATGGCCCGCCCAGCCTGCGGGGCTTTTCTTTTTCCCCCGCGAATCGCCCCGCGCCTCGTCGTTTGACACACGGACGGCAACATTCATACGCCCAAGGCAATGCCGCGGAAGAAAAACAACGCCAACGAGACCCTAAAGCCTTGTTATCGGCAGGGTAATAAAAATTTCGTTTCGCTACGAATAACGGCACGGCGGTTGCATCCATCCCGCCGCACGGGTGCGGAACGCCCGTGAGAGCACCTGACGTGAAGGAACAGCCGTGAGACTCATTCATCAGGACGAACTGCAGCACTACCGCCGACGGAGCCAGGCTTTCGACGAAGTGATGGCCGCCGGGGACGAACGGGTCGCGCGCGAGGAATTCGCTCACGCCCTGCGGTACTACCGCCAGGCCGCGGTCCTTGACGCCACCCGTCCGGAGCCCCACGTCGCACTGGGGGTGCTGGCGATGCAGACCGACCAGGACGACCAGGCCGTCGGACACTTCCAGACCGCCGCCGCCATGGCCCCCCACTGCGCCGAAGCCCACGCCGGTCTGGCCATGATCCACCAGAAACACCAGCGATTCCCCCAGGCTTTCGAGATGTACCTCCGATGCCTCGAAACCGACGGGGACAATCTGATGGCCCTGCTGGGACTCTTCCAGACCTCCTGCCAGATGGGCACCTTCAGCAAGATCATCCAGTACCTCGAAGCCTACCTGGAAAAGCACCCCGAGGACCATTCCGTGTTGTTCTGCCTTGCGACCCTCCAGGCCCGCGAGGGCAGGCTCCTCCAGGCCAAGCAGGCCCTGCTGACGATCCTCGCAGCCAGCCCCGACCAGCCCGACGCCAACCACCTGCTGGAAAGTGTCGAAGATCAACTCGCCACAAACCGATGTCAGGAGGTAGCATGAGCGAACAAGCCGACAACTCGAACGTGACCGCCACAGAGACCCTCGCCCCGCCCTCCGAGGCCATTACCGCCCCGGCCGACCTCGAAGAGCACCTCCAGCATCTCGCCGATGCCATGCAGTCCCAGATCGAACTCATCGGCCGGGACGACTTCGACGCCTTCATCGAACTGGGCGAGAAAGTCAGCGGCCTGCTGGAAAAAATCACCCACACCGACGCCCACATCACATGGAAGAGCTTCGATACGATCAACAAAATCAAGGCTCTCCACAACCAGCTCGGGCTGACGCTCAACGCCAAAAGCGAGCAGATGAACAAAGATCTCCAGAAGGTCCGCTCCGGCAAGAACATCGCCAAAGCCTACGGCAACCGGTAAGGTCAATGGTGGCAGGGTCATCGCGGTTCATCCTCATAAAGCAGGAAATGCGAAGGAGGAAGCGTGACCATGTTGCATGCGGATGACCGAGATAGGACCGGACCGGCGGGGGGGGCAAGGGCAACAGGTGCTGGTTTCCCGCCTTCGCGGGAATGTCGAGGCGGCTGACGGTCCCGAAAGAAGCAGGGGTTATTCAAGTCGCTCCCGGAACGGTCGACAATGATCTATGGACGCACAGACGTCCCGGCCGGGTCCGCTGAGAGGCGGACCGGGCCGACGCGCTCATCGAATCACCAACAGCAGGAGTCGAACCATGACCAGGAGCCTGAGTGTATTGACCCTCGTGTTGACGACAGCCGTTTCGGTTTCGTTTGCCGACGAACTCGCAGAAGACCGTGACGGGGTGCAGGTCGTTGTCGCCAAGAACTCCGCCACGTCCTCGGTGGCGATGGTCAAGACCCCCCAGCGGGTGTACGTCCGCGTCGGGACCGGTGCGGTAGCCATTCGCGGCAACAGCGTCCGCCAGACCGTCCGGAAGCTCAAGGCCCGCTCGAACAACGTCTACAGCCTGGCGATCAACACCGACGGCATCGCCCGCGCGACCTCCGCCGTCAAGACCGGCGGGCGGGTCTACCTCCGGGCCTCGGGCAGCACTGCCCCGGCCCCGACCGGCCGAACCGAAACGCGCGTCGCGAAGAAGTAACCGCGACCGAAACAACCCAACGACTCGCGACCCCCGTCGAGCCTCGCCGGGGGTCTGTCATGCGCCGCCAGCACAACCCGCCGATCGCGCGTTGTCTCGGGACGGTTCGGCGTTGCGTCCACCGACGATCACGCTCGTCCCCTCCGGCTGCCAGCGCCCGGCGATCATGCCCGGACCGTGCCCCACAAACAACAGCCCGTACCCCATCGGCCGAAGTGTGCGAACCCGTTGCGGGCCGACCCGATCGATCGAAGCTCAGCGTTTCATTTTTTCCTCGGGCACCTTGCGTTCCAGCAGGGCGATGAGGGGCTTGAAGTTTTGCAGCTTCCAACCGTCGAGTTTGAGTTCGTCCCCCTTGCTCGGTTTGACGATGACGACGCCCTTGTCTTTCAACAGGGTCGCGTCGACGGACTCGATGCCGTCCCAGGCCATTTTCTCTTTGCCGACGTAGCCCAGCCCATCGCTGTCGGCCACGAGCGTGCGCTTCATGAACCGCAAGGCCAGCACCAGCACGATCAAGCCGATGAGCGGTCCGAGGATCGCCAGGCCGTGATTGAACGCCCAGCCCGCGAACTGGTTGATGTCCTCGCCCGGCGGGGCGTAGGGGTAGTTCGACAAATCGAGGATGCACCAGATGCCCATGGCCAAGGCGATGCCCGCGCCGATGAACAGCCGGACGGCAGGGTCCCTGGCGGCGGGACATTCGACGCGGTCGGGGGTTTGCTGGGGTTCTTCGGACGGCGGGTTGGCAGGTTCGTCGGTCATGGTCAGGGTCTCCCTGTGAAGTGAACCAAGGGTCGGAGCGTCCCCCGGACTGTACCCCAGTTCGGGGAATTTGCCAACCTTTTCCTCGCCCTCGCAGGGCTCAGTACGCCACGCCGAAATCGCTGTACTTTCCGCGGGCCGATGCGGTCTGCTGGGTTTCATCGCGGATGTACCCGCCCATCGCCCCGCGGAGTTCATTGAGGAAGGCGTCGATCTCTTTGCGCTCTCCCTCGACGATGCACTCGACGCTCCCGTCGGGAAGGTTGCGGACTCGGCCCGTGAGGTCGAAGCCCCCGGCGACCCGGCAGGTGGTGTAGCGAAACCCCACGCCCTGGACATTGCCCTTGAAATGTACGATGCGCTGCTCAGCCATGAGTCGTTCCCATTCAGGGGTATTGTATGAATTCGCTGCAATGGACAACAGG
>CAYMAP010000255.1:0-3279 GCA_964388425.1 uncultured Planctomycetaceae bacterium
CTTCAGCGTCTTGCCTGTGCCCCGACCGGGCTGTACAATGTCCGCATGGTACGGGAACCAGCGGACAAGGCGGGGCTGGCGGTGTTGGTTGGAGCGGGGCCGGCCGGGCCGGAACTGATCACGCGGGAAGGGGCGGGCTGGCTCGCCCGCGCGGAGGTCGTCGTGTACGATCGGCTGGCTTCGCCGGAGTTGCTGGACCTCGCACCGGCATCGGCTGAGCGGATCGACGTGGGCAAGCAGCCTGACCGCCACAAGGTCACGCAGTCGGAAATCAACGCCCTGCTTGTCGAGCGCGTCCTCGGCGGCAAACTCGTGGTTCGACTCAAGGGCGGTGACCCGCTGATCTTCGGGCGGGGCGGGGAGGAGGCCGACGCACTCGCTGAGGCGGGGCTGGATTTCCGGATCGTCCCGGGCGTGACGGCGGCGTCGGCCGCGGCGGCGTGGGCGGGAATCTCCCTGACCGACCGCCGGGTTGCCGCATCCGTGGCGTTCGTCACCGGCCACGAGGACCCCGCCAAAGCCGAATCCTCCATCGACTACGCCGCCCTGGCTGGCATCGACACGGTTGTGGTGTACATGAGCGTCGGGCGGATCGAGGCCATGGCCTCGGCGTTGATCGCCGCCGGCCGAAATCCAGCGATGCCCGCCGCCGTCGTCCGCAACGCCGGTCTGCCGGACCAGCAGGTCGTCCGCGCCGACCTGTCCGACATCGCCGAGGCGACACGCCGGGCGGACCTTGCCCCGCCGGCGCTGCTGATCGTCGGCGAGGTCGTCCGCATGAACGACCGTCTGAACTGGTCGGCCCGCCTGCCCCTGGCCGGGCGGACCGTGCTGGTCACGCGAACGCCGAGTCAGTTCTCGGAGCTGGCCCAACAGCTTCGCGAGGCCGGCGCCCTAGTCGTCCGTTGTCCGACCATCGACATCGCCCCGCCGGCGGACTTCCGCGACATCGACGCCGCGCTGGCCCGATTGGCGGACTTCGACTGGCTGGTCCTGACCAGCCCCAACGGCGTGGACGCGCTGCTCGACCGCGCCCGGCAGGTCGGCCTGGACGGCCGGGCTCTGGCGGGCGTCCGCCTTGCCGTCGTCGGCCCCGGCACGGCGGAGGCACTGCAACGGCGATTCCTCCATGCCGACCTTCTCCCGGAGACCCACACCACCGCGGCTCTCGGCCAGGCTCTGTTGAGCGCGGGTGTCGAAGGCAAGCGCCTGCTGCTGGCACGCTCGGACCTCGCCCCCGACGACCTGCCTGAGAGCCTCGGCCAAGCCGGCGCGGAAGTCGTCCCGCTTACCGCCTACCGCACGGTCCGCCCGGACCTCCTGCCCAAAACCGCCCTCGACGTACTCGAATCGAAGCGGGTCGACTGGATCACCTTCACCTCCTCCAGCACGGTCGAGCACTTCCTGGACCTGCTCGACCGCCACGCCCCCGACGCCCGCGAACTGCTCGCCGGTGTTCGGCTGGCTTCGATCGGGCCGATCACCTCCGCCGCCCTCCGCTCGGCCGGCCTGGAACCGGCCGTCGAAGCCGATCCGCACACCATCCCCGGGCTCGTCGTGGCGATTCGGCAGCCGGCCTAGCCCGGATATTTCCGATGCTTTTGTACTCTGCTGCCGGACCCCTACGGCGCTTCAGTTGTACCGACCGGGAGGACCTGCTATCCTGTCGGCCTACCCCAACAGGAGTATGCACGATGTCCACACGGATGACGATCACGGAAAAGATTCTTGCCCGCCACGCCGGCCAGGCCCATGTCGAACCAGGCCAGAAGATCTGGTGCAACGTTGACGTGCTGATGACCCACGACGTCTGCGGGCCGGGCACGATCGGGATTTTCCAGGAGGAGTTCGGCCCGGACGCCGGACCGTGGGACCCCGACCGCGTCGTGATCCTGCCGGACCACTACATCTTCACCGCCGACGAGAAGGCCCACCGGAACATTCAGATTCTCCGCGAGTTCGCTGGCAAGCACGGGCTGAAGCATTACTACGACCCGGACTTCGTGCCGGACGGCCCGTTCGAGGGCCAGCCCCCCAGCTACGACGATCCGCGGAAGACAAGCTACGCCGGCGTCTGCCATGCCGCCCTGCCGGAAAAAGGGCATATCCGACCGGGCGAGTTGCTCATCGGCACGGACAGTCACACCTGCACGGCCGGTGCATTCGGGATGTTCGCCTCCGGGGTGGGCAACACCGACGCCGCCTTCGTACTGGGCACGGGCAAACTCTGGCTGAAGGTCCCGCCGACGCTGAAGTTCGTTTTTCACGGCGCGATGCCGCCGTACCTGATGGCCAAGGATCTGATCCTGCACGTCATCGGAGAGATCGGTTTTGCCGGTGCGACGTACCACGCCATGGAGTTTGCCGGCGAGGCGTTGATGAGTCTGAACCTCGACGAGCGTTGCACGCTGCCGAACATGGCCATCGAGGCCGGGGGCAAGAACGGCATCATCGCGGCCGACGAGTTGACGTGCAGGTACGTCCGCGAGCGGACCTCGATCCCGTTCGAGCCGGTCGACTCCGACCCCGACGCGCCGGTGAAGAAACTCTGGGAGTTCGAGACCGACAAACTCGAGCCGGTCGTCGCCTGTCCGCACTCGCCCGACCGCCGGCAGCGAGCCGCCGACCTCGGCGACGAGCGGATCGACCGCTGCTACATCGGGTCATGCACCGGTGGGCAGGTGACGGACATGCTCGCCGCTGCGACGGTTCTGGCCGGGCGGGAGGTCAAGATTCCGACATTCGTCGTGCCCGGTTCGACGGAGATCGACGCGGCCATGGATTCCGTGCAGGTCGCCGGCAAGAGCATCCGGGAGGTTCTGCAGGACGCCGGTTGTCAGATCGGCCCGGCCAGTTGCGCCGCCTGTCTCGGCGGGCCGAGGGACACGTTCGGGCGGGCGAACGAACCGATCAACGTCGTTTCGGCCACGAACCGCAACTTCCCCGGCCGAATGGGCCACAAGGAAGCGGGCCTCTTCCTGGCCAGTCCCCTGACCGTCGCCGCCACCGCTGTGGCTGGGAACATCGTCGACCCCCGCGACTTCTACGACGGGGACAAGCCGATCGGGCTGGCGGGGTAAATCGACTGCCGGTGTTCCGCGACGCATTCGTGGATTTCAGCCCTCGGCTGAACGATCATGATCTACCGGAGAGCGCGACCCCGGCAGGGTAAACGGCAAATGGAGGTCGACAGAGGACGGGCGCGTTATTGATGCGCCCCTCACAAGTCGACGGAACGGAACATCAGGGCGATTCGTCAACGCAAAGAATAGAGGGTAC
>CAYMAP010000256.1:0-3255 GCA_964388425.1 uncultured Planctomycetaceae bacterium
CTGTATTCTTTGCGTTGACGAATCGCCCTGGTGTTCCATTCCGTCGACTTTTGAGGGGCGCATCGGTAAAAGCCCTTTCGGGCTTTGCGAAACGGTCCGTTTACGTTTGTAATGGTTTTTCCGTGGGGCGGCGATGCGATACAATGCCGACGGCGTGAAGCGACTGATCGGGACACTTCGAAGGCACGTTCCGCAGCGTCGGCTGCGACGGTGGCAGTACGTCTCGCCGTACCGTCACCGGATCGGATTGGTGGCCTTGGCGGTGATTCTGGGGCTGGGGTATGCGGGGTGGTACTTCACGAACGACTCGCGCATCCGCGGGCAGGCCAAGCTCGCCCTGGAGGACCTGACCGGCGCGGACGTGGACGTCGAGCGGGCGGAATTCAGCATCTTCGAAGGGATTCGGCTGTACGGGGTCAAGGTCCGCATCCGAGAGTACGACTCGCCGGAACATTTCTTCAAGGCCGAGCAGGTCTACCTCAAGCACCGCCCGGGCGGGCTGCTGCTGCGGGGCCGCCTCGAGCCGACGGACATTGTCTGCCTCCGCCCGGTCGTGACGCTCGAACGGGCCGAGGGCGAGCCGAGCAATGCAGAGAAGCTCTTCGAACTGGCGGCGGCGAGGTTGCGTCAGCGCCCCCCCAGCGAGAGTTCCGGCATGGATTTGCCCAGAATCGACCTGCGGGGCGGGACGCTCAAGTCCGTCCTGCGGGTCGGCGGGGTGCGGAACAAAATTTACGAAGAACCCATGGACTGCTCGCTCGTGCCCGTCGACAGGCGAACGTACCGTGTCAGCGTTGAGAGTCCCTCCGAGGAGGACGAGGAAGGCCAATGGGCGCGGATCGAACTGGACGTCAAGACCGGGGAGGTCCGGCAGATTCAGGGAACGGCCTCGAACCCGCTGCTGCGGGTGCTGCCGGCGAAGTACCACCGATGGATCGAGGAGTACCAACTCGCCGGGAGTTTCAAGACCGTCCAGGGGCCGCAGACGGACCCTGCGAAACAGAAGTACAAACTGGAACTGAACCGGTTTTCGCTCCGGCTCCCGCCCGACAAGGGCGGACTCGAACTGGTCGGTGTTGAAGGCATGGTGTTCTTCGACCAGGACCGCGTCCGCATCGAGGTCACCCGGGGCGTCATCGCCCAGGCAGGCCGGGCGCCGTTTACCCTGGACCTTTCGATTCATGGCCTGGACGACCGGGCGGTCATCACCGGCACGCTGCAGGTCAAGGACCTGGTCGTACCGGAAACCGGGCAGGGGCCTCTGGAGTTCCCGATCCGCTATATCCAGCGGGCCTTCCAGCCGAAGGGCAAAGCGGACCTGACCCTCCGCTATCAACGGCAGGCAGAGGGGTCGCAGGAATTGGCCGGCACCTTTGAACTGCATGCGATGAGGGGGCAGTTTGAGGAATTCCCGGTTCCGCTCAACAATGTCCGGGGCGTGGTGGAGTTTGATTCGGCGGGGCTTTACCTCGGCCGGGGCCAACGGGACGGGCCCACCGCGGAACCTCCGGACCGGGCCAGCCAGCCGCTGCTCGGCCAACGCCCCGACGGCAGGGGCGAGGTCGTCATCTGGGGCCGTGTCCCGCGCGTCGAGGACTATTTCGCCTACGACGTCCGCCTCGCCGCCCGAAACATCCTGCTGGATGACGAAATCCGCGATGCGCTGCCGGAGGATTACCGCGAGGTCTGGAATCGGCTCCAGCCCAGCGGCCGGGTGGACCTGGCTGTGCATCTCGACCGTGCGGTCCGCAGCGGCCCGCCGAACGTCGACCTGACCGTCCGGATGCGAGGGGAAACGCAGATTGTCTTTCGCGACCTGCCTTATCCACTCAAACGCATCAGCGGCACGGTGACCTACCGCGACGGGCTTGTTCGACTGAAGGGGGTCAAAAGCGGCTCGGGCAAGCCGGGTTGTCGGATCGAGGGCACGGTCACAGCGCCCGGCCCCAAACCGAAAATGGACCTGCGCATCACCGACGGGCATCTGGCCATCGACCAGAGCCTGATCGGTGCACTCGGCAAGGCAGGCTTGAGCGGCGCGAACCTCCTGCCCGGCGGGGAAGTACGACACCTCACCGCCCGTATCTACCGCCGGGAACGGGGCGGGGATCTGCGATACACCGTCCACGCCGAACTCAATGACGCACGTCTGACCCTCGCCGACCTGCCCCTCCGTCTGGATGGAACAAGCGGAGACCTGGTCTTCACGCAGGACGGTATTCGGCTGGAAAACGTAGCGGGACACTACCGCGATTCGCCGGTCCGCCTGGACGGCACACTCCGCTTGCCGGACGCCCCGGCCCGGCCGATCACATACGACATGCAGGTCGACGCACGCGGACTGGTTCTCGACAACGATCTGCGCAACGCCCTGCCTCCAAGCGTGCAGGCCGTCTGGGACGACCTCGACCCTCGTGGCAAAGCGGACATGAAGGTCCGGCTGGCGTCAACCGACGCCGCAGACGGGTCCGTCGACTACCGACTCGTCCTCGACGCACACGACATGAGCATCCGTCACAAGGATTTCCCCTACCGCATCCGCGGCATCACGGGCCGGGCCCGCGTCCGACCCGGCAAGGTCACCTTTGAAGACGTCCGCGCACGACAGGGCCAGATGCGAACTGAACTGAAAGGCGAATTCACCACCAGCCCGGGGGGTCGGCGGGACGTGGACATCGCCCTTCGCGTCCGCAACCTCCCCCTGGACCGCGAACTGCTCGAGGCCATCCCCCAAGACGCCCTCCCCCTCGCCCGGAAGCTCGCTCCCGGCGGAACCGTCTCCGTGGATCTGCGTAACCTCACCCTCAGCCGACGCCCCGCAGGCAAAGCCGACGAGGAACCCCGCCGGATCAGCGAGGCCGACAGTCAGCCCGCCACACGTCCGGCTTCGAAGCTCGACTGGTCCGCCGAGGGCGAACTCGACTTCCAGGACGTCACGCTCGACTTCGGGTTCGGACCGCGGACGTTGAGCGGGACCCTCGACGGACGCTACTGGAACGATACGGACAAATTCGGACTCGACACGCGCCTCGCCTTGTCTCGGCTGACCATGAAAAAGCACGTCATGACCGGGATCCGCGGACGCGTGGTCAAAAGCCCCGACAGCAACGTCCTGCGATTCGATCAGCTCGAAGCCAGCGCTCACGACGGGAAGATCACGGGCGAGGCCTCCTTTCGACTGACCGACCCGCTGCACTATGAACTCAGCGTACAGGTCTGGAACGTCAACCTCGAAAAACTCTTCAACGCCGGCGT
>CAYMAP010000257.1:0-3253 GCA_964388425.1 uncultured Planctomycetaceae bacterium
CCGGCCTCTTGCCGGGCAGTTGCAGGGCCATCCTGGCCCTGCGCCGCCGGCCCGCCGCACGGGCAGGAAGCCCGTGAAACTCCTGGCCGAGGCGGCCATGCCACGTTTTCATACAGGTTCTGAGCCGCTTCGCCCGTCGTGGATTTTCGTCACCGCCGCATGGTAGAGTGTCGGGTCATGACGGACGAAGGCTATCGCATTCTGGGCGTGGACCCTGGGCTGAACATCACCGGGTACGCGGTGGTGGAGTTCGCCTCGCCCGCCGCCCCGCCGGTTGTGCTCGAGGCCGGGGCCATCCGGACGAACGCCGACGGGGACGTCGCCGAGCGCATCGAACAGATTCACGCCGACCTGAGGGAGATTCTCGCCGAGCATCGCCCCCAACGTGTCGCCGTCGAGCAGCTCTACGCCCACTACGAACACCCGCGAACGGGTATTCTGATGGCCCACGCGCGGGGGGTGGTACTTTTGGCGGCCCGACAAGCCGATTGCGGTGTTGTACACCTGGCTGCGACACGGGTCAAAAAGAGCCTCACCGGCAACGGGCACGCCAGCAAGGCCCAGATGCAACGGGCCGTCCAGACCCTCTGCCGGCTGGACGCCCCGCCCGAGCCGCCCGACGTCGCCGACGCCCTGGCCGTCGCGCTGTGCGCGGGGCGACATGTGACGGACACGACGTGACCTCCAATCCCGAAACGTGCTGCATGACCATCCCGCGATGCACCTGGCTGTTGCTGATCCTCCTGATGTCTTGGCCCGGTTCGGCTGAGACGTTCGATGCGATCGTCCTTCCGGTGGATGATCCGCCCGCGTCGAGTTCGGCTCCGGCGGACAATCCCGACGCCCCCGATGACGGCCGCCCGAAATCGCCCTCGAACCCGGCCGACAAGACCCCCACCGACGCCGACGGCAAGCCCCACGGGCTGTGGATCATCCATCACCCCAACGGCCAGGAGAAACGCCGCGCACGCTATACCCACGGCCGACTCCAGGGAAACCTCACACGGTACGACGGGGAGGGCAACCTGCTTGAAAAAACCCGCTACCTCCGGGGCGAACGTCACGGCCCGCGGCAACTGTACCGAGCCGGCCAGCTTGTCGACGAACAGGAATGGGTCCGCGGGCAACTCCTCTTCCCCCACAGCCGGCGGTTCGTCCGAAAACAGGTCGCCGACATCCTCCGCTGGAAACCGCCCCGCGACGTCGACCACCCCGAGCTGTATACCCGCCAGAGCCTCGAGGGCCTCCGCCAGACCATGCTCTACCGCTTTCTCTGCGGGCTGCCGTGGAAGCATCTCCGCCTCGATCCCGCCCATACCCGCTACGCCCGCGCCGCGGCCGACCTCTGCAAACGTATCGGACGAATCGATCATCATCCCCCCAACCCGGGCATGAGCAAGGACGCCTACGACACCGCTCACCACGGCACGAGCCACTCCAACCTCCACATGCACAGCCAGGGCGTGAAGATTCCCCGCATGGTCCATGGCTTCATGGACGACTCCGACCCGAAAAACATCCAGCACGTCGGGCACCGCCGCTGGATCCTCGCGCCCACACTCGGACGGATCGGGTTCGGAACGGACGGTGATTACGGCGCGATGTACGTCGTCGACAAGTCCGGACCCGACCAGCCCGGCTGGCCGGAGGAGTTCGACTACGACTTCGTTGTGTTTCCCCCCGCGGGATACTTCCCGGCCAAACTCTTCAAGCCCCACATCGCTTGGCACGTCAGTCCCAATCCCGGCCGCTACAGCCTCCCGGCCGAAAACGAACTGAAGGTCACCATTCGTCCGGCCCGCCGAAGAGAACTCGACGCCCCCAACCCGCCGAAACACAAACCCCTAACGCTGAACTACAAAATCGTCTCCCTTAAGAACACCGGCGCGGGACCGGCGATCATCTTCCGACCCGCAGGGCTCGTCCTCCGCCCCGGGGCCATATACCGCGTCACCCTCGAAGGCCTGCGGAAAAACGCCCGGCCCGTCACGCTCGAGTACGTCGTGGCGTTCCAGTAGGACCTGTCAGTTCTGTTCACGAGGTCTTCGTATTCCTCACCTGCAGTCGCCGATCACCACGAAACAACCCCACCATGAATGGACCGCTTCCTGTTGGAAAACGGCTTGAATCCGTTGAAGCGAGTGCTGCCGACTCGGATCGCGCAGGCGTACAAGAACGATTCCAGAATGGGTGCCAGGGGCAAACTGGCGGATGTCCTTGGATTCGTTACAACACAAACTCTCGAACAGTTCGACGAACGCACTCTTCCGATGACCCGCCCATTGCCACCGGCCGTTCCATCGGCCACAATGTCCGCATGATCGCCCGTATCACAGGCCGACTCGAAGAAGTCTCCACCGACGCCGCGCTGCTGGACACCGGCGGAATTGCCTACGAAATTCTCCTGCCGGCCTGCGAGGTCGAACGCCTCGCCCGACGCGTAGGCCAGGAGGTCGTCCTGCACACCATCCACCTCATCGAGGGCGACCCCGCCCGCGGCTCGACGGTGCCTAGGCTGATCGGCTTCGCCGCCGAGATCGACCGCGATTTCTTCCGCCTGTTCACCAAGGTCAAGGGCATCGGCGTGCGCAAGGCGCTTCGCGCCTTGGCCCGCCCCGTCGCGGACGTCGCCACCGCCATCGAGGACAAGGACGCCTCGGCCCTGACCGCGCTGCCGGAAATCGGCAAACGCACCGCCGAGCAGGTCATCGCCGAACTCCACGGCAAACTCGCCGACTACGCCGGACCCGTCCGCGCCGCCGACACCGACGAGCCCCTCTCCGACGCCGCCAACGAGGCCCTGGCCGTCCTCGTCCAACTCGGCGAGAGACGCCCCGAGGCCGCCGAACTCGTCCAGCGCGTCGCCGCCGTCGCCGAACCGAACGCCACCGCCGAGCAGATCATCCAGCACGTCTACCGCCTCAAGGCCGGCGGGGCGTGAACGCACCGAACTCCCAAAGACCCCCGCCGCCTCGCCATGATGATCCGCGACTACGACACCTGGGCCCAGCGCACCGCCGTCCTGCCGTGGGACCGCGGCCCTTGCCCAGACCAATCCGGTTGAAACCCGTCGGGTTCTGTTCGGCAGGGATCGGCGGAACCCGGCACGTTTTTCCTCCAGCCCGGTAGCCAGGTAGGCCGATCTACCTCCAAGGGAATGTTGGCCGACAGGCCGGCAACCCCATATCTTGGGCCTGGGAATCGGCGAATCCCGCAGGCCCGCTCTCCAGCTGCTCGGCCCGAGGGGACTTGA
>CAYMAP010000258.1:0-3205 GCA_964388425.1 uncultured Planctomycetaceae bacterium
GACAGACTTATCGCTCAACCCGAATACAAAGATCGTCTGCCTCGACCAGATGCTGGAGGAACGCCGGAAGCTCAAGCAGGCAGGCCGGGTGGCGTGGTTGCGGAAATCATGTTGTATTTCCAGTGTGCCATGCCTGCGGCCTGCCTGCATGGCACACCGTACCAGTGCATTCCTCAACCTCGCCACCCGCCCCTGCGGCTACTCCCGGGGGCGGATCACGTCCACCTGCCGGTAGAGGGTCTTGGACGCACCGTCAGGACCCGCGAGGTGAATGCTTATGATGTTCTTTCCGGGTTGAAGGGGCACTTCATCGCAAAGCAGCAGGGAATGCTCCCGCTTGCTGTAAAGCTCCTCCGGAGCCAATGTCCCGTTGATGTAGATTTTCGTGCCCGGCTCGGTAAGGATGCGAACATGCACATCGGTTGACGGGCTGGGCCATGCGATGTCGGGCTGGCAGTCCACCAGTGCAGCCGGTCGCGCGGACATGGCATTGAGTTCGAGGGCTAACATCTGTCGGAAACGTTCGATCATCCCCGGATCCCGCCGGTAGGTCTGCAAGCGGAAACTTGTCGAGAGCATGCTGCCCCACCAGCGGGCCTGTCGGTCGGGGCTGAAGATCTCGTCGTAGTCCTCGGCGTGGAGGGCCACGCCAGCCTCGCGGACGCGGTCGCGAAGCATCGCGAGCATGTTGTACTCGTCGAGCCCCTGGCGGTAGGATTCCCATCGCAGCGACGGGCGGATGTGCGGGTCGTGTTCCCGCTCGGGATAAAACAACTGTCCGTTGCCGTAGTGTTGCCGGCCGGGCCGCTTGGAATTTCTCAGCGCGAAGGGCTTTTCCCACACATTGCCCATCCTTCCACCAACGTACAGGCCCCACCAGAGATTGCCCGTAAAGCCGTACTTGTTCAGCACCGACGGGTAGTACCGCAGCGCCCGGAGGGTCCACTCGGCGTTGAGGGTGTAGGCGCTGTTCATGTAGGCCCAGAGTTCCTGGCCCCGGCCGCGGAGTTCGTCCCAGCGGGCGACGTCGTCGGGCCTGGTCACAAAGAAGTGCCACGGTATGACCCAGACGTCCAGCACGCGGGCCAGTTCGTCCGGCATGGTGGTCGTCGTGGTAACCAGCTTGACCTCGGGGAAGAGTTCCTTTGCCCGGGCGCAGATTTTCGTGAGGGCTGGGAGGTGGCTCTCGGCGAGTTCATCCACCACTTTGAACATGACGCGGTTTTCCCACCCGTTCGCGCGGTAGAAGTCGGCCATGCCCTTCATGTAGGCGTCGAAGACCGGCCAGAATTCCTCGCTCCCGACGGCATAGCCGGTCGAAAGGTAGCTTTTCTTGAAACTGCCCACTCCCAGCAGGCTGGGGGGCAGGGAGATGTAGGGCATACCGACCTCGTCCAAGAGCACCTTGAGCTGCTTGCGGTATTCCTCCGTATCAAGATGCATGGTTTTGGTTTTCTTGTCCCAGCGATATTTCAGCCCACCCCCGCCGTACTTCAGTGCGGTCAGGCCCTGCTCCCGCAGGTATCGCCAACTGGCCTCGTTCCGTTCAAGCTCCTGCCCGTGGGTCTGCATCATGGGCCACTTCGGCAGCGTAACGGACCAGACCTCCAGGGCGACCGGCACGCGGGCAAGCTCGTCCTTGCCGCTTTTGATTACGATCTCCCCGCTGTAGTGACCTGGGGGGATCATGGCCGGAACGTGGACTTCCGGAACCAGCAGCGTGGTCGAGCCGCCCGGTGCGGTGAAGGGTCTGGCCGGCTCGAGCGGATCGTAGATCGGCCCGGTAATCGGGCCATACAGCCCGTACCAATGGCTGCGTTGTGGGACATTGACCGCCCTTGCCCGCATGCACGACCAGGCCTCGGCGGGAATCTCTGCCGGGCCGGCCATCGGCTCGAAGCTCACCGTCACCTCCGGCAGGTCCGCCTTGGGGCGCAGCAGCAGGAAGAACTGCTCGCGTTCGTTCCGACCCGCTGCCAGATGCAGTTCCTTGACCGATCGGGCACCCGTCAGATCGCCCGGCGCATCGGACGGGCGGACCACGAGTGTGGAATTGCACGCGCCGAGTTGCACGCCGTCGACGGCGGGCAGCAGCACCGGGCGGGTCAACTGCGGCTCGGCCGGGACCGGGGGCAACTGAACCTCAGCCGGCTGGGTGGCCGTTTCGGGGGGCTCGGCGGAGGCAAGGGCGGACAACACGAGACATGCACACAACAGGGCGGTCGAAGGCACCAGGCGGCGATTCATGGGCTTTCCTTTTTGCTTGGGGTCGCGTCAGTTAGAAAGATGGCCCGCATTCATAGAAAGCAGGCCATCGGTCTTTTCTCAGTTCTCTCATGACCCGGCGAAGGGCGGTTTACTCTCCTGCTACCAGAAAGAACGGGTTATTTGCGTCTCCGGCGGGCGAGAAGCCCCAGCGCACCGAAGCCCAGCAGCCCCATCGTCGCCGGCTCGGGCGTGACGACGAAGTTGTCGAACCCAACGCGAATGCTGGAAGTTCCGCTGGAGCGATAGGCCCGCAGGTGAATGTGCGTGACATTCGTTTCGTCGCCATCCAGCGTCATGGTACCCGAATGCCAGTCGTTATCGTTCAGCGAAGTGTTGAACGTGGCCACGGGGGTGGTGTCGGAATACAGAACGATCTGAGTGGCAGACGCACCGGAAGCTCTTTTGTAGTCGAAAGTCATTTCCCCGTCGCCGCCCTGATAGAAATCGTAGCTTCCGCCCAGATCCCAACGTTTGGTAAACCACCCGCCTCCGTCTCCCTTGGAGGGATAAAGCACGAAGCAGGAAGGCTCGGTGGTGTACAAATCGGTGGCGATACAATCCGAGTCATAGTCCTTCTCGAACGGGCCCCACTCGTAGACCGTGACAGAGGATGAATCGAATTCCCCATCAGTGAACTGCTCTTCAAAAATCGGAGCCGCCTGGGCCATGCCCACAACCATCATCAGTGCCAGGAATGTCAGAATACTGTTT
Source organism: uncultured Planctomycetaceae bacterium (assembly GCA_964388425.1). Classification (GTDB taxonomy): domain Bacteria; phylum Planctomycetota; class Phycisphaerae; order SM23-33; family SM23-33; genus CAYMAP01. The sequence continues at coordinate 2,980 of CAYMAP010000258.1, forward strand.
CGCATGTTCTTGCCTCCTCATCTCGGGGTTTTTTGTCATTCTGCCGCTGGACCCGCACGCTGCGAGTCCACTCGTCACGGCCAGAATGAGCCTTGCATGCGTCTACTATGCTAACCTGTCATTAAAATATGTCAAGGACTTTTTCTGAAAAAATTCATTTTCTGCATTTTCTGGATGCGCCCCTCAAAAGTCGACGGAACGGAACATCAGGGCGATTCGTCAACGC
>CAYMAP010000259.1:0-3201 GCA_964388425.1 uncultured Planctomycetaceae bacterium
GCATGAGTTTGTGGTCGTCCACGATCAACACGGAAATGGTCATGATGTCCTCGGCGTGACGTTGTTTTCGTGCTGGCCGGAGTCGTTCAGCGGAACGCTCAGGCGGACGGCCGTTCCGCGGTCGGCCCGGTCTTCAATGTCGATTGTACCGTCCAGGTCCGCCAGTTGCTCGCGAATGCTCAGGAGACCGAAGCCCCGGGCTTCAGACCCCTCTGTGGAGCTTGCGGTCTGCCGGAATCCCTCGCCGTCGTCCTCGACGGTCAGGATCAGGCGGCTGTACTCCCGGGCGATGGTGACGGAGACGGACTCGGCCCGCGCGTGCTTGACGATGTTGACCAGCAGTTCGCGCAGGGCTCGGTAGAGGAAGCTGCGCAGGTCGTCGTTCATGGGCTTGGGCGTGCCGTCCGTGGTCAGTTTCGTCCGCAGGCCGTGCCGGGCCCCGACCCGTTCGAGCAGCCATTCCGCAGCCTTCTCGAAGCCCAGTTGAAACAGAATCGTCGGCGTGAGTTCGAAGGTCAAGGTCTTGATTTCCTCGATACTGTCCTTGATGGCTTCGACGGTCATGCTCAGCGACTCCCGCGCCGGGGGATCGGTGACCTTCTTCTGCAGTCTCTGGAGGGTCAGCTTTGCCACGGAAAGGTTCTGGCTGACGTGATCGTGCAGTCCCTCGGCGATCCGTCGGCGTTCGCGCTCCTGGGCGGTGCTCAACTGGGCCGCGAGGGTGCGGAGTTGGTCCTGGTACTTGAGGATTTTCTGTTCGGCGAGTTTCTGCTCGGTGATGTCCTGGGTGGCGACGAAGAGTTTTGTCACGCGCCCGGTCGCCGGGTCGGTCATGCTGTGGACGTGTTCGCGCAGCCAGTGGGTGTGGCCGTCCTTGTCGACGATGCGGAATTCGCTGACGTTGTTCTGCCCGCTCAAGACCTTCTGCCGGCGGGTCCGGATGATCTGCCGGTCCTCCGGATGGACCAGCGTATCGCCGCCCCCGATTTTGTGCAGTTTGGTCCAGGAGTATCCCGTGATGTTCTCAATGGCGTCCGACCCCCAGTGATGCGAAATATGGCCCTGTGGGTCGATGACCAGTTCGTAGGTCAGGTCGCTGGTGAGTTCGGAGAACAGTCGATACCGCTCTTCGCTTTCGTGAAGGATTTTCCGGTCCCGTTGACGTGCGACGTACGCGCCGATCATCTGCGAGGCGGTCCGCAGCATGCGGACCTCGTCCTCGTCCCACCGTCGGTCCTCCCGCGTGTCGTCAAACCCGGTAAAGCCCCACCACTGTCCTCGGATGAAGATCGGCAGGACCAGCATGGAAAGGATGGACTGCTGCTTGAGAATCCTCTGTTCGGAGGCTGGGAAGTCCCGCACGCTCCCCGAGATAGCCTGTTTCTCCGATAGGTGCTCTCTCCACCGGGTGAAGTGCGGGTCGTAGGGCAGGGCCTGCAACTCGCGGTTGTCGATCTGCGTGCTGACGCCCGTATTGCAGATTTCCAAGACCTGTTTCATGCACAGCCGACCGTCGGAATCGTCAAAATTCTCAAAGACATAGACCCGGCAGGCTTGGATTCCCTCGCGCAGATGCCTCAGGGCGTGCAGGAGGGCACTGGGTTCGTCGGCCTCGGCCAGCAGAATGCGCGACGCCATCGCCAGAGCCCTTTCCGAACGCAGCCTGCGGTTCAGCGTCCGATTGGCGTGCTTCAGTTCCCCGGTCCGCCGGCTGACTTCTGCCTCCAGTTCTTCGCGGAGGGCTTCGTCCCTCTGTTCCCGGCTATGGCGATCGGTGATGTCGCGGTCCACGCCGACGATCAGGATGTGGTCGCCGACGCGAAGGGGCGAGGCGGTCCACTCGAAGTAATTCTCTTTCCCGTCGGGGCGTTTCCAGGCCGCCTGACCGGTATACGGTTCAAGCCGATCGAGACACTCTTGCCAGGCCCGTGCGGCGGCTTCGGGGTTCTCGTACTCCATCAGGGACTCGATGTTTTCGGCGTCCAGCAGTTCCTCGGCCGATCGGCCGGTCATGTCGACAAAACGCTGATTGAACAGGATCAGCCGGGTCCGGCCGGTCCGCGGGTCGCGTTCCTTGATGTTGATCCCGTCGGAGCTGGCTTTGAGAATCAGCCGAAGCTGCTCCTGGCTCTGCTGGAGCTGTTTCTGGACCTCGACCTGTTCGGTCACGTCGCGGACGAACCCTTCGATACAAGCGCCTTGTTCGTCCTCCTTCAGTGCCAGCCTGGCCGTGACGCTGACGAACCGCTTCGTCCCGTCCCTGTGCCTGGCAGCGAGGATATGGTCCTTGACCTCCCCGTGTTGGTGGAGGTTCTGAATAAACAGCATCGCGTCCTGGGCATCGTAGCTGAGGTGTTGGGCACGGGGATCGTGTTGGAGCATGTCCTGCGGCGAGGCGTAGCCGAACATCCGGGCCTGCTCGGGGTTGACATATACGAGTCTCGAACCGTCCTCGATGCGAAAGATGCCCAGCGGGGCGTTGTTGACGAGCTGTTCGTATCGGCGAAGTGAGGTCCGGTATTCGGTGAGATTCCGAATCAGCCCCACCAGAGAGGTCAGCCCGTTCCATTCCACGCGCTGGACGACGACCTCCCCGAAAAACCGGCTGCCGTCCTTCCGGGAGAACCAGCCCTGCGACCGGTGGGGGCCCTCGTAACGCAGGAAGTGCTCGACGCGATGCAGGATGGCCTCCAGGTTCTCCGGCGGATGCCAGTCCCCGATGGTCAAGCGGGTGAATTCCTCCTGGGTGTATCCGAACAAATCGCACGCCGCCTGATTGGCCTGCACGCACCGCAACGTGTCCCAGCGCAACACCAGGACCGCCTCGCCAAGTCTGTCCACCAAGGTCTTGTGCTTCAACTCGCCGGAGACCTCCCCGGTGGAACGTGGATTTCGGGGTTTTCGCTCCAAGCGCCGGCCCAGCGCCACCCCGGCGACCCAGACGAACACCACAAACAAGCCCCCCCCCGCCGCGTACCAGCCCCACGAGGGGAACCCCTGGCTCAGCCCCGCCGGGAGGGACAATGCGACAGGAACGTCAGAACGCGATAGCGCAAGCAAAGTCATGAACCAAGCCTCCGGCCCGTACGACAACGACGCCCCCAGTGTAGCCCGGTCGAGCCGAAACAGCAACGTCCCGTGCCCTCCGGGAGGCGAATGCGTTGTTCGCAACTGCCGGGAGAGGTCGGGGTTGAGAAGAGG
>CAYMAP010000260.1:0-3196 GCA_964388425.1 uncultured Planctomycetaceae bacterium
CATCAATAAACACCTCTGTTCCTCTGATCCTTTGTGGCGAAATATCCGGGCGAACAGCGAAAGTTGGGCTAACCGATCAACTGAGCAGCCACTCACCATCCTTACAATTTATTTTCCAATCCGCTCATTCTGCCTAATTTCACACGCGACACTCTCCGACTGTTACCATGGTTGCCCAGCTTGCCTATTTTAAGATTGCTGGGAACGGACTCGACAATCAACGCTGACGCTCTGCTGTGAAGGAGCAAACCATGGAAACGGTCGAACTGTTCAAGAATTATCTCGAACACCTCTTTGCCGGCCATCGCTGCCGGGCGAGGGAATTCATCTTTGACGCTCATGATCGGGGGTATCCTGCCGACAAGCTCCTGACGCATATCATCTGGCCTGCGATGGAGCAGATCGATCGGCTGCAACGGGAAGACCACATCACGATCATCACCGAGCACCTTGCCACCCGGATCAACCGCATGGTCGCCGACCAGCTCCACGCCGTACTCAACGACAAGCCCAAGGACGGCCGGCGGATCGTCGTGCTCTGCGGCGCGAGCGAGTCGGCAGAACTCGGTGCGCAGATCACCTCCGACCTTTTCGAGGCCAACGGCTGGACGGCGTGGTTCGTCGGATCGGGAGTGCCCAACGACGAGGTTCTGCGGTTCTGTACCGATACCGACCCCGACGCCCTGCTTATCAACGACTCCCAGCCCCCCGAAGTTCCCGAGGTCCGCAAGCTCATCGCCCTGATCCGCGAAGTCGGCGTCTGCCCCGACATGCAGATCGTCGTCTGCGGCGGGATTTACAACCGAGCCGAAGACCTCGCCGAAGAAATCAAGGCCGACCTCTTCGCTCATGACATCCGCGAAGCCCTTCGCCTGTGCGACGACCATCCCACTCGCATCCCGCGCAACGACAAGCCCGAACCGGGCCGACGACGCAAACGCAAACGAAAAACCGTCAACCCCAAGGTGGCCGAATTGCGGGAGGAACTCAGCCTCCAGCGCGCCGCCGCTCAAGTCGTCGAGGGTTCGGAAACCGCACCTCCCGACGAGGAGTAAACACGCGGACGGGCGGAACGTCACTCATCTCACGCTCGTTGGAGACTATAGAACACGCGCCCCAGACCGGCCGGGTTCCCCAGGGGTCAGAAACCGCCCCGAAGAACAAACGGGCCATAACTGTCCGTCCTGGGAATCCTGGGAATCCTGTTCCGCGGGGAACCCGGACCGGTTGATTTCATGAAACCTCCTCGAACCGGGCTGCTTCCTTCTTGACCCGCTTTCCACCAGGAGGTACCGTGTCCGGTGAGGTGAGGACATGAACACACTGGTGGTCTACTACTCCCGCAGCGGCGTGACGAGGAAGGTCGCCCAGGCCCTCGCCACTGCCCTCGAAGCGGAGACCGAAGAACTCATCGACACCAAAAAGCGTCGCGGCACCATCGGATTCGCCTCGGCCTGCATCGACGCCGTCAAGAAACACCGCGTTCCCATCGAACCGCCGAAGCACGACCCCGGCGACTTCGACCTGGTGGTGATCGGCTCGCCCGTCTGGGCGAATACCATGTGCTCCGCCGTGCGGACCTACCTCACCGAACAGGGATCGAAGATCAACGAGTACGCCCTCTTCGCTACGACGCACACCAGCGGAATCCCCGAGCAGCAGACGGACATCCAGGCCATGCTGAAGAAGCCTCCGGTGGAAACGGCGGGGTTTCGGCAGAAGCAGGTCAAACGGGACGAGCACCTCGCAGCCCTGAACACGTTCATCGAAAAACTCAAGGACGTCAGCGTCGAACCCTGACGGATCGTGCAGGCTGAGAATCGTGTAGCCTAGGATTGTGTAGAAACAGCGTGGGTGCAAGCACCCACCCTCCCAAACGTGTAGCTCGGCCGCCCCCGGCTGAGGATTTCGTCAGTCCGTCGAGAACCGGTGGACGGTGGTGTGGCGGTATTCCTGGCCGGGTTCGAGGACGATGCTGGGGAAGTTCGCGTGGTGTGGGGCGTCGGGAAAATGCTGGGTTTCGAGGCACAGCGCGTGGTGCTTGCCGATCGGCTCGCCGGTCTTGCCCGTCACGCTCCCATCGAGGAAGTTGCCCGTGTAGAACTGGATGCCCGGCTCGGTGGTGCGGACTTCCATGACGCGTCCGGACTCCGGCTCGACCAGTCGGGCCGCCGGTCGCAACTGCCCGGCCTCGCCGTCGACGACGAAGTTGTGGTCGTACCCCCCGGCGGTCCGGTCGATCTCCTGCCCGACGGGTTGGCGTGAACGGAAGTCCATGGGCGTTCCGTCCACGTCCGCCAGTTCCCCGCTGGGTGCGAGCGTCTGATCGACCGGCGTGTATCGGCAGGCGTGGAGCTGCAACTCATGACCGAGGATATCCCTCCCGCCGCGGGTGGTGAGGTTCCAGTAGGCGTGGTTCGTGAGGTTGCAGAGGGTCTTTGCGGAGGTCGTTGCTCGGTAGTCGATCGTCAGTTCGCCCGCGTCGCTGAGGCGGTAGACGACTTCGACGTGGAGTTCACCGGGGTAGTGCTCCTCGCCGTCCAGGCTGGTGTAGGCGAGTTTCACACCGTCGTCGGTCGGCTCGGCCCGCCAGTCGACGGCGCTGAAGCCCCGCACCCCGCCGTGCAGATGGTGAGGCCCGTCGTTCGCCGCCAGCTGGACCGTCCGCCCGTCGAGGTCCAACGTCGCGTTGGCGATGCGGTTGGCGACGCGCCCCACCGTCACGCCGAAGTACGTCTGGGCCATCGTCGCCATGCCATCGGCGGTGGCGGTCTCCGGCCCTACGGTCACGTCGCCGGGCTCGCCCGCGCGGTCCGGCGCCTCCAGCCGAACCAAAGCCGCTCCGTAGGTGATGACCTCCGCCCGGCAGTTGCCGGCGGTGAGGATGTAGCGGTCGGCCTGCCGGCCGGTGGGGCTGGGTCCGATGGCCTGTCGCTGTACGGTCATGGCGGGTCCTTTGCATCTGGAGTCCGGGAACATTCGCCTTGCGGCACGGCTTCCATGCTACCTTCACCGGGACAAATCGCAAGCCTCCGGTCGTCAAGCCGAGCCGGATCGCGAAATCTTTTCCGATTTCTTTTTATTGACGGATGATCCTCACGCGGGTACAGTGCGGCTCTCCTGTCCCGGTTTCTTGACGGGACGCTGGATACACTGGTTGCGACGGGATGCAACCGTAGCAAGGGGCTGCGGCTCT
>CAYMAP010000261.1:0-3189 GCA_964388425.1 uncultured Planctomycetaceae bacterium
AACTTGAATCCCCGATGGTGCCTCCCCATGCACCAGGGGGTCTGGTGGCATACGCTTCAAGAAGGGGCCGTGCTTGCCCTACCCGACACGGCCTCATTTTTTTTGCGCCTTCGTCTGCGAAATGGGTTCAAGTTCCGCAAAAAAAGCGTCCGATAACTGTTCATGGTGAAAGGAGCCACCATGATGAAAAGAAAAAAATGGCATGACGTAGTATGGGATGCGGCGCTGCTAGTCTTATGGCTGGTGGTGGCTGTCCTGACGATCACCGCCTGAGCTCATCGCAGCATCAGCAAGAGCACCAGCAGGATCAACAGGACGTTGAAAACCAGGCTGATGCCCAACGCGATCCACAGTATTCGACTCTGCCGGGGCAAGGCAGAGGGAGTCTCAGCGACCGGCTTGGGCGGCGGGGGGGGTGATCCGCTGGACGGAAGCGGTTCCTCATCAGAGACCGCCGGAGGGGAGTTGTCGGGGAGATGCTGCGTGAAATGGTCGTGCGAGCCATCCTCATCGGTTTCCACTTCCAGCAGAAAATCTACGCTCTGGAGGTCTTCGATCAGCGATTCGGTCGAGTGGTGCCGGTTGCTGCGATCCTTGGCCATCATTTTCTGGATGACCTTGACGGTACCGAAGGACAGGTCGATGTTGTGGCGGTCCGGCGGGACGAGCGGTTCCTTGCAATGCTTGAGCATGACCTCCTTGGCGTCCTTGCCGTCGAAGGGGGGCTGACCGGTGACCATGTGGTACAGCGTCGCCCCGAGCCCGTAGATATCGCAGCGGAAGTCCAGGTCGCTCTTGCCGACGATCTGCTCCGGGCTGATGTAGTACGGCGTGCCGTAGAGCTTGCCCCTTTCGTCGGCGATGGCCTTGGCGTCGTCGGCGACCCGGGCCAGACCCATGTCCATCAACTTCGCCAGCCCGCTCGTGGTGAGCATGATGTTCTTGGGTTTGACGTCGCGGTGGAGCAGTCCCTGGCTGTGGGCATGCTGCAGGGCCCGCGCCATCTGCAACGCCACCCCTAACGCCTCGTGCTCGCCGTAGACCTTCCCGTCGCAGAGTTCCTCGTACACCGTCCGCCCCTCGACGTATTCCATGACGAAATAGTGGTACCCATGGGCCTCGCCCACGTCGATCGCCTGGACGATATTCGGGTGGTTGAGCTTCGCGGCGGATCGGCCCTCGTCGTAAAACCGCCGGACGTATTCCTCGTCGGCCGAGAGCTTCTTCGGGAGAACCTTGACCGCCACGATGCGGTTCAGACTGAGCTGCCGGGCCTTGAACACCACCGCCATCGCGCCGGCCCCGAGCTTCTGGAGAATCTGGTAGCCGGGGATCTGCTGGCGATGTTTGCCCTCAGCCTCGGGGCAAGCGTCTGTCTGCGGGGCAGGGGGGGTGTCGCCGTTGGTCTCGGTCATGCCGCTATCCTACCCGCCGACACGCCAATTTGCCAACAGGGTGCATCCCCCGCGGTTCCAACAACAACGAGGTAGCCGAGAACTTCACGATGCGGGCAGGGCGGCGAGGGACTCCTCGACGGCGCGGAGGTCGCGATGCATCTCTTCGAGGCGTTTTTTCTCACGATCGACAACGTCCGCGGGGGCCTTGGCAAGAAATTTCTCGTTCCCGAGCTTGCCCTCCGCTGACCGGATGCCTTGTTGCAACGTGGCCTGCTGCTTGGCCAGCCGGGCACGCTCGGCGGCGACGTCCACGATGCCCAGGACGTAGAGCTTCACGCCGCCGGCGGCGATGGCGGCGGCGTCGGCAGGGGGGGCGACCTCGTCGTAGCTCAACTCCAGTTTCTCCACCCCGGCCAGCTCGCGGACGAGATCGGCGTTCTCCGAGAGAATCTCCGTCGACGGCAGGCCCTCGATGACCTCGGCCAGCACGTCGACGGACTGGCTCGGCGGGACGTTGTGCTCGGTGCGGACGGCGCGGATCTGCCGGACGATATCGCGGAGCTCCTCGAACGCGCCCTCGGCAGGGGGGTTGATGGACTCCCCATCGGCCAGGGGCCAGCGGGCCAGTACCAGCAGGTCCTCCGCCGACGTGTCGCCGGGGCCTCGCACGACGGCCAGTTCGTTGAGTTTCTCCCAGATCGCCTCGGTGATGAACGGCAGGACCGGGTGCATCAGCCGAAGCTGCACGTCGAGACAGTGCGCGAGGAGCGCCCGCGGCGTGCGGTCGCCGGCGGCGATGCGACGCTTGGCGATTTCGAGATACCAGTCGCAGAAGTCGTCCCAGAAAAAGTGGTACAGCCGATCGGCCAGTTCGTTGAAGCGGTAGCCTTCCAGGGCGAGCGTGCAGTCGCGGACCGTCGCGTTGAGCCGACTGAGAATCCATGCGTCGGCCAGGTGGCCCATCGGACGGATATCCGCCCACTTCGGCGTCCGTAGCAGGTGCCCGAGGACGAAGCGGGCGGCGTTCCAGAGCTTGTTGCACAGGTTCCGGCCCACGTCGAATTTCGGCGAGCTGTTGACCTCCCGGCCGTCGGGCAGGGTGAGCTTCTCCAGCGGCATACGGACGTCCTGGGTCTGCGTAGTCATGCTCACCATCGTGTATCGCATCGCGTCGGCGCCGTGGCTGTCGATCACCTCCAGCGGGTCCACGCCATTGCCCAGGCTCTTGGCCATCTTGCGCCCCTGGCCGTCCTGAATCATCGCGTGAATAAAAACCTCGCTGAAGGGAATGTCCTCGCAGCAGTACTGGCCCATCATGACCATGCGGCTGACCCACAGCGTAATGATCTCCCGGGCCGTGCTCAGCACATCGCCGGGGTAGAACGTGCTGAGCTCCGGCGTCTCCCCCGGCCAGCCCAGCGTACTGAACGGCCACAATGCCGAAGAGAACCATGTGTCCAGCACGTCCTCGTCGCGTACAAATCCGGAATTTTCCAGGAATTGTTCGACGCGCTGAGACCCGGGTGGAGGACAGATGTACGCTTGAATCATGTCCTCTTCATGGCGTGTTGCCACAGCGACCGGGGTATCCTCAATCCGAATGTTCATCCGGAAGAGGCGGCTGTCTCGAATGTCCTGTTCTGGAATTTGATCCCGAATCTTCCGTTCTGCTCCAAGCAAGGTTTCGACGGGTGCTTTCCAGACGGGAATCTGGTGGCCCCACCAGAGCTGCCGGCTGATGGGCCAGTCGCGGAGGTTTTCCAGCCAGGTGCGGTAGTTCTCGGCGTAGCGG
>CAYMAP010000262.1:0-3184 GCA_964388425.1 uncultured Planctomycetaceae bacterium
GCGGGCCGGCGGCGCAGGGCCAGGATGGCCCTGCAACTGCCCGGCAAGAGGCCGGCGCCACGAAAAAGAACGGTTTTCATACAGGCTCTGAGGCAATCGTTTCCCGGCTGGAGGGATCGAACTCTCCGAGGAGATCAGATGCAAGGCCGATTTCGAGTCGGCGGGGAATGGGATGGGGTCGGGTACTTTATCACTGATCTCGGATGGCGTGGAGTCGTTTGTAGAGGTCGTCGAGGATCTGGACTTCGATATCGTGGCGGGGTTTTTCGTTCTGCCAGGCCTGGTTTTGTTCGCCTGTGGTGGCGGCGTCGAGGTCGGCGGGGGTTTCGTCGCCGGGGTTGCCGGTGTAGTTGTATCGTTCCTGGCTGAATCCCATGGCCTTGCGAGGTGCGGCCCCCTGGCGTTGCTGCATGACCAGGATCTGGGCGATGACAAGCCCGTTTTCGCGGGTGAGTTTGAGCGTCGCGACCTGCCTGGCCGGTGAGCCGCCGAGGATGCGGTCGTGGCCGGCGTCGACGGCTCGGGCGCGAGTCTTGATGATGCCCGTGTTGGGGTTGGCCTCGGCGATGGGGAAGTATTGCCCCAATGTCATGCGCGAGGTGGCGAAGGCTTGCTGGTAGGACGCCTCGCCGAGAGTGCGGGTCGTGCCCTGCCCGGGCGCGAGGCCTTCGGTGAGGTCAACCTTCTGACAGGCCGGCAGGACGAGGCAAGCGGCGACGAAGGCGGTCAATACAATGCGTTTCATGACGGACTCCTGGTGGTGGCTCACGGGTGAAGGGTTATTCGACTTCATGCCAGTGGGAATAGTTGGGTGATTCCTGAGTGATGGTGATATCGTGGGGATGGTTTTCGATCAGCGTCGCTGAGGACGTGCGAATGAAACGTGCGTTCTGCTGGAGTTCCGGTACGCTTCGGCAGCCGCAGTACCCCATCCCGCCCCGGACGCCGCCGACGAGTTGGTAGACGAACTGGCTGAGCGTGCCTCGGTAGGGCACGCGTCCCTCGACGCCCTCGGGGACGAGCTTGTCGGCGCGGGCGCCTTGCTGGCCGTAGCGGTCGGCCGAACCCTCGACCATCGCGCCCAGCGAGCCCATGCCGCGGTAGCTCTTGAACTGCCTGCCCTTGTAAATCACCAGCGTGCCGGGCGCCTCGTCGAGCCCGGCGAAGAGGCTGCCGAGCATCACCGTCGACGCCCCGGCGGCGAGGGCCTTGGCGATGTCGCCGGACTGGCGGATGCCCCCGTCGGCGATGACAGGCACGCCGCAGGTTTCGGCAACTTTGGCGACCTCGCGGATGGCGGTGATCTGCGGGACGCCCACGCCGGTGACCACGCGGGTGGTGCAGATCGCCCCGGGCCCGATGCCGACCTTGACCCCGTCGGCACCGACGGCGATGAGGTCAGCGGCGGCCTGGCCGGTCGCAATGTTGCCGGCGACGACGTCGATGTCGTGGTCGGCCTTGATGGCCTCGATGGTGCGGATGACGTTGTCGCTGTGCCCGTGGGCGGTGTCGACGACGATGACGTCGACCTCGGCCTGGATCAGGGCCTCGACGCGTTCTATGTCCATTACCCCAACAGCCGCCCCCACGCGGAGCCGGCCCCGATCGTCCTTGCAACCCTGGGGGAAGCGGCGCATCTTCTCGATGTCGGCCATCGTGATCAATCCGGTCAGCCGATCGTTATCGACGAGGAGAAGTTTCTCGACCTTGGCCTCGGAGAGAATGCGGTCGGCCTGGTCGAGGGTGGTCTCCGGCGAGGCGGTGACGAGGTTGTCCCGGGTCATGACCTCGCGGATGGGTTTGTCGTCGCTGAGGAATTTCAGGTCCCGGCGGGTGAGAATGCCGACGAGCCGGCCGTCGTCGCCGACGATGGGGAAGCCCGATACGCCGTGGGTCTCCATCCGTTGGCGGGCCGTGGCGGTCGACTCGTCCGGCGGAAGGGTCAGGGGGTCGTTGATCACGCCGTTTTCGCTCCGCTTGACCTTGCCGACCTCGCGGGCCTGGGCCTCGACGGGAAGGTTCTTGTGGATGATGCCGATCCCGCCCTCCTGGGCCAGCGCGATGGCGAGCTTGGCCTCGGTGACGGTGTCCATCGCGGCCGAGACCAGCGGAATGTTCAGCCGGACATGCCGCGTCAGTCGGCTGGAGGTGTCGACCTCGCGGGGCACGACGCTGGAGCGGGCGGGCACGAGCAACACGTCGTCGAACGTGATGCCCTCGGCAATGATTTTGTCCTGCATGGCGACTCCCGGTGATCTGGTTCAGCCGGTCCAGGCTGAGGGTTTGCGCGCTTAGCCTCCCTCGGCTGCGATTCCATGGCCCATGCCCGCAGGAGCAGACATGGCGCCCGGCCCTGGGCTGAAGGGTCGGGTCCGATCGTGCCCTAGCCTACGCATTGCCCCGCCCGGACGCAAGCACCGAGCTGACGAGGCAAATCCCCGCCGGAAATCCTGACAACCCGGGCAACGGAACGCAGAGAAAAATGAACCGTTACTCATGTTCACAACGTAACAGACGATAAGAACCAATGGCATGACGTGGTGTGACCCGCGTCGACAAGAGGACACGTAATGGCTGGTCGTTCGAGGGCCCGCGGTGTACCGCATTCCCTCGAATGCCGTGTTTCCAGGTGCGCGATGAACCTTCAACTGCCGGACGACATTCTGCATCGGGCGGAAGTGACCGCGGCGGAGGTGCGCCTGGCGTTGGCGATTCAGTTGTACGCCGATCACCGCATCGACCACCGCGATGCCTGCCGACTCGCCGAGACGGTCCCCGGCGTGCTGAACCGGGAACTGACGCGAAGGCACATCAGCGTCCAGACGTTTCCGCCTCTTGTGGCGTGGAGAACCCGACAGGCCGGGTGAGACCCGTCTCCGGGCGAGCGATTATCGTGCAGCCCGAACGGGGGTCGGCAGAAGGTTGGGGTGGAGGGACCTCCACCTGATCGCCTTGGCAGGGCTGTCGACAGGCACCGTCGAGGCTGCTGTTTTTGCCTCGCCCGGGTACGGGGCTCATTGAAAGCGGAAAGCGGGTGCTACGCTTTGCCCGTATTGTTTGATGCGTCGAAACGTACATTCGAATGTCAAAGCACGAAGAGCCAAAACAAATTCAAAATCTGAATGATGCAAACATCGGCCTCGACGGATCGATTGAATGATGCGCCCCTCAAAAGTCGACGGAA
>CAYMAP010000263.1:0-3170 GCA_964388425.1 uncultured Planctomycetaceae bacterium
CGTTCCGTCGACTTTTGAGGGGCGCATCTTGCCGCTCGCAGCGGGCCAGTCCGCTCCTGCCCGGACCGGTATCAGGCCGGCGGGATGTCACCCACGCCGTCGAGGACAAAATCGGGCCGATACGCGAACTGCCTCATCGACTCCGGCGTCGTCACGCCGGTCAGGACCAGCGCGGTGGTGATCTCCGCCTCGATGCCCGCCACGATGTCCGTGTCCATGCGGTCGCCGACGATCGCCGTCTCCTCCCGCCGGCAGCCCAGGTGCTTCATCGCCTGCCGCATCATCAGCGGGTTGGGCTTGCCGACGAAGTAGGCCTTCGACCCCGTCGCCAGCTCGATCGGCGCGATCAGCGCACCGGTCGCCGGGCAGATGCCCTCCTCGGTCGGCCCGTTGAGGTCCGGGTTCGTGCCGATCAGCTTCGCCCCGCGCCGCACGAGGTTCGCCGCCTTCTCGATCGACTCGAACCCGTAACGGTGCGACTCGCTGACGACGACATAATCCGGGTTCGTGTCGTTCATGCTGAACCCCGCGTTGTAGAGCGCGTTGGTGATGCCCGCCTCGCCGATAACGTACGCGCTACCGCCCGGGGCTTGCCTGGCCAGGAAATCCGCCGTCGCCAGTGCGCTGGTGAAGAAATGCTCTTCCCTCACGTTCAACCGGAGTCTGTGGAGCTTCTCGCTGAGTTCCCGCGGCGTCCGCCAGGAACTGTTCGTCAGAAACAGGAACCGCTTGCCCATCCCCTGCAGCCAGTCGACGAATGCCTCGGCACCCGGCAGCAGGCGGTTGCCGTGGTAGATCACCCCGTCCATGTCGCAGACGAAGCCTTCTTTGGATCTCAGCGTTTCGATGTCCATCGGTGCTCCTTCGCGGGCTCTTTCCTGTTGCATAGCCGCCCGGGAAGCGGAAATCAAGCCCGCCGGGAAAACTTCACCGAATCCGAACGGACACGCCACGACAAAGGCGCCCTTGCATCACATTCGACAGGGCGGTTGCAACCGGCCTGGGGGCGGGAGATAATACAGCGATGCAAAACGACCCCCTGCCCCGCAAGCAAGGAGAGCGGCAAATGACCTCCATGCCCCGCCGGCTGCTGCTGACCGTCTGCTCGCTGGCCTGCTGCTGCGCCTGCGACACCCGCCCGGACTACCCCCGCACGAAATGGTACGGCAAGCCGATCGAGACCGTCGAGGTCGCCGCCGACGACAAGCAGGAAGTCAACGCCGTCCTCAACCTCGAACGGGCGCGGGCGAACTATCGGGTGGCCCTGGAGCACCTGCTGGACCACTACACCCGCATCGGAGACGTCCAGAAGGCCTTCTGGGCCGAACGGGAGCGGGACAACCTCCTCCAGACACGCACCTTCCAGTGGGTCGGCGTCCCGGCCGAACCCGGCCCGACCACCCAACAAACCACCGCGCCGGACGTCTCCGAACGCGCGATGGTCGAAAACGTTATCGCCCGTCGCAAAGCCTACCGCGAAGCCGACGACGCCCTGGCGAGACTCTACGAAGACCGCGAAAATTCCTACAAGGCCTACGTCGTACACACCATGCAGGAACGGTTCCACGACGAGGAAACCTTCCGCTACCTCCAGACCGCCGAGATGCCCCCCAAAGACATCGAGCCGGCCCGGAACATCCCCGCCGCCAACCGCCTCTACGACGAGGCCGAAACCCTCTACCTCGAAGGGATCAAGTCCCCTCCCTGGTTTGACTACTCCGACCAGCGACGCGCCCTGCAACTGTTCCTCGACGTCGTACGCAAGTACCCCCGCAGCACGCGGGTCGCCCTGGCAGCCTACGGCATCGGCGACATCTACCGCCGGTACTTCGACGAACCCTACCTCGCGGCGCTCTGGCTCGAACGCGCCTGGACCTGGGACCCCTACATCCCCAAACCCGCTCGGTTCCAGGCCGCGACCCTCTACGACTTCGAACTCGGCGACCGCGAAAAAGCCCTCGACCTCTACCAGCAGAGCCTCAAGCTCGAACCGTTCTACAAGGAAAACACCCTCTACGCCAAAGAGCGGATCAAAGAACTCAAACGCATCCTGGAATACCGCTGACAAAACAACCGACGGAATACTCCGTGCGATTCAGATGGCAAGGCCGATCGTCGAACCAGTCGATGAACGGCTGACCCATGCCCTCTCCCAGGACGAGAGATGCAGCAGTGACAACTTCGAAACCCCACGAAGGAACCGCCCCCCAGCGTGCCCGTCTGCGGCGTCCACGTCGACTGCCGAGCCCAGCGCATCCCTGAATCGACCGAATCGCACCCACCGAGCGGAACAGGGCAGACTTCGCATAGCACCGCCACCAGCGATGCGCCGGCCGTGCTGTAGCCCGCAGCGCGGTGCAGCCCGACGGCCCGGGCCACACCGCCTGTGAACGATGCGTCAAAATTACTGCGACTGCTTCTGCATCATTTCCTGCATGGCCTTCTGCATGGCTGCGGCCATTTCCTTCTCAATCTTCTCGGCCGTGTACCCTTCCTTGCCAACCTTCTCCGCCGCCTCATTCATCACGCTGGCAAGTGTCTGCATCATCGCGATCGCCTGGGGACGCTGCTCAGCCGGGGGCAGGTCCTTCTCCGGCAGCTTCGCCTTCCAGACCCCGTCGACCTTGACCCATTCCAGCGGCTCGTTCTGGTCAGGCAGGATGGCCTTGGCGGTATCGCCCGACTCTTCGATCGTGACCTTCTCCTCGATCTCAGCCACCGTCGGGAAGGAGCTGTTCTTCACCAGCAGCTCCGCGCCCTCCGGACCGTAGGCTTCGAGCGCCTTGACATGAAGCTTCTGGCCGGCGCTGATCGTACCGAACATGGCCACCAGCATTTCCTCGTCCTTGTCTTCGTAGGTCAGGCTGTCGAGAAACAGGTCCTGGTTGCCGGTTTCAACCGCCTTGACGAAGTTCACGCAGACGGCCTTGGGGGTGTCGGCCGGTGCGGCCAACAAACCGCCCCCGCCGCTGTCGTCACCACCATTGCCGGACTTCTTGTCCCCACAGCCGACAAACATCAGAACACAGACCAGCAACCAAGGCAGCCATTTGAGTCTTTCGTTCATGTCTCATCCTTTCCCGTTGGAGTATGCCGCTTTCCGTGCGGCCGATTCTTGCCACTGGTTCCCGCAGCCCAACCGCTTGCAGCGGAGGCAGGAGCACGCCTGT
>CAYMAP010000264.1:0-3163 GCA_964388425.1 uncultured Planctomycetaceae bacterium
CGCCGCTCGCCGGTCTGCCTCCGTCGACGGGTCAGATTGTGCGGCAATCGTCCGCCGGAGCGGCGTCGACAACGGCGCGGGCGACGGTGGCGTGCGTGGCGGGATCCATCATTTCCGGCAGCAGTTCGCCCTCGGGGACGATCTCGGCCAGCGCGCGGGCGGCGGCGAGCATCATGGCTTCGTTGATGACCGAGCAGCCGCAGTCCAGCGCGCCCCGGAAGATGCCGGGGTAGGCGATGGCGTTGTTCATGTACCGGCCGTCGGCGTAGACGGCGGCGCCGGCGGCGAGGGCGTCCGGCCGGGAGATTTCGCTGACCGGGTTGGCCAGCGGCAGGACGATCGGATCCTCGGCCATGGAGCGGACCATGTCCTGGCTGACGATGTTCGGCTGGGAGCAGCCGACAAAGACGTCCGCACCGTCCATCGCCTCGGCGAGCCCGCCGGTGCGTCCGTCGCGGTTGGTTCGCTCGGCGAGTTTGCGTTTTTCCTCGTTGAGATCGTCGCGCCCGGAGTGGACGATGCCCCTGGAATCGCAGAGGACGACGTCCGCGATGCCGGCGGACTGGAGCAGTTCGCTGATGGCCGTGCCGGACGCGCCCGCGCCGCTGATGGCGACGCGCAGGTCCGCGATCTTCCGCCCGGTGAGGCTGCACGCGCTGTACACGCCGGCCAACACGATCGTCCCCGTGCCGTGCTGGTCGTCGTGCATCACGGGAATCTCCAGCCGGCGGTCGAGTTCCCGTGTGATGCGAAAGCACTCCGGGGCCTTGACGTCCTCGACCTGGATCGCGCCGAACGTCGGGGCGATGGCGAGGACGGTCTCGATGAATTTGTCCGGGTCGTGGGTATCGACGAGGATCGGCTCGGCGGAGACTTTGGCGAATTCCCAGAAGATCGCGCTCTTGCCCTCCATGACCGGCAGGCCCGCGACCGGCCCGATGTCGCCGAGGCCCAGGATCGCCGTCCCGTTGGTCACGATGGCGACCTTGTTGGCGAGGTGGGTGTACTCCCGGGCGAGGTCCGGCTCGGCTTCGATGGCCTTGCAGACCCGCGCCACGCCGGGCGTGTAGAGAATCCGAAGATCGGTGTTCGAGCGGATGGGCGATCGGCTGACGGTCTCGCACGCACCGCCGCGATGGCTCTCCATCGCTACGTCGAGGACTTCTTCCAGCACCACGCCCTCGACGGCCTCGATGGCTGAACGGACCTCGCCGAGGTGTTCGTCGCCGCGGGTGAAGACCGTCACGCTGTAGAGCAGATCCTCGGTCTCGGCGTCGATCTCGTCCAGCGACAGGTCGGTGATGCGGGCGCCTGCCTGGCGGATGGCGGCGATCAGAGCGCCCTTCGGGTCGGCGTCCCCGACCACCCGGAGTTGGAGGTCGAAGACGATGTTCAGTCCCAGCCTGTCCTGCAATGCTTTCTGCGAGCCCATGAGGGTCCTTTCTGTGGTGACGGTGACGTTCTGAGGCAGGCTGACTGCCCGCAGGCAGACTCGCCGGCACGATGCCGGTGCCACAATCGGTCTCGGGGGATTATACAGACTGCTTCTTCCGGTGAAAACCGCTCGTCGATCCGAAGTGACTTTGACACAATCTTAACACTCCGTTCTGTACAATGAAGGGCGCGACATGTTCCCCTTTCCGGAGATATTGCCATGACCTGTGTGCGAACGATTCGATGGATGTTGCTGAGTCTGTTGTGCCTGGCCGGTTCGGTACGGGCGGAGACGACCGGCAGGGCGAAGTATGTGTTCCTGCTGATCGGCGATGGGATGGGCACGGCCCAGCGGACGCTGGGCGCCCACTACCTCCGCGCCGGCGGCGAACGACCAGAAGGCTCGCCGGGGCCCGGGCTGGCCATGAACCGCCTGCCGGTGGTGGGCCTGACGGCGACGCACTCGGCGGACAGTCTGGTGACGGACTCGGCCGCGGCCGGGACGGCGATCGCCACGGGCCGAAAGACCCTCAGCGGCGTGATCTGCGTGGACCCGGCCGGCCGGGAACGCTGGCCGAGCCTTGCCGAACACGCCCGCCGGCGCGGCATGAAGGTGGGCATTCTCTCGACGGTCAGCCTGGACCACGCGACGCCGGCGTGTTTCTACGCCCACCAGCCCAGCCGAAATGACTACTGGCAGATCGCGATGCAACTGCCCGAAAGCGGGTTCGACTACTTCGCCGGCGGGTCGCTGAAGGGCCGACGCGACAAGTACCGCCAGGGTCGGGCCGACCCCTTCGCCGCCGTCCGCCGGGCCGGCTATGCGATCGGGCGCAAGCGCGAGCACCTCGACGACTTTCAGCCCGGGCAGAAAGCGTGCTTCTTCTGCGAGGAACTCGACGAGGACGCCGCCATGCTCTACGCCATCGACCGCTCGCCGGAAACGCCCAGCCTTGCGGAGCTGACGGCGAAGGGGGTCGAACTGCTGGACTCGCCGGGCGGGTTCTTCCTGATGGTCGAAGGCGGACGGCTCGACTGGTCCTGCCACGAGAACGACGCCGCTACCACGGCCGCGGAGGTCCTGGACTTCGACGAGGCCGTCGCCGTCGCGATGGACTTCTACCGAAACCACCCCGACGAGACGCTGGTGATCGTCACCGCCGACCACGAGACCGGCGGACTGGGACTGGGCAACACGGACGCGGGCTATCAGATGCACCCGGCCCTGCTGCGTCGGCAGCGGATGAGCGGCTGGCGGTTCGAGAGGCAGCTCGTCCGGTCGTTCCGCCAGAAGCAGACCCCGCTGGAGGACGCCCTGCCGGTGATCCTCGAGACGTTCGGCTTCGAGTCGCTGACGGGAGACGAACTGCGGGAACTGATCGCGGCGTATCGGCTGAGCCTGGCCGGCTTGCCGGTCGAGCAGCGGTCGGCGGAACAGTTTCGGCGATGGGGCAGGTACGACCCACTGACGACGACGTGCCTTCGGCTGGTCAGCCGGCACGCCGGTGCGGGGTGGACGACGTTCAAACACACCGGCCTGCCCATACCGACCTCGGCGATCGGCGTGGGGGCTGAGACGTTCGGGGGGATGTACGACAACACCGCGCTGTTCACGAAGACCCTCGCCCTGCTGCCGGGCCAGGCCGGGAATCTCGCCGAGCAGCCGAAACAGACCTCAGCCCCCCGCGCGATGGATCAGGCCGGCCGAAGGGCTTCGGTCCCCGCGCCC
>CAYMAP010000265.1:0-3147 GCA_964388425.1 uncultured Planctomycetaceae bacterium
ACTGGGCCCTCAAGGATTCGAACCTTGGACCAAAGGATTATGAGTCCTCTGCTCTAACCGCTGAGCTAAGGGCCCTATAGATTAGATCTGATACAAAAGGGTTTGTGCTGATATGGCCAAGTGGCAAATTTCGCTGCGGCAACCTTGACGACAACCGCAAGGCGTGATCTCATCATCAACTCCTCGGATGGGATGCAGCAGTGTGGTTTTCTGGCGGTCTGTCATGCCGAAAGCCCATGCTCGTAAAAAAACACGGGAAGCCTCACGCCGGCTTCCCAGTCACTGTCACTGCCCACAGAAACGGCCAGTGGTGCAAAAAAATCCGCGGCAAAATCCATTACTTCGGCCCATGGGAGGACCCCGACACTGCCCTGCAGAACTACCTGGAGGTCGCCAAAGACCTCCATGCCGGCCGGAAACCGCGCGTTCTCAATGTAGCTGGTGGTGAGATACAGGTCAAGGACGTCTGCAAACCATTACCCCAACTTTCGCAGTTTGCGGCTTGCTCGCGGAATTTTCGTGCGATGTTCGCTCGTACGTCTCATCGGTATCGTCCAACGGGGCGTTCGGGGGCTGATCTATGCTTCTGAGGGGGGCGCCTTTATCGCCTTCATTGCTCCCATGTACGGCTGGAGGGCGGGGGGGATTCGGATGCTTCCATCGGACTGCTGGTGGACTTCCAACAGGGCAATGAGAATCCGCGGGCTGGCGATGACGGTGTTGTTCAGCGTATGGCAGAACTGCGGCTTGCCGTCGGCGTCGCGGTAGCGGATGTTCAGCCGACGGGCCTGGAAGTCCCCGAATCGGCTGGCTGAATGCGTCTCGCCGTAGCTGTCCCGACTGGGCATCCACGTTTCGATGTCGTACATCCTCACCTTGCCCTGCCCCATGTCGCCGGTACAGACCTCGATCAGGCGATAGGGCAGTTCGAGCTTCCGCAGGACCTCCTCGGCGTTGGCGATGATTTCCTCGTGGTGGGCCTGGCTGACGGCGTCGTCGGCTTGGCAGAGAATGACCTGCTCGACCTTGTCGAAAAAGTGAATCCGGTAGAGCCCGTGGGTGTCCTTGCCGGCGGCGCCGGCCTCTCGGCGGAAGCAGGTCGACTGGGCGACGAACTTCTTCGGCAGGTCCTCGGCGGAGAGGATTTCGTCCTTGTAATACGCCGTCACTGGCACCTCGGCGGTTCCCGCCAGGGCCTGGCCGTCCCGCTCGCAGAGGTAGGCCTGGTCCCGCCCGACGGGGAAGTACCCCGTGCCCTCCATGATCTCGTCGTTGACGAGCATGGGCACGACCATGGGTTCGTAGCCTTTGGCGACCATGCCGTCCATTGCCAGCCGAAGCACCGCCTGGTGCAGCATCGCGCCGGCGCCCTTGAGGATGAAATTCCGCGCCCCGGCGAGCTTCACGCCGCGGGGCAGGTCGATGATGTCCAGCGCCTCGCCGAGTTCGACATGGTCCCTCGGCTGGAAGTCAAAGGCCGGCAGCTCGCCCTCCCGTCGAACCTCGACGTTGTCCGCGTCGGTCTGGCCGATGGGCACCTCCGGCGCGGGCAGTTGCGGAACCAGCAGCAACTGCTCGTCCAGTCGGGGCTGGAGTTCGACCAGCCGATCGTCCAGCTCCTTGACTCGCGACTTGAGCTTGCCCATCTGTTCGATGGCGGCTTGTTTCTCTTCGCCCTGCAGTCGGGCGATGTCCTTGCCCGCGCGGTTCTGGGCGGTCTTGATCTCCTGCAACTCGCGTTGGGCGTCCAGAACCTGCCCGTCGAGTTCGAGCAGGCCGTCGATATCGACGGCCATCCGCTTGACCTTGGCGGCCTGTCGGTACGCGTCGGGGTCCTCTCGCAACTGCTTGATGTCGATCATCGGTTCGTCCCGCTTGGGTCCGTGTTCTGGTCCGGGGTTTCCATCACCCGGTTCCGATTGCGAGCAGGATACCGCCCACGAAGGCGAAATTCGAGGTTCGATTGGAAATTCCGAACGAAGACTGGCGGGCGAGATAAAAATCAGCCGGCCGACTCACCGGTGCGCCTTGTGCCCTGGCCCCGGGCGGAGGAGGGTTCGCGTCTGTGGTGTCTGTGCGTATAATGGAGCGGTTCAACAACGAAAGGAGTCTCACATGCCCCCGACGGGAAAAACAGGCTGGGTCGATATCGGGTTGCTGGTCGTTCGGGTGGGCGTGGGGGTGATGTTCATTCTCTTCGGCTGGGGCAAGGTGGCGGGCGGGCCGGAGAAATGGCAGCAGGTCGGCGGGGCGATGGGGTCGCTGGGCGTGACGTTCTGGCCGACGTTCTGGGGGTTCTGTGCGGCGATGGCGGAGTTTGGGGGCGGGCTGCTGCTGATCCTCGGGCTGCTGTTTCGGCCGGCGTCGGCGTTGATGCTATTCACGATGATCGTCGCGGCGACGATGCTCATCCGCGGCGGAGCGCCGATGACGAAGTGGGCTCACGCGGCGGATATGGCGATCGTGTTCGCGGGGCTGCTGCTGGCCGGCCCGGGTCGGCTGAGCGTCAAGGCGGCCGTGCCGTTTCTGAATCGCCATGGGTTCGGATAGGATGCGGTCGGCGTGATGGACGAGGGACAACCGACCCGCCCAGCGCCTGCAGACCGGGCGGCGGCGACCGTCCGGCCCGCGTCGCCGGGGCGGTTTGCGACGTCGGTTCGTGCATTGCGGCTGCCGTTCCTGTCCGCCAGCGTCGGTCCGTACCTCGCCGGCGCGTTTGTGCCCGATGCGCCGTTCCGCCCGATCCGTTTCTCGCTGGGGCTGGCGGCGGTGATCGGCTGTCACCTCAGCGCGAATCTCATCAACGACGTCGCCGACGCCGAGAGCGGAGCGGATTCAGCGGACCTCGATCACCACGGTTTTTTCGGGGGCAGCAAGCTCATCCAGGCCGGGATGGTGTCGAAGTCGTGGTATCGCGCGGGGGGGATCGTGCTGGGACTGCTCGCGACGGCGTGCGTGTGCGTGCTGGCGTGGCTGATGCAGCAGGCGCTGCCGTTGTGGTTCTTCGCGGTCGTGCTGGGTATGGCGTGGTCGTATTCGCAACGTCCGATGCGTCTGAGCTACCGCTACCTCGGTGAGTTGACGGTCCTGGGGCTGTTCGGCCCGGCGACGGTGGTGGGGGCGGCGGCGATTCAGCGGGGGGCGATG
>CAYMAP010000266.1:0-3088 GCA_964388425.1 uncultured Planctomycetaceae bacterium
GGCTGGGCGGGCAAAGTGCCCGTCAAGAGCTGTGGCGAAATGGTCGGGTACTACAAATAATCTGCTGGCTGACACATTGAACCACAGAGACACTGAGGACTCTCAGAAAACACACGTTGGTGTCCGGTTTTCTTTGAGTTCTCCGTGTCTGTGGTTTCAGCGGAAGCCTGTTTTGGCATTCTACATGGCCATGTCGCCGGCCGTACCTGCCCCGCTGCGCCCGCCTGCCTTTTCCCAAGGTCCAAAACGGAATCTACCATGATCGTCGTCATGAAACCCGGTGCCTCGAAGGAGCAGGTCCAGCACGTGATTGACCTCGTTCGCGAGTTCGGCCTGAGGGATCACCCGATCGTGGGCACGGACCGCACCGTCATCGCCGCCATCGGCGACAAACGCTCCGTCGATAAGTCCGCCATCGAAAACGCCCCGATGGTCGAGAAGATCGTCCCGATCCTCGCGCCGTACAAGATGGCCTCGACGGAGGTCAAGCAGGATCGCTCGCAGATCGCCATCGGCCCGAAGGACTTCCCGATTGGCGACCGGAGGGTCGGCATCATTGCCGGGCCCTGCGCGGTCGAGAGCGAGGACCAGATCTTCCGCATCGCCGAAGGCGTCCGCCAGGCCGGGGCGATCGGCCTTCGGGGCGGGGCGTACAAGCCCCGGACCAGCCCGTACAGCTTTCAGGGAATGCGCGAAAAGGGCCTGAAACTTCTCGCCGAGGCCCGCAAGCGGACCGACCTGGCCGTCGTCACCGAGGTCATCAGCGTCGAGACGATGGACCTGGTCTGCGAACACGCCGATGTCCTCCAGATCGGCGCGCGGAACATGCAGCACTACCCGCTGCTGGAGGCGTGCGGCAAGGCGGGCAAGCCGGTGCTGCTGAAGCGCGGGCTGTCCTCGACGCTGGACGAATGGCTGCTGGCGGCGGAGTACATCATCAACGCCGGCAACAAGAACGTCATCCTCTGCGAGCGGGGCATCCGCACCTACGAGGAGTATTGTCGCAACACCCTGCCCCTGACGGTCGTGCCGGAACTCAACCAGCGGACCCACCTGCCCGTGATGGCCGACCCGTCCCACGGAACCGGTCACGCCCACCTGGTTCCCGCGATGTGCCGCGCCGCCGTCGCCGCCGGTGCCGACGCACTGATCGTCGAGGTCCATCACGACCCCGAGCACGCGATGTCCGACGGAGCCCAGTCCATCACGCCGCAGGCGCTGGGCCAGCTTATGGGTGTGATGCGCAAAATCGCCCAGGCCATCGGGCGGGAACTGTAGAGCGAGTCCGCGACTCTCCCCGCCGGTCAGGCTCGGCGTGGCGTTGTCTCGGTTACGTTCCGCTGGCGCGTTGTTTGAGGCGGTCGGAAAGGGTCTTGCCGACCTCGCAGCCGGCCAGGACCATGCGCGCCTCCCTGCAGAGGGGTCGCCGGCTCTACGGTTCCTCGAGGGCGCGGATCTGCGAGGGCGATTCGATGATGATCTGCGGGATATTGAGCCGTTTGTAGAGCGTGACCGGACCGCGGACGAGAATGGTTCTGCCGGTCAGGCCCGAGCCGTTGACCCCTCCGAAAGCCTTTTCCATGGATGGGTACAGGACGGGGAAGAAGACGCACTGAAAGCCGCCCTTGTCGTTGCCCTCGAAGTCGATGTTGAAGACCTTTCCGGTCTGGCTGGTGGCGGCGAGGCGGACGGTGCCCCTGACGGTCATGAGGCGGTTGTCGCCAGCGGCGGCGTGGAGGGCGTCGCTATCGGTGGCGAGACAGTCGAAGTCGCCCGGTGAAGCGTCGGCTAACGGTGTGAGTGAAGCGCCGACCGACGCCTGCCGGCCCGGGGAATCGGCCGTCGCTTTGCTCGCCTGGTTGTCGTTTCCGCCGAGGACCAGCAGGAGGGCGACGAGGATCCCAGCGACGGCGGCGACGCTTCCGCCGATAGCCAGCAGGGCGAGATTTTTCTTCCGCCGCTGGGCGGCGATGGCGGCGATGCGTTCGGCTGCGGAGGGGGCCTTGCGGGCGGGGCCGTCGGACTGGGCATCGAACGAACCGGTGGTGTTGAGGTTCGTAGCCGACCCGGCCCCGATGGTATGCCGGCGGAGGACCTTGGCGAACTGCCCGGCGCTGTCGAAACGATCTTCGGGTTTTTTGGCCAGGGCCCTTTTCAGGTCGGCGACGAGGGTCTCGGGCAGGTCGTCGCGGAATTGGCGGATATCGGGGATGGGTTCGTCGACGTGTTTTCGGGAGATTTCCGCGGTGGTTTTGCCGGAGTAGATCGCTTCGCCCGTCAGCAGCATCCAGAGCGAGGCGGCGAGGCTGTAGACGTCCGAGGCCGGGCTGGCCGGGTTGCCGAGGGCGACTTCCGGGGCGGCGAATTTCGGGGTTCCGACGGCCTCGGTGGGCAGGCGGAAGGTGTCGGTCGGGTCTTCGAGCCGAGCCAGCCCGAAGTCCGTGATCTTGCACCGCCCGTCGCGGGTCAGCATGAGATTCGAGGGTTTGATGTCGCGGTGGACGACGCCCATTTTGTGCGCGTAGTCGAGGGCTTCGGCGGCTTCGGCGCAGAGCCCGCAGGCCTGGGGGACCTCGAGGGGTCCGCCGGCCTTGACGAGCTCGTCGAGGTTCCCTCCGTCGACGAGTTCCATGGCGATGTAGTGCAGGCCCTGGTGTTCTGCGACTTCGTAGACCTGCATGACGCTGGGGTGGTCCAGCCGGGCCGCCGAGCGGGCCTCGCGGATGAACAGTTCGACCTTCTGGGGGTCCAGGGATTTGCCGTCGATTTTTCTCGGCAGGACCTTCAGGGCGACGCGCCGCTTGAGGTTGACGTCCTCGGCGAGGAAGACCTTGCCCATGGACCCGGCCCCGGCGAGGTCCTGGATGCGAAACCGCCCGAGCCTCTTGCCCTGCCAGGAGGCCTTGGACGAGCCGGCGGAATGTCCGTTGGTCGATCCGCCGGAACCTCCGGCGGATCCTCTCGTCGAGCCGGTCTTGACCTCGCCGGATGCCGATGCTGTGGGGTGTTCCATGGCACACATAAGGTTCTCATTGTACACCCTGGCCTCACGGCGAACAGTTAAGATGTTGTTAAGGCTTTTCTTTGG
>CAYMAP010000267.1:0-3032 GCA_964388425.1 uncultured Planctomycetaceae bacterium
CTCTATTCTTTGCGTTGACGAATCGCCCTGATGTTCCGTTCCGTCGACGTTGGAGGAGCGCGTCTTGATTGACGACTTCAACGCGACTGGGCACTGGCGGTAACCCTCAGTGCCCGGTCTTTGCTTGCGCCGGTTCGGCTGAGCTGCAAGGGGGGTGGGTGCTCGCACACACGCTGCTCCTCAGGCCGGGTGCCTCATGCCTGCTCGGCCAGGCATGCGGTTCCGTCCCTCAAGCCGGTGTTCGGCTGTTGCGGAAGCCTCGCTTCGCCACACCGTCCATCGGGGCAAAAAACGGGCGTATTTCCCCCTTGGCAAACTGGCGGGGTTTGGTAAGATATCGGCGAGTTATCCTCCAGCACCCATGATGGAGACCCGCGTGAAAGCCAAAGCCGTCTACACTACCGGCGAAGCCGCCGATCTCTGCAACCTCTCGCAGCAGACGATCATCCGCTGTTTCGATAACGGCCAGCTCAAGGGCTTCCGCGTGCCGGGCAGCAAGTTCCGGCGGATTCCCCACAACGAGCTGATCCAGTTCATGCGGGCCAACAACATCCCGATGGACGAGCTGGGCGGGGGCAAGACGCGTGTGCTGGTCGTCGACGACGATCCGGAGATCATCGAGCTGTTCGTCGACGTGCTGACCGCCGACGGACGGTTCGAGGTCGAGACCGCCCAGACGGGCTACGACGCCGGGCTGAAGACCCAGACGTTTCATCCCGACGTGGTCGTGCTGGACTACATGCTCCCGGACGTCAACGGCAACGTGGTCTGCCAGACCCTCCGCAGCAACCCGGACCTGCAGCACATTCGCATTCTGATTATTTCCGGGATGGTCGACCCGTCGGAGGTCGATACGCTCAAGGCTGCCGGTGCGGACGATTTCATCAAAAAGCCCTTCAACATCGAAGCCGTCATCGAACGGATCGTCGAACTGGTCAACGCCTGAGTCGGCGACCGGGCGGGCGGTTTGCCAGGCGGGTTCAGCGACACGGATTCGGAGTCCCTGGTTTTGACCGAACGCAACGACAACGCGGTGCCTTCTCCGCCGATCGACGGCGAGCCGTCCGCGCCGCCCGTAGCTGAGCCTCCCGCCGGGCAGACCGAAGATCAGTTGCTGCAGACCATTGCCCAGCTCGCCGCCGGGGCTGCCCACGAGTTGAACAATCCGCTGACGGTTATTTCCGGGCGGGCACAACTGATGGCTGAGCGGGCTGAGTCCGAAACCGATCGCAAGACCTGGCAGACCATGGTCGACCAGGCCCAGCGGATCAGCGATATCGTCACGAATCTCATGCGTTTCGCCGCTCCCCCCGAGCCGGATTTCCAGCAGATTTCCGCCTCGGCGCTGCTGGCAGATGCAATATCCGAGTTTTCTTCCCTAAATCCCCCTAATGAGAAGGCTGCGAAATTCGATAAATGTATTGAGGGTTGCCTCCCGGACCTCCGGGTGGACCCGGCGCAGGTGCGGACGGTGCTGCTGGAGCTGTTCAGTAATGCAGCAAATGCTGTCCGAAGTGTGCCTTACATTCGAATTGAAGCGAAGGCAGCCTCGGGGCGATCCCGCGTGCTCCTGACGGTCCGAGACGAAGGGCCGGGCATGGACGCCGAGACGCTTGACAAGGTATTCACGCCGTTTTTTTCCCGCCAGCGCGCGGGACGACGGCAGGGACTGGGGCTGTCGCTCGCCTGGCGGTACGTGGTGAACAACCGCGGCCGAATCTGGATCGAGTCGCAGCCCGGGCAGGGCACGACGGTCAACGTCCTCCTGCCGGCGGCAACGTAGCCCCCTGCGAACGATCCTCAAACCGCAGCACCGGTTGATGGCGCGTAGTCTGCACGGCGGCAGGCATCGACCGGGGGAGTCGGCGTGATGAAAAACAAGCAGCCCGCACGTATTTTGATCGTGGACGACGAGCCGGAGCTTCGCGAGCTCCTCGCTGACGCGCTGAACGACGAGCAGATGATCTGCGCGACGGCCGGCAGCGGGGGCGAGGCGCTCCAGCTCGCCCGCTCGAGCCGACCGGACGTGGTCATCACCGACCTGTGCCTCGGTGATTGCAGCGGCATCGACGTGATCGACCAGCTTCGCGGCATCTGCGGGGAGGTTCCCACGGTGGTCATCACCGGCCGGGGTGACCCCGCGACGCTCTCGGAAGCCTCCCGCCGGCGTCCGCTGGAACTGATGACCAAGCCCCTGAACCTCCAGAGGCTGCGGGACACGGTCGCCCAGGCGCTCCGCCAGGCCGCCGACCTCCAGCGAGACCGCCAGCAGACCGACGATCTCCGCCAGCTCATCCGCACCCAGCAGGATCACCATCAGTCCGTCGAGGCGGACCTGTCCGACAGTTGTCGCGACATGACCGAAGCCTACCGCCACCTCTCCCAGCAACTCCGCATCCACGAAGATCTTATCCGCTACCAGCTCGACCTGCTGGGCGGGAAAAACGACGACGACGTCTTCCGTGTCTTTTTCCGGACGTTCGTCCGCCAGGGCGGGCCGGTCAGCGGGGTGGCGTTGGTTTGCGACGCCCAGGCTGATCTGCGGATCATCGGGCGTTTCGGCGTGCCCAGGCCGGATAGCCTGGAGTTCTGTCGGCAACTGAGCAACCCGATGATCGACCTGCTGCTGGCCCATCCGCAGGTTCAGGTCGTCGATGCCGGGGAGGAAAGCGGCCTGTTCGACGAAGGCATACAGAAATACCTGCCGGGCATTACGCTGATGGCGATTCCGCTGATTCCCGCTCCGGGCGAGATGATCGGCATGGTCGTGCTGTACCGCAAGGGCGAACAGCCCTTCGAGCCGGGCGAGGAAGACCTCGCCCAGCGACTCGCGTTGCCGACGTCCGTCGCGGTTCGGCGGAACGATTGATCAGAAGCTCCATCTCGCCGCCCGCGGTTGGCGGAACCTTGGCGAAGCAGAAAGCACCCACCGCGTGTCGGCCTTTCCGCGAAGGCGAGAAACCATCGTGCGTGCCGTTTTCTATTCGACATTCGACCTTTCCATGATGCGCCCCTCAAAAGTCGACGGAACG
>CAYMAP010000268.1:0-3026 GCA_964388425.1 uncultured Planctomycetaceae bacterium
GTTGACGAATCGCCCTGATGTTCCGTTCCGTCGACTTTTGAGGGGCGCATCAAGATTGAGTTTTCGGAATCCACGTTGTGGCACGGGCGTGGCACCCGCGAGCCGACGGCGCAGGGCCAGGATGGCCCTGCAACGCACCGGCAAGATGCCGGTGCCACGAAAAAGAACGGTTTTCAGACAGGCCCGGAGACACCGACAAGATGCCCATGCCACGGTTCCGGCCCGCTCGGGCAAGGGCCCTATCCGGATCCCCCGACGGGCGTGGGCTCGACGGGTTCGGCCGGGGTGAAGGCCTCGGACGTCAGGAACGCGCCCGGCGGGACGATCCAGATTTCCACTCGCCGGTTGGCGCGGTTGCCTTTTTTGCTGGGCTCGTTGGGCTCGACAGGATGGTACTCTCCGAAGCCCAGCACCGCGATGCGGTCAGGCGACAGGCCGGCCTTTTCGAGAGTCTTCTGCACGCCGACGGCGCGGTGGACGGAGAGATACCAGTTCGTCGGGTGTCGCCTCCGCGTCGAGGGTTTGCCGATGGGCATATCGTCGGTATGCCCGGCGATGTAGGCGTGGAATTGCTTCGCGTCGGGCGAATTGAGAATCTGCACGAGTTTGGCGAGGGTCGCCGACGCGTCTTCGCTGACCGTCGCCGAGCCGGGCGGGAACGTCAGGTCGCTCTTGAGTTTGACCATGCCGTTCTTTTCGTCGTACTCGGCGAGGTCGGGGTTTTCCTCGGCGAACTTCAGCAGAGCGGTGTTCAGGGCGGGCGGCAGCGGGCTGCGGATAATTTTCGGCCCTCGGGCGACGACCTCGTCGTACATGCGTTTGAGGTTGCTCAGCCCGGTGCGGAGTTCCTGGTTGGCGTCACGCAGTTCCTGAATCTCCGCCGACTGCTGCGTGACGATGCCACGCTGCTGGTTGAGTTCGGCTGTGATCTGGTCGTTTTCCGAGCGGAGGCGTTCGTTTTCGGCCTCGGCCTGGCTGAGCCGATCAGAGAGGCTGCGGTTGGCCATCTCCAGTTCCTTGACGCGGTCGTTACACCCAGTCGCCAAGAGTCCGCCGATTGCCAGTACGCTCAAGAGTGCAAAGGAGGGCAGTCGTCGTGTCGCCATGATCTATCCTTTCCACCCACCGGGGAAGTCGGCGGGATTCGTCCAGGCCGCCGGGACTCGCTGCGCGGTTCGCAACGGACTCCGACGGTCAATTTCTGACCACGTAGACTAGCGAATGGGGGGAGAGACTGCAAGAAACAAGATGCAAGGCGCACCAAGCCAAAAGGGAAACAAAAAGCCGCTCCCCGAAGGGCACGGCTCGATGCGGGCGTTGTGTCTCTTGCTTCCTGTCGCTTCGGCGCACGGGGCGGTCAGCGGGTGGCTTTCCCGGCGAAGGCCTTGGCGATGAAATGCCCCGCCGCGGCGCAGATGCCGATGACAACGACCATGGCGGCCAGCAGGATGCCCATACTCTTCTGGAGATTCTCCATCAGTCCGCTGACGATGCCCTGCTGGGCGGCGACGGTAGCGAAAAGGACCACGAGCATAACGATGGCGGCCCCGAGGAGCATCCCGCCGAACAGGCCGCTGGCCGGGTCGACGGCCTCGACATAGGTCGGTGCGGCGACGCCCCCGGCGCTGGGTGTGGTGGCGACGGTGGGGGTGGAGGTGTCCGTCCCGGCGACGCTTTCCAGCCCGCTGGACAGGGCGGTGTCGGTCAGCCCCGTGCCCATGCCCGTGCCCGACAGGCCCGATCCGGCCAGTTCCGTTCCGCCGGCCAGGCCCGAACCGGCCAAGCCGCTGCCAGCCAGCCCGCTGCCCTCCATGTCGATCTGGTCGAGGACCTCGGCGCCGAGGCTGGTGTCGTCGCTCTCGCGCGTCAGGTCCAGCAGCCCCGAGCCGCTGCCCACGCCATCCAGGGCGATCTGGTCGTCGAGGCTGGGGGCGATCTGCGTCTTGGCCATGGGGTCGGCCTCTTCAATTTCGAGGTCCTCGTCGTCGAAGATGCTGATGCCCTCGGAGGTGATGACGGTGTCTTCTTTCTGGCTCTGTTCGGTGGGGGCGGCGAGTGCCTGGGTTTCGTCGGCGAGGGACAGTTCGTCCTCGGCCTGGTCGCCGACGTGGGTTTCGTGCTCGGGCGACATCATACCGGTCGAACCCTCGGTCTGCTCGCCGCTGTCATCCAGCAGGGCGATGTCTTCTTCCGAACCGGGGGTCTCCAGAGCCGCTTCGAGGCTGTCCTCGGCGGAGGCGGCGGTGAAGTCTTCCTGGGCGGACTGATCTTCAGCGGGGGGCAGTTCGAGGTCTTCGCCCTGATCGGCCGGGGCACCCGCCGCGCCGGTCTCCTGGGCGAGGGTTTCGATGTCGCCGGCCTTGTAGACGTGCTTCGCGCCGTCCTGGTACATCTGCAGCTTGCCGCTGTTGACGAACTCCATCAGCCCGTCGAGGTCCACGCCGAGGGCCTGGCAGGCTTCTTCTTCGGAAAGATACATCTTGGCCATGGTGTTGTTGTCCTGTCGGGTCGGCTACCCAGGGGCCGATCCGGCGTCATGGAGACTCGTTGTCGTCCAGTCGTTTCTGTTGTCCGACGAGCCGACGGATTTCCCTCGGCTCGGGCTCGGTGTTGTACGCGTCCAGTTGCACGTCGAAGGCGTACGTCCGTGCCGCCATCAGTCGGAGCGTCCGGGTGTTATCGAGATATTCGTACACGCAGACGGTCTTGTGTTCATAATCGACCAGATACAGCCCGTAAGTTTGAGGAGATATCTGCCCGGCGACGACAAAAATACTCTTGCCGTCCCCGCCGGACTGGACGGACTGGGCGCTGGCTGTTCCGGTCCACTGCCGGCCGGCCTCCACGAGAAGACCGATTGTCAGCGGGGCCAGCAGCCCGACCAGAACCCATCGCCAGCGGTGTTGCGCTGCGGTTCGTGTTGCCATGTCCGGTGGCTCTCCATTGACGCGTGGACAATTCCGCGCGGCATTATAATCGAATCGCCGGGGACAACGCAACTCTTTTTGGTTTCCCGAGTCGCGACG
>CAYMAP010000269.1:0-3014 GCA_964388425.1 uncultured Planctomycetaceae bacterium
GTCGAATGGAGGCGGCGGGAATCGAACCCGCGTCCCGTGACGTTTCAGATCAAGCTTCTACGTGCATAGTCGCTTGTTTGGTTCTCGCCGATCGGGCGCGAAGCGACACGCTCCGGTCTCGGCCAGTCGGACAGTAGTCCCGCGCGGTAACCCGACCACTGTCGCGCGGCAAGCCCGTTGTTTGTCGCTGTCTGCCGAATCACGGGCACAATTCAGCAGCAGCGGGTTGCGTTAGTTACGCAGCCATGCGAAGTTGCGGTTTGGCAACTATCAGTTGTCCAGGGTTTAACGAGGCCACCTGGAACCTCGGCACGCCACTTGAACCTCATTCGTCCGGTCGAAACCAGTTCGCCCCCGGGGGTCACGAACAACGTTCGGCTGATGTACTCTTTCAGGCCATTATACGATATCGGGCGGGGAAAAACCAGTGGACGGGGCGGGATTGCGCCAGGCGGGGCCGATTTTTCAGTCAGGATTCCCTCGGCGCACTCTGCACGGTCAGCAGCTCGTTTAGTAAAGACGCCTCCCTCAGAACTGCCAAGAACAACGCTGGGAGGACCATTTTGGGGATGTAACTCTATTCTTTGCGTTGACGAATCGCCCTGATGTTCCGTTCCGTCGACTTTTGAGGGGCGCGTCTAGAAAGGCAAAAATCTCGCGACGCGGTCGAGACAGCCTCGAGACGTTCCAGACGGGTTGTCAGGGCATGACGCAGAACGGACCTTGCCGTCGGTATCGTTTTCGCGCAAGATAATCGGCCGGTCCACCGACATGAGGAGGCAGAACGATGACTGACGAATCACCGTTGTTGACATCGGACGGCTCGCGGGAAAACTGGGGATCACGTGCGGGTTTTGTCCTGGCGGCGATCGGCTCGGCCGTGGGGCTGGGCAACCTCTGGGGCTTTCCGTACAAGCTCTACGCCTACGGCGGCGGGGCGTTCCTCGTGCCGTACATCGCGGCGATGCTGGTGATCGGCATACCGATTCTGATTCTCGAATTTTCGCTGGGTCACCTGGCCCAGCGGGCGGCGCCGGACGCCTTCGCCCGCGCGGGCAGGCGCAAGGAGGCGGTCGGGTGGTGGGGCATCCTGCTGGGATTCCTTATCATCACCTATTACCCCGTGGTCCTCGCGTGGTGCCTTGGCTTTTTCGTGCAGTCGGTTCAGGGCATCGTCTGGAACCACGGCGAGTTGCCCTGGGCGGGAATGGGGCCAGAAGGCGTGCAGGCGGCAAAGACGTTTTTTAACGGGCAGTTTCTCAACCTCTGGGGAGCCGACGCAACGGGCCCCGGCTGGGCGTTGGGCAGCCTCCAGCCGGGCGTGGTCTTCGCGCTCGTGCTGGTCTGGGGGCTGATGTTCCTGTGTATTTTCCGGGGCGTCAACATCGTCAGCAAGGTCGTGCTGTGGACGGTTCCGCTGCCGTGGCTGATGCTGCTGATTCTGACGATTCGCGGCCTGACGCTTCCCGGTGCGACGGGAGGGCTGGCGTATTACCTCAGCCCGGACTGGTCGGAGCTGCTCAAGCCGACCACCTGGCGGTTCGCGTTTGGCCAGGTGTTCTTCAGCATGAGTCTGGCGTTCGGCGTGATGATCACCTACGCGAGCTTCCTGCACCGCAAGAGCGACATCAACAACAACGCGGCGATCATCGGGCTGGGCGATCTCGGGACGAGTTTTGTCGCGGGGATCGCGGTGTTCGCGACGCTGGGGGCGATGGCGTTCGCGACGCAGCAGGCCGCCGTCGCGCAGGGTGATCCGTCACTGGCGATGGGGGTGCGGACGGTCGTCGACGCCGGGCCGGGCCTGACGTTCGTGGCCTTCCCGTACGCCCTGGCCCAACTGCCGCACAGCGCGTGGTTCGCGATGATCTTCTTCTTCGCGTTGATCACGCTGGGGATCGACTCGGCGTTTTCGATCACCGAGAGCATCCTGGCGAGCATCGTGGACAAGACCGGCTGGAACCGCACGGCCACGCTGTGGGGGCTGAGCTTCGTGGGTCTCGCCGCCGGGCTGGTCTACACCTCGCGGGGCGGGATGAACTGGCTGGGCACGATCGACGGGTTCGTCAACGGGCCTTGGGGCATCGCCCTGCTGGGGCTGCTGGAGTGCGTCGTGCTGGGCTGGATGTTCCGCCTGTCACGTCTCCGGCTGCACGCCAATGAACGCAGCGACTGGAAACTCGGGGTCTGGTGGGACTGGAACATCCGTATCGTCGTGCCCGTCGTGCTCAGCGCGCTGTTCGTCTGGAGCCTCTTCGACGCCCTGACCGCGCCGGGGGGGTTCCTGTTCCAGGCCGGGACGGGCGAACTGGTCGTGCCCGTGCTGGTCGGGTTGATTCTGGTCGGCGTTGCTCCGGTGCTGGCGGTGCTGCTGAGCCTCTGGCGCGGTCGGCGGTCGAGCGATCAGCCGAAACTCATCCGCCCCGACGAACCCGTAGCGCAGCGGCAGAAGCCGATGTTCGCCGGGGCGCTGCTGGGGGGACTGGCCCTGGCGGGGCTGGTGGTGGTGATGGTGCTGGCCATCGGGGCGAAGCTGGACATGACCCGGGGAACGGACTTCGAGCACGGCATGCTGGCCGGGCTCAAAAGCGTGACGGGGTTCGGGTTCAGCGGCGGCGTGATGTTCGTGGCGATTCTGGCGACGGTGTTCGGCTGCGTCGCCGCGGTCCGGGCCGAGCGGACCGGCGGCAGGCCGCACTGGACGGGTCAGATCGCCGGGGCGCTGGGCACGACGATGTTCGGCGGAGGACTCGGCGCGGGACTGGCGATCTACGTCATGCTCCATCCGCCGGATTCTGGCTCCCAGGATACCGCCGGCGAGACCGTCGAGATGACCGGCGAGGGATACCTCATCCTGGGCGTGATGCTGCTGATCTTGGTGGTGGGGCTGGCGTGGTGCTTCTACCGCGCGGTCAAGGCTGCCGCCGCGGAAGCCGACTCCGAGGAGCAGACCTCGGAAATCTGACGCTGCATTTCCCAATCAGGCTTTGCCTGATGCGCCCCTCAAAAGTCGA
>CAYMAP010000270.1:0-3011 GCA_964388425.1 uncultured Planctomycetaceae bacterium
TCGGCGGTTCACCGTGAGGCACTGCGTTTGACGTGGACTGAGGCTGTGCGGAGTCCGCCCGGGCTCTGCCCGCGAATGTTCTCGGCACGGTTCCGATTCCGGGCGAATGGCGCCGCGGAGCGGTTCTCGCCTGGTGTTGAAGGTCCCAGGCGCCCGGGAGGTCCGACAGCAATCAACACCGCAGAAAAAAAATGATGCATTTTTCTGTCCGTGTTGTTACTTGTTGGCATTGCCGACGCAACTTTTTGTGGTGCATCTAAGCTCAAGGGGTGGAGATTCTTACCGGTGGCAAGGGTCGGAGAGAAAAATCGAACTTCGTCACTGGCAACACCTTACGCGCTATTGGCAGGTGGAATCGGGATTGACAAGGCTTCCGGCACGCCGTAAGGTGCCGCACTTGCCAACAAGCCAGGTTCATTAGACATAGCCGGCCCCGTCACACGGGCCGGCGCGTTGCGAGGTACACCGTGAAACGGATAGCGCTGGGAATCATCGGTGTCGCGCTGTGCTTATGCTGCGCGGCCGGGGCACAGGAGCCCCCCACAACAGTCAGCGAAGTGCGTGTCGAGGGCAACAAGCGCCTCAGCACCAACGCCGTCCTCAGTTACGTCAAGACCCGTCCGGGCACGACGTACGAGGCGGGCATCGTCAAGGCCGACCGCGACCGGCTCATGGCCAGCGGGCGGTTCTCCAGCGTCGTGGCCACGCGGAAGTACACCCGCAAGGGCGTGGTCGTGACCTTCAAGGTCGCCGAGCGACCCACCGTCGCCGTCTTGACGCTCCGGGGCAGCAAGCACTTCAAGGAAGCGGAACTCCGCAAGGAGCTGCCCATCGGCGAGGGCGACCCCCTCAACGCCGCCACGATCGAGGCCGGCAAGCAGGCCCTGATCAACAAGTACCGCTCGGAGGGCTTTCACTTCGTCAGCGTCACCGTCGACGACGAAGCCATGAAGAAGGACAACGAGCTGATCTACCGCATCGTCGAGGGTCCGCGGACGATCATTTCCAAGGTGCGCATCGAGGGCAACCACTACTTCAGCACCCTGAATCTGAAGATACGCATCGACACCAAGGCCAAGTTCTGGCCCTTCATCACCGGCGCGTTGAACAACGAGAAGCTCCAGCGCGACGTGACCATGATCCGCAACATGTACACCGCCGATGGGTTCCTCGACGCCGAGGTCGGCCGGCGGCTGGACTTCTCCGACGACAAGCGAAAGGTCGAGGTCACCTTCATCGTCAAGGAGGGCCAGCGTTACCGCATCAACGACATCCGCTTCAAGGGCAACACCGTCTTCAGCGGGGACGAACTCCGCAAGCACATGCTCTTCAGGCAGGGGGCGTTCTACTCCGCCGAGACGATGCGGTTCGACCAGAAGCGTTTGGAAAACGCCTACGGCGCGCTGGGGTACATCGAGGCCGACATCCGCGTGGAGAAACAGTTCGTCAGCCCCGAGGCTCCCCCGCCGGCATGGGTTACGGAACAGGACGTCGACGGGGGGAACCCCGCGCTGCTGAACCTCCTGGCGACCGTCAGGGAAAACGACCAGTTCCGCATCGGCACGATCACCATCAAGGGCAACAGCGTCACGCAGGAGCGCGTCATCCGGCGGGAGCTGAATTTCCGCCCCGAGCAGCTCTACAACACCGTCGCCGTTGAGCGTTCCAAACGCAGCCTGATGGAAATGAGGCTTTTCGACGGCGTGAACATCAACCCGACCGACACGACGCAGAAGGACGTCAAGGACGTCGTCGTCGAGGTCGCCGAAGGCCGAACCCGCGAACTGCTCATCGGCGTCGGCGTCAGCAGCAACAGCGGGCTGCTGGGAACGGTGTCCTACACCGAGCGGAACTTCGATATCCTCCGCTGGCCGAACTCCTTGAAAAACCTCATCAAGCCCACCACCTTCCGCGGGGCCGGCCAGCGGCTGACCATTTCCGCCGAACCCGGCAACGAGGTCATGCGATTCAACGTCGGGTGGTTCTCGCCCTACCTCTTCGACCTGCCGTACTCGCTCGGGTGGAAGGGCTACTATTTCATGCGGGACTACGACGATTACGACGAAGGGCGAATCGGCACGCAGGTTTCTCTCGGCCACCGGTTCAAGAACCGCTGGTACGGCGAACTGTCGACCCGCCTGGAAAGCATCGACATGAACGTCCCCGACGACGCGGCCGTCGAGATCATCGAGGACGAGGGGTCGCACACGCTGTTGGGCTTCCGCGGCTCGCTGGTCCGCGACCGAACCGACAGCCGATGGATGCCCTCGACCGGCGACCGCTTCAACTTCGCCTACGAACAGGTCGTCGGGACCGACACCTTCGGGAAATTCACCGCCGGCTATCGCATCTACCGCACCGTCTACACCGACAGCCTCGACCGCAAGCACATCCTCGCAGGCCGACTCAACTACGGGCACATCGTCGGCGATGCACCGGTGTTCGAGAAATTCTACGGCGGCGGCATCGGCAGCGTCCGAGGCTTCAAGTATCGCGGCATCAGCCCGCGAGGCACCTGGCCCGGCGGGGCGCCCCACGAGGACCCCATCGGCGGCGACGTCATGTTCTTCGCCGGAACGGAGTACAGCTTCCCCCTCGTCACCGACATGATCCGCGGCGTGGTCTTCCTCGATAGCGGCACGGTCGAGGAAAAATTCGAGATCACGACCTACCGCGTCTCGGCCGGCGTGGGCTTCCGCTGGCAGATCCCCTTCATGGGCCCCGTGCCGATGGCCTTCGACTTCGGCTTCCCGCTGGTCAAGGACGACAGGGACGATACCCAGGTCTTCAGTTTCTCCCTCGGCTGGACGTTCTGAGAACCCGTGTGAACAGGTGGCATGGCCGTCTCGGCCATGCGTTTGACGGGCATCCTGCCCGTGCCGCGGGCCGGCGGCGCAGGGCCGGGATGGCCTGCAGCGGCCCGGCAAGATCCACGGAAAAGAACGGTTTTCATTCAGGATGCGCCCCTCAAAAGTCGACGGAACGAAAAAGCAGGGCGATTCGTCAACGCA
>CAYMAP010000271.1:0-3005 GCA_964388425.1 uncultured Planctomycetaceae bacterium
AACTCAGCGTACAGGTCTGGAACGTCAACCTCGAAAAACTCTTCAACGCCGGCGTGAAAGACCTAAAAAAACGAACCCCCGTCAAGGGACTTCTCGCCGGGAGGCTGTCCCTGGAAGCCACCGCCGGCAAAACCCCCTCCCGCCAGGCCGTCGGACAACTCCAGATCACCCGAGGTGAAATCTACAAAATGCCCGTCCTGCTCGGGCTGCTCAACGTCGTTTACCTCCAGCTGCCCAGCGAAAGCGGGTTCAACCGCGGCCTCATCGACTACCACCTCAAAAACGACCTCCTCCGCCTGAAACAGATTTACCTCACCGGCTTCGACCGGCAGACCAACATCCCCCGCGGCATCAGCGTGCTGGGCTCCGGAACGCTGAACATGAAGAACGACAAGCTCAACCTCACCTTCCTGACCGGTCCGCCAGGCAAGGTTCCCCTGAACATCGGCGACCTGACCACCGAACTGCTCCACGCGTTCAGCAAGGAACTGCTGGAAATCCGCATCACGGGCACCCTCGCGAAGCCCGAAGTCAACTCCATGACCCTCCGCAGCGTCGAACGCATCCTCAGGCGTCTCATCCAGCCCCCGCCGATGTAGCCCGCCTTCGCGTTGTGATCGATGAAAGTGACGCCCGAAAATGCGGCCGCAACGCCCCTCCCTGCAGTTTTGAGGGAGGCGTCGATACGGTGTATTGGCGGCGAATGTCGATCTAAGCCGTCATGTTTATCGTGAGGGCGGTAAGGCCCAGCGAGATACAAATTACGCATTGTGATTCTTTTTCTTCCCCCGCGTGGTTTTTTTCGGTTCCTGGTAGGTCCATCCGGTCTCGTCGCCGGCGGAGTCGGCAGGGGGGGCGGCCATGGCTTCGGTCTCGTCTTTGAGTTCGGCGACGCGGTCGCGGAGTCGGGCGGCCTTTTCGAACTCCAGGGCCTCGGCGGCGGCGAGCATCTCCTGCTCGATCTCGGCGATTTTTTCGGTGCGGTCGAACTCCTCCTCGCTAGCCTGGATGGCATGACGCGCGGTCTGGCGGGCGCGGAGCTGTTCGGCAAGCGTGTTGCGGATGGCTTTTTTGATGGTCTGCGGCGTGATGTCGTGCTCGGCGTTGTAGGCCTGTTGCTTCGCCCGCCGGCGGGTCGTCTCGTCGATCGCCTGCTGCATGGCCGGCGTGACCTTGTCGCCGTAGAGGTAGACCTGGGCGTTGACGTTCCGCGCGCAACGCCCGATCGTCTGGATCAACGAAGTCGCGCTGCGGAGGAAGCCTTCCTTGTCGGCGTCGAGGATGCAGACCAGCGAGACCTCCGGAAGGTCCAGGCCCTCGCGGAGCAGGTTCACGCCGACCAGCACGTCGAACTTGCCCTCGCGGAGTTCGCGGAGGATGTCGACGCGCTCCAGTGTATCGACTTCGCTGTGGAGGTACTGGCAGCGGTAGCCTTCCTGGCGGATGTATTCGCTGAGGTCCTCGGCGAGGCGTTTGGTCAGCGTGGTGATCAGCACCCGCTCCCCGGCCGAGACGCGCCGGCCGACCTCGCGGAGGATGTCGGCGACCTGCCCCTCGGCCGGTCGGACCTCGATGGCCGGGTCGATCAGACCGGTCGGGCGGATGACCTGCTCGACGACCTCGCCTCCGGCCTGTTCAACCTCCCACTGGCCCGGCGTCGCGGAGACGAAAACCACGTCCTTCCACATCCCCTCGAATTCATCGAACGTCAGCGGGCGGTTGTCCATCGCCGACGGCAGCCGGAAGCCGTGGTCCACCAGCACGAGCTTTCGCGCCCGGTCGCCGTTGTACATCGCCCGCAGCTGCGGCAGCGTGACGTGCGACTCGTCGATGATCAGCAGGAAGTCCTCCCCGAAGTAGTCGATCAGCGTCCAGGGTTTTTCCCCGGGCGACCGGCCGTCGAGGTGACGCGAATAGTTTTCCACGCCGGGGCAGTAGCCGACCTCCTGGAGCATTTCCAGGTCGTACTTCGTCCTCGCCGCCAGCCGCTGGGCTTCGAGCAGCTTGCCCTGGTTCTTCAGCTCGATGACGCGCATCTCCAGTTCGTGCCGGATGCTCCCCGAGGCGGACTCGATGGCGTCCTCGCCGACGACGTAATGCACAGCCGGGAAAATGAAGACCTGGTCGGTCGTGCTCAACGACTCGCCCGTGGTGGGGTTGATCAGCCGGATGGTGTCGATCGCGTCGCCGAAGAACTCGACCTGATAGCCGAATTCCTCGTAGGCGGGGTAGATATCCACCGTGTCGCCGCGGACGCGGAAGGTCCCGCGTTTGAAATCCACGTCGTTGCGGT
The DNA here is from genome assembly GCA_964388425.1 of uncultured Planctomycetaceae bacterium. GTDB lineage: Bacteria > Planctomycetota > Phycisphaerae > SM23-33 > SM23-33 > CAYMAP01. Next base: position 2,294 of record CAYMAP010000271.1, read on the forward strand.
CGTACTGGAGGTTCACGAGGTGGCGGAGCAGGTCGTTGCGTTCGACGGTCATGCCCACCCGCACCGCCGCGACGGAACGCTTGTATTCCTCCGGCGAACCCAGGCCGAAAATGCAGGAGACGCTGGCGACGATGAGCGTGTCCTTGCGGTGGGAGAGGCTCGTCGTCGCCGAGAGCCGAAGCCGGTCCAGTTCGTCGTTCCGCGAGGCGTCCTTCTCGATGTAGATGTCCCGCTGGGGAATGTAGGCCTCGGGCTGGTAGAAGTCGTAGTAGCTGACGAAGTATTCCACCGCGTTTTCGGGGAAGAGTTCCTTGAACTCCTCGTAAAGCTGGGCGGCGAGGGTTTTGTTGTGGCTGATGACCAGGGCGGGCTTCTGCAGCCGTTCGATCAGGTGGGCCATCGTGAAGGTCTTCCCGCTGCCGGTGACGCCCAGCAGGACGTTGCGGGACTGGCCCTGCCGGAGGTTCCCGGCGAGGCGGTCAATGGCGGCCGGCTGGTCCCCGGCGGGGGCGAACTCGGATACGACCTTGAAGGGGGGCATGGCTACTCCAACGGGGGCGGGGAATCGTGTAGTATACACCAGACTGGAGCACTCGCCAAAACTCCACTCCGCGAAAGGAGCCTTCCCGATGTCCACGCAACCCAACGTGCTGTTTTTCATGGTCGACCAGATGCGCGGCGACGCCTTCGGTGCCGACGGCAACGACGTGAT
>CAYMAP010000272.1:0-2984 GCA_964388425.1 uncultured Planctomycetaceae bacterium
GACAGATCCCGGCCGGCTCAAAGGGATTTGACACATCGCTTTGCCCCCCGGTAGCATAGGTCGTTTCCCACCCCAGGACCGAAAGCCCATGTTAGCGCTGATCAGCGACGTGCATTCCAATATTGAAGCCCTGACGGCCGTGCTGAACGACATCCGGAAGCGCGGCATTGCGCGGATCGTCTGCCTCGGGGACGTGGTAGGCTACGGCCCGGACCCGGGGGCGTGCCTGGATCTGGTCATGGACAACTGCTCGGACGTCATCATGGGCAACCATGACTGGGCGGTGGTCTACGAGCCAAGCCGGTTCAACCTGGGGGCCGAATCCGCGGTCTATTGGACACGCAAGAGCCTTGAAGCCGAACCCAGCGACGAATGCCGTGCAAGGCGTTGGGAGTTCCTGGGCTCGCGGGAAGTGACGGCCCGGCTGGACGGGGAGGACCTCGGCGTGGACAAGGTGCTGCTGGCCCACGGCAGCCCGCGCCGCCCGATCAACGAGTACGTCTTTCCCGATGACATGACCCACACCCCCGGGCGCATCCACGCCGCCATGGAGCGGATCGAGCACCTCTGTTTCGTCGGGCACACCCACGTGCCCGGCGTGTTCACCGAGTCCATGAAATTCCTCAACCCCGAAGACATCCACTACGAGTACGAGGTCGGTCAGGACAAAGCGCTGATCAACGTCGGTTCGGTCGGCCAGCCCCGCGACCGCGACCCCCGCGCCTGCTACACCGTGCTCGACGAAGGCCGGGTTGTCTTCTGCCGGGTCAACTACAACGTCGAAGCCGTCACCACCAAAATTTTCGAAACCCCCGAGCTGGACGACTACCTCGGGACCCGCCTTCAGGAGGGCCGATGATTACCTCTCCCCCACATCCCCGTCTCTTCGCCGTTCTGCTGGGGCTGGTTCTGCCCGTGCTGGCCGGACCCGTCCCGGTCAGCGCCCAGACCCGACCGACGGCATCGAACGAATCCGCCGTGCACGCCGCCTCCTGGGCGATCCTGGCCGGGCCGAAGAAAACCCACGCCATGGGCTCCCTCGACGACGAAAGCGGATACCTGCTCCGCCTGGAACTCTCTCCCCGCGGAGGCGCTTTGCAGTCGGCGAAACTGACGCGCTTCTTCGAGACCGTCGAGGACAAACAGCTTCACGAGGACGATCCGAAACGCTACGCCGAACTCGCCCGGCAGGATCCGGAAACCTACAAAGGACACTATGCCATCCTCAAGCCGACCGGCTTCGGCGGGACGGAAATGCTCTCGACCTCCCTGGAGACCCTGAAGGTCGCGATGAAGGGGTACAAGCCGGTCACCTTCCACGCTGTCGAGCCTGACGGAGAGGTGAACCGGTGGGTCCTAGTCGACAGCGAACGCGGCGAGGAACAGCAGTCGGCGACGTTCGAGTGGGCGATCTATCGAACCGACGCCGGCGCAGACCCCATCAAGGCCCTTACCGTTCGCAAAACCTATACCGTCCGCAAGGGCAGCTATTCGGTGGACCTGAAAGTCGCCTTCGAGAACCACACGGATCAGCCGATCACGCTGTCGATGAAGCAGAACGGGCTGGCCGGTCTGACCCGCGAGGACCAGCGGACCGACATGCGCGTCGCCGCCGTCGCTCGGTGGAAGGACCCGTCCATCGAGCCGCAGTTGTACGACAGCAAGGCGCTGAACAAGGCCGAGTTCGGCAAGGCGATTCCCGTCGGGCGGTCGACCGGCACGGACCAGCCGGTGGTCTGGCTGGGCGTGGCGAACAAATACTTCGCCGCCTTGGAGTACCTCCGCCCGGCCGAGCAGCAGGCAGAGAACATCGTCGCCTCCGGGCACGAGGCATCCTACGACATCGTGCCCGTCCAGGCCGGGCCCGTCGTGGACGAGGAGGACCTCGGGCGGAGTTGGCTGACGCAGGTGGGGATCCAGGACATCGCCCTCGCCCCGTCCGGGAAGGACCAGGCCCGGCGGGAGGTCCGCTTCGACCTGTTCCTCGGACCCAAACGCCGCTCGCTGTTTCTCTCCAACCCCCTCTACAACCGACTGAAATACATCGAAACCGTCACGACCGGCGGGTGCGGGTGGTGTACGTTCGACTGGCTCCGCAACGGGCTGATGTGGCTGCTGACGTTCTTCGCCGATACCCTGTTCTTCGGCAACTACGGGCTGGCGATCTTCCTGCTGGTGGCGATCGTGCGGGTACTCCTCCACCCGCTGACGAAACGCGGCATGGTCGCCAGCAGCAAGATGCAGAAACGCATGCAGGCGATGCGGCCGCAGATGGAAAAAATCAAGGAGAAATTCAAGGACGACCGCGCCGCCCAGCAACGTGAGACGATGAAACTCTACCGGGAGCACGGCAACCCGATGGCGGGCATGCTGGGCTGCCTGCCGATGTTCCTTCAGATGCCCATCTGGATCGCCCTGTACTCCGGGCTGAACTCGAGCGTCAACCTCCGCCACGCCGGGCTCCTGCCGGTCTGGATCACCGACCTCGCCGCGCCGGATGCGCTGATCTCCTGGTCGGCCGAGCTACCGTTGATCGGCCAGAGCTTCAACCTCCTGCCGATCCTCCTGGCCGCCGTCATGATCCTGCAGATGCGCTTCAACCCCTCGATGGCCGGCCAGTCCGCCGCCGTCACGCCCGAGCAGCAACAACAGCAGAAGATGATGCAGTTCCTCATGCCCGTCATGATGCTGTTTATTTTCTACAAGGCGCCCTCCGGGCTGAACCTCTACATCATGACCTCGACGACCGTGGGCGTGATCGAACAGTTCTTCATCCGCAAGCACATCCGCGAGACCGAGGAACTCGAAGCCCAGAACGAAACCGTCGTGAAGGTCTCCGGCAAGGGCCCCCGCAACAGCCGACCCAAAAAACCCAAGGGACCGTTCTGGACGAAACGCGGGTAACTGGGGGCCTGTATGAAAAGACGCCTCCCTCAGAACTGTCAAGAACACGCTGGGAGGACCGTTTGGGGGATGTCACTCTA
>CAYMAP010000273.1:0-2964 GCA_964388425.1 uncultured Planctomycetaceae bacterium
CCAGTTCGACCAGTCCCCGGGCTGCTTCCAGGGCACGGTCGAAGCGCTTCGACCGCAGATAGATCGCCGCCACCCCTCGGTGGGCGCTGACCTCGTAGGGGTTGATGTACATCACTTGGCGGAACCACTCCAGCGCCTGGTCGCGTTTTCCCATGGCCCGGTAGATTTCCGCGATCCGCCGGGCGTACTGCGGGTCGTCCATGGTGTGCTTGTGGAGGTAGACGAGGTTGGGCAGCGCCAGGTCGGGCATGCCGATCTGAATGTAAAGGTCGGCGAGTTTTTCGTAGCTGTAGGAGTGCATGGGGTGACGGGACTTGAGCAGTTCGAGGGCGCCGATGGCCTTGGCCCACTCCCGCCGGGCCAGGAAGCACTCAGCCAGCACGCGGGGGGCGGTTTTGTTCGTCGGGTCGATGCTCTCGAGCCTCGCTGCCGACGCCAGGGCCTCGACGTAGTTCTTGCGCTGCAGGTGGACGTTCGCCAGCACCCGCAGGGCCAGCACGTGCTCGGGGTTGAACTTCAGCGCCCGCCTTGCCGACCGCTCGGCCGCACCGAGGTGCTGCTTGCCCGCCAGGAACAACGCCAGGGCGTACTTTGCCTGGGCCTCGGGGTCGTTGGGGCGGTGCTTGGCGGCGGGTGCGGCGGCCTTGACGGTCGGCAGCGGATCGGGGTCGTATCCCCAGACCTGGATTTCCCGCTTCGCCCAGGCGCGGAATTCCTTGTCGAATGCCTTCTCCGTCACGCCGAGAACTTCGCGGAAAACGGTCGGCTGGTCCTTGCCTTCCCCGAAAGCGCCGAGCATCTTCCCGATGCGGTCGAATCCGCGCGAGCGGATGATGTAGTCCAGCATCCATTCGCTCTGGGCGTAGGCGAGCATGCGGTCGCCCCGGCGTTTGGGACGGATGAAGCCCCAGTCGAGGTCCTCGACGGGCAAGAGCCTGCCCGTCCGCGTCGCGGCGACCAGGGCGCGGATGTACTTGAACGCCCGCTTGTCCTGCTGCTGCCAGACCGCGCAGGCCTCGGTGAACCAGTGCGGGATGCGGTTGCCAGTCACTTCCAGCGTGACGGTGTGGGCGAACTCGTGCCGCAGCACCTGCGCCCAGTTGTGCAGACCGAGTTTGCCGCGGGCCTTGTTCGGCGCGGCGAGGGCAATGACCCGCCCGGTGCACGCCCCAACGGTCGGCAGCCAGGCCCGCCCGCTGATCCGCTCGGAGAATTCCTTCTGGAAGGGCAGGATCTCGATGATGGTTTTGACGGAAGGCTCGTGCCCGTAGTCGGCGGTGACCTCCGGGTAGATGCTCTCCATGTACTCGGCGGCGAGGTCCAGCAGCACCTTGTCGTACGACGGATCGACCTTGATGATGAAATGCTCGGTTTCCTTGACGGCGAAGTCCTGGAGGCGTCGTGCAACGTTGAGGTAGTGGGCGATGTCGGCGCGGAAGTCGTCGAGTTTCCTCGCCCGCTGAAGGATTTCGATGGCGCGTTGTTCCTCGCCGGTCTGCATGTACATCTTGCCCAGCGACGCCAGAGGCCCCGCCAGCGTGGGCGACAGCTCGATCGCCTCGAGGAAGTATTTCTCGGCCTGCTCGAACTGCCTGCCCGATTCCAGCCAGAGCCCGATCGTGTGGGGCAGGATCGCGCAGCGGGGGTTGATCGCGCGAACACGCTCGATGTACGCCCGCGCCTTGTCGGGCTGGTCCATGCGGATGTGGGCGGCGGCGAGGAGGCTCAACGCCTCGATATGGTTCGGGTTGATGCCGAGGATGTCCTGGAGGATCGGCGGGACGCGGTCGAACTTCCGCCACTGCATGAAGCAGGCGGCCTTGAGGTACAGCGCCTCGTCGTGGTGGGGGTTGATCTTCAACGCCCGATCCGCCCAGGCAAGGGCCTTCTCGAACTGCCAGCGGTTGAGCTCGACCGCCCCCAGCCCGGCCAGGGCACCTGGGGCGTTGGGGTTGGTTTTCCTGGCGAGGTTGAATTCGACCCTCGCCTGGGAGGGCTTGTGCTTGCTGAGCAGGAAATTCCCGGCCGCCACATGGGCGGGCCAGTAGGTCTCGTCGACTTTCTGGTAGGCTTCCTGGAAGTAGTTGTGGAGGATGTTCCGCGCCTGGTCGGAGGCCTTGCGTCCGGTCAGAACGGCGTAGCGGTCGAGGATCTGCCCGAGGGCGACGAGGCTGCGGGCGTCGCTGCGGTAATGGCCGGTCTCGACGGTTTTTCCCATCCGCTGGTAGACCTGCCTTGCTTCGTCGGTCCGCCCCAGCGTCTCGAGCAACTGCCCCGCCGTCAGCAGGGCCGGCGCGTAGTGCGTGCGCGTTTCCAGTGCCCGCCGGGCGTGTTGCAGCGCCGCCTCGTAGTCCCCCAGCCGACGAAGGACGTCGGCGCTGGCCAGGTGCCAATCGACCCGCCCCCCCGCGTGCGGCGCGACGGTCCGCAGCGTCTCAGCCGCCCGGGAGCATTCCCCGGTCATCGTCAGCGTCTCCGCCAGCCCCACCGCCGCGGAAATGCGCACGGATTCGTCCTTCAGCAAGTGGCGGTAGCTTTTCTCGGCTTCCTCGTAGAGCCCGCTGTTGCGCTGTCGCCGGGTTCGTTCGAGGGCCTGCTTGACTTCGGCCGTCGGCTGCTTCGGGCTGACGTCGGACGTTGCCGCCGGCGCAGCAAGGCACGCCGCGCCGCTCCACGGCACCGCCCCCAGCATCATCGCCGCCCACCAACCGATCGTTCCGTTACGTCGTGTCATCGTTCGTTCTCCGCAGGCATTGTAGCACATTGCCCTCCGATCTCCCCGCACGCCCGTACAACCCCGCAGACGGGGCAACAGACCGCCGCGGTTGGGATTTTCCAGTGTCCGCTCGACAATCCGCACCGAAATGAATAGAATACCCTGCACACCCCGAACCTCTGTACCAAGGCTTTGTTTGATGCGCCCCTCAAAAGTCGACGGAACGGAACATCAGGGCGATTCGTCAA
>CAYMAP010000274.1:0-2937 GCA_964388425.1 uncultured Planctomycetaceae bacterium
GGCGCCCTGCTGGACTCGACCCTCGACCGCGTCAGCGACTTCGCCCTCTGGGCCGGCCTGGGCGTCGGGTACATCCTGCGCGACCCGCCCAACGTCACCTTCGCCCTGCTTTGCATGGTCGGCTTCGCCGAAGCCGTCCTCATCTCCTACGTCAAAGCGCGGGCCGAGGACTTCGTCGACCACTGCGGCGTGGGGTACTGGCAGCGGGGCGAGCGGTCGGCGGGCATCATCATCGCCGCCTTCGCCTGCAACCCCCACGCCTATGTCGTCGAACTGAGCATTCTCTCCCTGTTCACCGTCCTCCGGCGCATCCTCCACGCTCGCGCCCTGCTGGCCGGGCGAAGCCCCGTCACCGACGCGCGAACCCGGGGCCGCTGGTACCATAAACTCCAGCCATGGCTCTACCCCCGCGCGACCTGGCCGTACGACCTGCTGACCATCACCTACATCGCCTTCCTCATCTTCGGGCCCGTCGACCCCGACCGCTGGGACCTCCTCCGCCGCTGGCTGGGCGCGTAGCTCAGTCGCCCTTGGCTGAGGTCGTGTAGTTTCCGCGTGGGTGCAAGCGCCCACCCCCCGTTCTCCCCGGGCATGCCCGAAGCTGGCGTGTCATAGCCACCAGGGCGAGGAACCTATCTGTATCCTTTCAATCCGCAATCTTCCCTGCCCCCTTGTCCTCCGCGGCGTTTTGTGGTCTATTCATCGCCGCACGCAACGACCTCGCTGACATAGGAGATTCATCATGGCACGCAAAGTCACGCTGTTCACCGGGCAATGGGCGGACCTGCCCATCGAGACGATGTGCGAACTCGCAGCCGACATGGGCTACGACGGGCTGGAGCTGGCCTGCTGGGGCGACCACTTCGACGTCGACCAGGCCGCCCGCTCCAAACGCTACTGCGACGGGCAGCGGGACCTGCTGGCCAAGTACGGGCTGGGCTGCTGGGCCATCTCCCACCACCTCGCCGGGCAGCTCGTCTGCGACCCCAACACCGACGCCCGCTCCGACGGCTTCGCCCCGGCCAAGTGCAAGGGCAAGCCCGAGGCCAAACGCAAGTGGGCCGTCGAGACCATGAAAAAGACCGCCCAGGCCGCCGCCAACATGGGTGTCAAGGTCGTCAACGGGTTCACCGGCTCGTCGATCTGGCACAGTGTCTACAATTTCCCGCCCGCCTCCCAAGAGGACATCCAGGCCGGCTTCGATTATTTCGCCAAGATGTGGAAGCCGATTCTCGACGTCTTCAAAACCCACAAGGTCCGCTTCGGCCTGGAGGTTCACCCGACGGAAATCGCCTTCGACATCTACTCGGCCGAACGCGCCCTCAAGGCCGTCAAAAACCACGCCGCCTTCGGGTTCAACTTCGACCCCTCCCACCTGCACTGGCAGGGCGTGGACCCGGTGGTGTTCCTCCGGCGGTTCAGCAAGAAAATCTTCCACGTCCACATGAAGGACGCCACCATGATGCTCGACGGGACCAGCGGCATCCTGGGATCGCACCTGGACCTCGGCGACCCGCGATGCGGGTGGATGTTCCGCAGCCTCGGCCGAGGGGAAGTCGACTTCGAGAGCATCATCCGCGAACTGAACCGCATGAACTACACCGGCCCGCTGAGCGTTGAGTGGGAAGACGCCGGCATGGACCGCGTCGAAGGAGCCACCGAAGCCTGCGAGTTCGTCCGCGGCGTGGATTTCCAGCCCAGCGACATCGCCTTCGATGCACAATTCGATAAATAGGCAACAGGCCGTAGACCACCCTTCGCACCCGGCATGCCGAGGGGAGGCCGAAGGGTGCCAGGCGCAGAGGCCAGGCCAAGCACAACAACGATCGCAACGCCCGGTCCTGAGCACAGCGGAAGACCTGGACTGTTGTGAAAACAACATCCCGCTTTGAATTTCCCTACACCAGCGTTTTTTCACATCTAGAACAAGAGGCTGTACCATGACGCTACCGATTTCCATTCAGTTGTACACCGTTCGAGAACAGATGGCCGAGGACTTCCCCGGCACGATCGCAAAGATTGCACAGTTCGGCTATGCCGGCGTCGAGCCGGCCGGCTTCCCCGAAGGCGTCTCCGCCAGCGAAGCCGCCAAAGTCTTTTCCGACAACGGGCTGGTTGTCTCGGCCTACCAGGGCGGGACTCCCGTTGGCGAGGACCGCAACCGCCTGCTCGACGAAGCCGAAGTTCTCGGTACGAAGCATGTGGTCTGCTCCTATTACGACCGCGAGAAGTTCAGTCGGCTCGACGACGTCAAACAGACCGCCGAGCTGTTCTCCGAAGCCATCGCCAACGCCGCCCAACGCGGCATGACCTTCGGGTACCATAACCACGAATTCGAAATGCAGCTTATCGACGGCAAGCCCGCACTGCTTCATCTGGCCGAACGGACCGGCCCGAGACTCTACAACACCGTCGACACCTACTGGGTCAAGGTCGGCGGGCAGGACCCCGTCGAAGTCGTCCGCGCCCTCGGCGAGCGCGCCAACCTCCTGCACATCAAGGACGGACCCGGCCAGAAGGAAGCGCCCATGCTCGCCGCCGGGCAGGGCGTCATGGACTTCCCGCCCATCGTCCACGCAGCCGAACACGCCGCCTGGCTGGTCGTCGAACTCGACCAATGCGCTACGGACATGATCGAGGCCGTCCGGCAGAGTTTCGACTACCTCACCTCCGCCAACCTCGGGCACGGCAAAGCCTGACTTCCCAAACCGGTGTGTAGCTCAGCCGCCCCCGGATGAGGTCGTGTAGTTTGCGCGTGGGTACAGGCACCCACCCTCCGTTCTCCCCCGGCGAATGCGTCATTCCCCCGTACGGAGGAATCCGATCCGTATTCCTTCATCCGCGATCCGCAATCCCACCGGCCTGCCTGTTCACAGCCCCGCTCAATCTTGACGCCTCCCTCAGAACTGCCAAGAACACGCTGGGAGGACCATTTTG
>CAYMAP010000275.1:0-2912 GCA_964388425.1 uncultured Planctomycetaceae bacterium
GAGCGGATGATCCGACCGGCCGTGATCCTGCGGAAGAACGGCCAGTGCAACCGCATGAAGGGACTGACGATTCAGAAAGAAGTGCATTTCGGGCGCGGGCAAAGAAGCCGCAAGGTGCTCCGCGAAGGTCCGCCCTCGGACACGCCACAGGAAACCCCCGTCGGTCGCACACCGCGCATCTCGAAGCTGATGGCCTTGGCGCTACGCTTCGACCGGCTGATCAACGAAGGCGAGATCACCGACCAGGCGGAGCTTGCCCGACTCGGCCAGGTCAGCCGCGCCCGCGTTACGCAGATCATGAACCTGCTGCTGTTGGCCCCGGACATCCAGGAGGAGATTCTGTTCCTGCCGCGAACGCTGGCAGGTCGCGACCCCATCCGTGAACGGCACATCCGGCAGATCACCGCCGCCCTCGACTGGCGCAAGCAGCGCCGGTTGTGGAAGCAGCTTATGGACGATCAAAACGTCGAGATCGTCTGCCCCAACTGATCACGCGGACGTTTGCTTGCTCTGCTCTCGAACTTCCGCCGGTCCTGGCTGAGCAAACTGCTCCGCCGCTACTATCGCCAAGCGGCCTGAATTCGACCCGGAACGACATTTTGAGCCGGCTCCTATTTTGGGGCTTGTGGATCACATCAAGAAACAATCACCTGGCTTGCGGCTTCTCATTCGCGTATCATGTCGGCCCAGCCACACAGGCATGGCTTGGCCCCTCGATCAGGGGAACCCGCTCCGTTCATAACTCGTCGAATCGCATGCCGGCCTGCATTCGCGGGCCTCTTTGACAAAAGCCCGACATTCTGGCCCGGCACCATCGGCCTTCGTGGACCACATCACCACATCACACCCGCGCGAGCACCTGTTGCACGCCGTTTCGGCCCTGTGTCCGGAGCGTGTCGCCCTCGTGCGGATTCTCTTTGGCCGGTCCCCTTGCCTCGCCCCTCTCCGCCGCGGCCCGGTTCGGGTGAACCCGGTCAAGCCGATCGGCGTCCGCTTTGTTCGAGGGCTTCGACGGTACTGCGGGACCGTCCGACTTCCCATGTTCGTGCATCATCGGCGTGTGTCCTTGGACTTCCCGACCCCGTTGTACGCCTTTTGACCCGCCGGCTGTCAGATCATTCGGTGTGTTCTGTTTCATGTATTTTCTTCCAAATGCGTACTTCATAGATTCTTGCCGATGGGTCTCCGTTGGTGGCCAGGACACTGACACGGAATCTCCTGGCTGAGGTTCGGGGCATGTCGACCCGGATGAAACGGTGGTGATTGTTTCGGAGGCGGTAGATCGTTTCCCACGTGTCTCCGCGAGCGATCTGCAAGTCGCAATCGCGAACGCATTGCGGCACGGGGCCGTGGTCGACCAATTTGTTGAGATTGGTGTCGAATACGAGATCCACCCGATCGAATCCGACCTCCTGGCCGAAATCCAGTTCGAGGGATTGCGGCAGCGGTTCCGTGGATTCGGAGATCCACAGATGGGGCCAGTCGCCGGCACGGGAGAACCCGTCAATGGCATTGGCGGGTTCGAAAACAGCCTGCTCCGGCGTGATAGAGAGGCTCCAATTGTCATCGGTGAAGTAGCAGGAATCCGGCTTGAGATACAGCCCGGGCAGGGGGACATCGCAAAGGCAAAGCGAAACATTCTCGACAGGTTCGATCTGAACCCAGTAGAGTTTGCCCGGCTCGACATCGGCGGCAAAATGGAATTCGACCCACTGTGTCCCGTTGGGCGCAAGCGAGGCCCGGGCCGAGGCGAGTGCAGCCGTGGGGGTAAAATCATTCGCCCCCCGGGCAGGGTGTAGTGAAGCGGAGAGTTCGACCGGCTGCGACTGGTCGTTCTGGACTTTGACAGCCAGGGTTTCGATGCGGTCTGTGCTGACGGGGAACATTTGCGCCCGCCGGCGGTCCTTGTAGGGGGAGACGACGGCTGGGTCGTCGGAGACGATCGGAGCGGGGACCAGCGGCAGCAGGCCTGCCTGTCCGTCGAGATGCAGGCCCATCGAACTCGATGCCGACGCCCGGGCCAAGAGGGCGAGGTTGTCCGGATCGCGGTAGATCTCGCCGGGCAGGGAGACATCCTTTTGGAACAGCCGGGCTCGCAGGGCGGGGACATGCCCGTCAAGCAACTGGCGGGGGGAGTTGAGATGGCGTTCTTTCATGATGGCTGCCGCCGTTCCGACAGCCTGCCCACACAGTCCACATGTGGCCATGAGACGTGTGGTTCCCAGAGCGACGTGGGTGACGCTGATGTCGCGTCCGGCGAGCATGAGGTTTTCGACATTCCGAGAATAGAGGCAGCGGAACGGGATCTGATAGATCTCAGGAAAAACGAACGGCGGCGTCGAGCCGGGGTGACTCTTGCCGAACACGCCTTCGGGAGGGTGCAGATCGATCGGCCAGCCTCCGTAGGCCACCCCATCGTCGAATCGGGCGGTGTTCACCACGTCATGCTGGGTCAGTATGTAATCGCCCAGGAACCGGCGAGACTCCCGCTTGCCGGGAAAGGGCGAGAACCAGTCGATCACAAGATTCTCCGCGCCGTGGTCGCCGCGATTTTTAATGTGATCCCAGACGCCGAAAAGCACGCAGAGCAGGGTTTGGTAGATATCCTCATTGTCGGCGATGGTGTCGATTTCCCCGCCATACTCGATCCACCAGAAACCCTCCGACACCCTGCGGTGGATGCGGAAGGGCAGGTCATCATCTGTCTCGAAGGTCATCGCCCAGTCAGGGGGGATAAACGGCACGGGATGGCCGACGTCGCGAGACAGGAAGGAGATCGTCTGGCCCATGGTTTTTGCATCCGGCATCGCGGGGGCGAGAGATTCATCGAATTCGTCGCGTCCCTCCCGGCCCATGCGATAATCAGCCCCGGCGTCGTATCCGACCGTTCCATCCCCCGTGGCGTCGATAAA
>CAYMAP010000276.1:0-2889 GCA_964388425.1 uncultured Planctomycetaceae bacterium
TTTGAGGGGCGCATCAACCAACAGCCGCAGTGATGGGCCACAGAGACACCGAGCACTCAGAGCGAACACAACGCATTCGTTTGCTTTTTTCCCTCTGATTCCCCCGTGCCTCCCTGGCCGAGGTTTCCTGTTGCTGTTTTCCGACACTCGCCGGCCTCGTTTTTCCGGCGGGGCTTTCGTACAATCCGCCCGATGCACGTCGAAGCGTACACGTCCCGAACCGTCGGCCCGTCGGTCCTGTGGGTCACCGCCTGCACTCTGCCGGCCGGGCTGGCCGCGGTGGTCCTGCTGGTCGGCCGGGAGAGTCTCTCGTGGTTCGCGGACTGGCCGGGACCGGCGGCGCTGGCCGCCTGGGCCGGGCTGACGGTCGGTGGGGTGTTCCTGCTCCGCCGGTTCGGGCGTGAGGAAGCCGCGCGGACGCTTGGCTGGGGGATGGTCCAGCCGATCCTGTTCTGCTCGCCCTGGCTGCTGGCCGGGTTGCCCACTCCCGCCTGGCCGATCCCGGTCGGCGGGGGGCTGATCGGTCTGTATGCCGGGCTGGTCCTTCTGGCGACCCGCCCGGCTCGACCGCGTCGCGGGCTGTCGCGCAGCCTGCTTCCGGCCGGGGCCGTCGGCGGCATTTCCGTCGCGCTGGGCTGCGCCTGGGCGTTCGCACGCGACGGTGCGGGCAGCGCGGGCGGTTGGCTGGGCGTCTGGCTGGCAGCCTGGCTGATGGCACGCTCGGCGAGCTTCGCCGCCCAACTCAACAAACGCCCCGGCGACCTCAGCCGACACCTCGCACGACATCACCTTCTCCGCGGGGTGCTGCTGATCCAGGGTGGCATTCTGACGGCACTGGCCCGCGACTCGCTCCTGGCGGCCTGCTGTTTCGGCTCGGCGTTCGTGCTCTTTTCCCTCTCCGGGCTGCTGGACCGCTCCTGGCAGCGGGACCTTCTGGCCGAGCTTTCCTGACTCTGCTTCCGGCGTGGAGCGACAATCGGCAGGGCGCCGACGTCGCGGGACTGGACCGGCGCAGGCCGAAGCGCTACGATAGCACCATGCCCCGACTGAGCGAAAGTTTCATCCAGCAGGTTCTCCAGGCGACGGACATCGTCGAGCTGGTCGGCCAGTTCGTAGCGCTCAACCCCAAGGGGCGGGAGTTCGTCGGGCTCTGCCCGTTCCACGACGACCGCAACCCGTCGATGTACGTCGTGCCCGCCAAGCAGATTTATCACTGCTTCGTCTGCGGGGCCGGCGGCAACGCGACCAAGTTCCTCATGGAGTACGAAAAGTGCTCATTCCCCGAGGCGGTTCTCAGTCTCGCCGAGAAGGCCGGCATCGCCGTCCCCCAGGACGCCGTCGCGTCCGGCGCCCCGCCCGGCCTGAGTCGCAACGACCTGCTCGCCACGGTCGGGTTCGCTGCGAGGTTCTTCGCCGCCCAGCTCCGCGAGCCGGGCGGGCAGCATGCCCTGGACTACGCCCGCAGCCGGGGATTGACCGACGAGAGTATCGACGCCTTCGGGCTGGGCTACGCCCCCCAGGCCTGGGAGGCCCTGCTGTCGGCGGCACGTCGAGAGGGTTTCAGCGACGAGCAACTCGTCGCGGCCGGTCTGGCCAAACGCCGCGAGCAGTCCGGCGGGTGCTACGACGTCTTCCGCAACCGCCTGATCTTCCCCATCCACGACCCGGCCGGGCGGGTCGTCGCCTTCGGCGGGCGGGCACTGAGCGACGACGAACAGGCCAAGTACCTCAACAGCCCCGAGTCCAGCCTGTTCGAGAAGTCCTCGCTCGTCTTCGGCCTGCCGATGGCTCGCGACGCGATCCGCCAGGCCCGCCAGGCCGTCGTCGTCGAGGGCTACCTCGACGTCCTCCTGCCGCACCAGGCCGGTGTGCAGAACCTCGTAGCCACCCTCGGCACGGCCCTGGGCGAACGGCACGTTCGGCTGCTGGGGCGGTTCGCCGAAGAAGTCGTCCTCGTCTTCGACGCCGACGAAGCCGGCACGCACGCCGCCGAACGCGCCCTGGAACTCTTCCTCGCCCAGAAGGTCCACGTCCGCGTCGCGACGATCCCCTCCGGGAAAGACCCGGCCGACTTCGTCCTCGCCGAGGGGCCCGACGCGCTGCGCGAACTCATCGCCGCCGCCCCCGACGCCCTGCAGTTCGCCTGGGACCGCCGACGCGCCGACCTCCTCGCCGCCGAGGCCTACCCCGCCCGACGACAGGCCGTCGTCGAGGACTTCCTCCGACTCGTCGTCCACTCCGCCGTCTACGGCGCCATCGACGGCGTCGCCCAGCAGAACCTCGCCCAGCACATCGCCCACGTCCTGAACACCCCCGCCGTCGACCTCCAGCAGCGTATGCGACGCCTGGCCCGACAGGCAGGCCCCACCCGCAGGCCCCTACCGGACAACCCCCAGCCCGTCGACGCGTACGATCGGCCGAATCGACCCACCGGCGCCGCCGGCGACCCCGAACGACACGTCCTGGAAGTCCTCCTCGACAAACCCGAACTCTTCGACGACGCCGCGGAAAAAATCGACCCCGCCGACTTCCGCGACGCACTGCTGCGAACCATCGCCCAGCGCCTCTGGCAGAGAGGCAACGACGGCGAGCTGACCTTCGAGGACCTGCTGGCCGGCGAGGACATGACCAGCCTGCAGGGCGAACTTATCGCCCTGGCACGAACCGCCCAGCGACGCGGCAACCACGAACAGACCCTCCACGGCGCGGTCTCGGCCATCCTGCAGCGAAAACACCGCGAGGAAACCGACGCCATCAAATCCAACGGCTTCGACGACGACACCCTCCGCTCCCTCCAGGAACGTCTCCGCCAGGGCGACCCCCGACGACGCCCCGGCATCCGGTAGCCGATCGCCTCTGGCACCTCCCGCCGCTGGCCGGTATCATGAG
>CAYMAP010000277.1:0-2865 GCA_964388425.1 uncultured Planctomycetaceae bacterium
TTGGGACTGTTGGCCCGACGACGACGGAGACGCTGATTGCCCATTCCAACGCAACCGACGGGGCGCCGGACCCTCAGCCCGGCGCCCCGTTTTCGTGCGCTGTCCTCCACCTGCCCCCCCGAAACCTCGCGGCCTCCTCGCGATTCATGCTCCGATGCGGTGCGTCCTCGCCAGATCCTGCCACAACGCTGCCCCCCGGTCGAGAAGTCCCATCGTGACCAGGCTCAGCCGAAGTCGATCCCGCGCTGCTGCCTCGTTGACCTCCGGGTCCGCCTCCAGCCCCAGTTGCCGGGCCATCGCGTCGGTCGCGAACCGGCCGTTGTACAGAAGCCCCAGCCGATAGTGGAACGAAAGCTGCTCCTCCGAAACGGTGAACATGCGGTGGAAATACCTCGCCGCCTCCTCGTCCCGCCCGTGCTCCTTGAGCATCACGCCCGCCTTGGCCAGGGCGGGCATGAACGTCGGATGCTGCGAGGACGCCCGGAGGTAATGCTCCGCAGCCTCGGCCGACCGACCCGCCGAACGAAGCAACGCGCCGAAGACGTACCGCGCCTCCGCCTGCTCCGGATGGGCCTGGACGTACTCGGCGTGCCGCTCCAACTCGTCCTGTAGGACGTGCCCATGGAATGATTCCGACCCGACGCTCTCCTGGAAGGGATCCTTCCCGGCGATGGCGTCGGTCTGGGCGAGTTTCCAGTGCAGCCGAACCGTCTGCGCCAGCAGCAGCGTGCTGTTGGGCTCGACCGCACCGGCCAGGTCGAAGGCCTCCACCGCAGGCGCCTGATGCCCCGCCGCGGCCCGGCAAACGCCCATCCCCAGGTAGTTCGCCAGCAGCCGTTCATTCAGCTCCGCCGATCGTGCGAACAGCTCCGCCGAAAGACCCCACCGCCCGAAGAGCAGATGGTGCGTCGCGAGCTTGATCGTCGCCTCGAGGTAGCCCGGCTGAATGTCCAGCGCCTCGGCGTAGTGCCGCTGGGCCTCCTCGTCCTCCCCGACCATGCTGTACAGGTTCGCCAGCCGGAGGTGAAGGTCCGCGAACGGCCCCTGCTCCGAAAGCTGGTCGTGCGCCCGCGATATCGCCTCGCGCACCTTGCCCTGCCCGATCAGCCGATGCGTCTGGGGATCCTCCAGCGACCAGTTCTCCGGTTCCATAGCCACGGCGTTTTCAAACGCCTCAGCCGCCGAAACGTGCCTGCCCGCGTGAAGGTGCAGGCTTCCCAGACTCGCCCGCAGCGTGAGGTTCTCCGGTTCGATCCGACACAGCGCCTCGTACTGGCGGATCGCCTCGTCGTTCCGCCCCGCCGACAAAGCCGTCGCCGCCAGACGTTTCCGCCCCGGCGCGAACTGCGGGTTCAGCGCGACCGCACGATTGTAATGCACCATGGCGCTGACGGCATGGCCGAGTTGCTCGTAACAGAGCCCCAGCGAAAACTCCACCACCGGATTGTCCGGACACAACCGCCCCAGCCCGCGAAGCTGACCCAACGCCGAACTCAGATCCCCGCTCTCGACGTGCAGACACGCCAACGCCGCCCTCGCCGCAACACCGCAGGACTCCGCTCCGCTGGCCTGATGCAACAGGGCCTCGGCCTGCGACGCCTGGCCCCGGCCCCACAGCGCAAGGCCCTCGGAGAGCTTCTGCTGGAGGGCGTCAGGAGACTCCTCGGACGAAATCGCTCCAACCCAACATGGACAAAGAAGTTCGTGCAGGTCGTTCTCCAAACCACGACCGAGCACTTCAAGGAGTATATTCACGCGTCGCATCCTCTGCTCAGACGGACCCCACGGCGATAGCCAATGCGTCGGCCCGGGACCTCTCCGCTACAGAAGCTATGTCGTCAAGAACAGGACCCCACTGAAATAAGCAGAACCCCTCGAAACCATGGAAACTCCCTCAAAAGGCCCTTTTGAGATAGTTCCATCGTACAATGTACAATACACCCCATGACCCCGACCGTCCTGCTCCTGGAACCGCCCTTCCACAGGCTCTTCAAAAACACCTACAGTCTGCACCGGTTTCCGCTGGCCCTGGGGTTCCTCGCCAACGCCGTCCGTCGGCACACCGACTGGCGGGTCTTGACCCACAACGCCGACTTCCACCCCGCCGACGAGCAGGTCCGCGTGGCCTATCTGGCCGGGGAGGGCTTTACCCGATACCGCAACGCCCTCGACGACCCCGGCGTCCCGGCCTGGACGGAACTGCGCGATATCCTGCAGAGGCACCGGCCAGACGTGCTGGCCGTCTCGACCAAGACCCAGACCTACCCCGCCGCCTGCCGGGCCGCCGCCCTGGCGAAACACATCAGGCCCGACACCGTCGTCCTCCTCGGCGGGCCGCATCCGTCCATGAACCCCGCATCGGCACTGAACTGCACCCACGTCGACGCCGTCGTCCTCGGCGAGGGCGAGCAAACCCTCGTCGACTTCCTCCGCGCCGTCGAGACCGGTCGGCCGTGGAAATCCATCCCCGGCCTGTCCCTGCGCGACGGCGACTCGCCCGTCACGACCCCGCCCCGTCCTCTGATCGAACATCTCGACGCACTCGGTTTCGCCCACGACGCCGCCCGGGAGACGCTGATCGGCTTCGACCGCTACCCGCCGACCGCCTTCCGCTTCGTCTTCGCCGTCCGAGGCTGCCCGTTCGGGTGCGTCTTCTGCGGGTCGCGTCATATCTGGTCCCGACGCGTCCGCTACCGCTCGCCGGACCACGTCGCAGCCGAACTGTCCGCCCTGCGGAACCTCGGACTGCGATTCGTCCACTTCGACGACGACACCTTCGGCGTCCGGGCCGACTACATCCACGCCCTCTGCCAAGCCCTCCGCTCGGCCTGCCCCGACCTCCGCTGGAGCTGCGAACTCCACGTC
>CAYMAP010000278.1:0-2855 GCA_964388425.1 uncultured Planctomycetaceae bacterium
CTTTGCCGCCGGAGGGGTTTTGTAAACACAAAATCACGGCAGTGCCATTCGTGACAGTCCCTATTAAACGCACTACCCCGCACTCAAAGGATCCCCACATGACCACCCTGCTCAACACCAAAGCCGACGGCTATCGCGGCGTCTGGTACATGAACCAGCTCACGGATGACGAATACCGCTTCAAGTATTCCGGCGGGCTGGGCACGTACTGCGCCAAGCATTCGCCCTTTGCCGTCTATCGCCCGGAAGTCAACAAGACCTTCTTCTGCTACGGCGGGACCCCCCCGCAGGCGCATGAATGTACGGACTGGTTGGCCTATGAAGGCGGGGGGGACGTCAAGGAGACGACGGGCTTTTTACTCCATTGCGTCGGCTGTTTCGACCACGCCAGCGGCCTGGTCAGCCAGCCGACGGTTATTCTGGACAAGGCCACTCGCGACGCCCACGACAACCCTGTCATCAGCGTTGATGGCGAGGGGTACGTGTGGGTTTTCTCGACCTCGCACGGACGGCTCAGGCCGTCGTTCATCCATCGCAGTTGCGAGCCCTACGCCATCGAACGGTTCGAGCGGATCGCCGCGACGCGACAGGAGGACGGCCAGCCCGTCCCGCTGGACAATTTTTCCTACTTCCAGGTCCGCCATGTTCCGGGGGTGGGGTTCCTGGCCGGCATGACGAGGTACCTGCCCGACTGGGCAGGGCGAACGATCGGCTTTATTCATAGCCCCGATGGCGTGAGCTGGGGGGCATGGCGGGATTTGGGACGCATCGACCAGGGCCATTACCAGGTCTCGGAGGTCTGCGGCGAGCGGTTCGGCACGGCCTTCAACGCCCACCCCGCCGAGGGCGGGCTGAACTGCCGCACAAATCTCTACTACCTCGAAAGCCCCGACCTGGGCACGACGTGGCTCAACGCCGCCGGGCAGCGCGTCGAGGTGCCCGTGACCGAGTGGACCAATCCGGCCCTGGTGCATGACGTCCGCGCCGAGGGGCGGCTGGTCTATGTCCGAGACATGGCCTTCGACCCGGCCGGTCGGCCTGTCGTGCTGATCGTCACGTCGAAGAACTTCCGCCCGGGCCCGGCCGGCGAGCCGCGGTTCTGGCAACTGGCGTGCTGGACAGGTTCAAACTGGGAGATCCGCACGATCTGCCCGGCCGACTGCAACTACGACATGGGAAGCCTCTACTTCGAGCCGGACGGCACGTGGAAGCTCATCGCCCCCACCGAGCCGGGCCCGCAGCCGGGCAACCCGGGCGGCGAGGTCGCCTGCTGGACGTCGAGCGACGAGGGGCGGACGTGGAAACGCCAAGGCATGCTGACCTCCGACAGCGAGTACAACCACACCTTCGTCCGCCGGCCGGTCGATGCGGCCGAGGGGTTCTACGCCTTCTGGGCCGACGGCCATGCCCGCCAGCCCTCGCCGAGCCGGTTGTACTTCTGCGACAGCGAGGGCAACGTCAGGCAACTGCCCCCCGCCATGGGCGCCCCCTGCCCGCCGCGCATCCTGTAATCCTGGGCTCCGCCCATGTGCCCTGCCTGCTCCTGCAGGCATGCACTGTCGGTTCGCAAGGGCGGGACCTCGTTGGCGGCGGAATGTCTGGCCGTTGCACCGGCTTTTCGTGGCACCGGCATCGTCTCGACCAGTCGCAGGCCATCCCGGCCTTGCCGTTCGCTTTTTGATCATGGGTCGGACGCCCATGCTACGGCACGGAGCCGAAGTCGGTCGCGGGAAAACGTCGATCGCCCGGAACATGACAGCGGGCCGAGCTTCCGGGTGGGTTCGAGTGTCACGCGGATGGCGGCGTGGTCAGAGCGGAGCGTTCGGTCGAGTTCGCACCGCCTGACCCGCAGGTGACGATTGACCCAGACCTGGTCGAGGTCCATGACGGTCAGCGGGCTAGGCCAGGTGCCCGGCCAGCCTTGCCCGGCCGCCTCGAACGCCTGCGTCCAGATCGCCCGCAGAGGATCGAACCAGGCCGAATCGGAAGGCAGGTTGAAATCCCCGGCGATCACGGCGGGACGTTCGGAGAGAACCTTCGCGTCGCGGACCAACGTTTCCATCGCCGTCTGTCGCGAACAGTACAAAGAACTGCGCAGGTCCGGCACGAGGACCCAGAGCCTATGCCCGGCGACCTCGACGTCGAACCGCCGACGGCTCGACCCTTCGTCGTACCGCCAGTGGGCGATGCCGTGGATGCGCCCTCGCACCGCCAGCATGATCCCGTCGTCGATGTCGGAGACCGCGTAGCCGGGCAGTTCGGCGGTCCAGTCCAGTCTTTCGGTCGGGGCTTCGACCAGGGCGATGATGTCGGCGTCGCAGTGGCGGAGGTACTCCAGCACACGCTGCGTACCCAGCGCTCCGCGGGCGGAATTCCAGAACAGCAGTTCCAGCGCGTCTGCATTTCCATTTCCGTTCGGGCTTGCCGGATTCCCGGGGGCTTGCGAACGGGTTGGCTGAAAGCGGTACTGCCCGGCCGACAGAGCCAGCCCGATGAGCGTCAGCCCGACGATGAGCAGTTTCCCCCACCGCCTGCGGTCGCCCAGCCAGGCGAGCGTGTCGATCAGCCCCAGTCCGGCCAGCACCGCCGGCGGCGTCGCGTAAAACAGCCACGCCAAGCCGACGAAGCGGTCGCGGATCGTGCAGCGCAGCACAAGCCCCCCCAGCAGAATCGCCAGCATTCCCCAGCGCAGGGCGCACGCCACCGCAGCCGCGATCGGGCGTGATGGTTTGGCGGTGGCGATCGCTGAGGCCCCATCCCCGGCTGTACGCATCGACGCCATGGCAGGGTTATACCAAAGTCGGCCAACCCTTGCACGGGATCGGGGGGCTGGGCGGAGGAGTGGGTTGCAGAAT
>CAYMAP010000279.1:0-2840 GCA_964388425.1 uncultured Planctomycetaceae bacterium
GGTGCGCCACCGGATGGCCTACATCGGCGGCGAGCCCAGCCGCGGCACGCTCAAGGAAGGGACCCTCGGCCGGATGAAGCTCAGCCCGATCGCGCGGACGCTGCAGGAACGACTGCATCTATAGCAAGACCGGCCGAGCCCAGGGGGACACGCCGCACCCCGCGCAACCGCTGTGCGCCGTGCGAGACCGAGACCGGCGGCAAGGGACCTTTGCCGCGCCATCCAGACCTTCCACGGCCGCCACCATCCCCGCTCCGCTCGCTCAACCGCTCGCGAGAAAGCCCATCCTTGCCGTCCGCCCCTCCCGAAGGCTTACAACGCAACCGGCTCTGAACTCGGCCGGTCAGGGGGCCTGACCCTGCCGATAGGCTGAGGATGCCCGGGCGGGTTGGAGGACGCTGTCAGCTTCGTCCAGCAGCCTGTCCTGACCGGCGATGACGTCCTCGGCCGACCGGAGCAGGAATTTCAATCCGTCGTTCCGGGCGCGGGCACGGGCACCGACGAGTTCGTGCAGCGGAGCGGAGGGACTGGGGGCGGGAGCTTGGGCGGGCGCGGAGTTCGACTGTCGGGTGTCGGCCTGGCGTTTGACGGGCGGGTAAAGAAAAGCCTTCGCCGCCGCCAGATGACCTGTCCGTTGTACCGAATGCATACAGACTCGCTCCGCATCCCCGCTCCGGCCTGGAGGGGGCCTCTGGGAATGTACGATTCAGTCCGGAGCCTGGCGAATCTCGCTCGGGTTTTTCCGATATTTTTTCCGCCTCTCCCCTTCCCGGCCTCCGGCCCCGCATCCTGAGTCATACCCGGCGTGAATGATTTTGTGTGTTGACGCCTCCCTCAAAAATCGAAGGAACGAAAAAGCAGAGCGATTCGTCAACGAAAACCATCGAGTTACGTCCCCAAAATAGTCCTACACCCGCGTCCCTGGCGGGTCTGAGGGAATCGCCTGTGTTACAAGCCCGCGGGGCTGATACAGAACAAAACTGGGGATGGATCGGCCCGCATCGGCTTTTCACGCCGGTGGGGTTGTGTTACACTTGCGGCCTCATGTTCGAGAGCCTGACCGACAAGTTCAGCGACGTATTCCGGAAACTTTCCGGGCGAGGCCGGATCTCCGAGGACAACATCCGCGACGCCATGCGCGAGGTTCGCACCGCGCTGCTCGAGGCCGACGTCCATTACGACGTCGTCAAGAAGTTCTGCGACGAGGTCGTCAACGAGGCACTCGGCACGGAGGTCATCCAGAGTCTTCACCCGGGCCAGTTGATGGTCAAGGTTGTCCAGGACAAGCTCACTGAGTTGATGGGCCCGGTCGACACGCGGATTTACTTCGTCACACCGCCTCCGACGATCATTCTGATGGCCGGCCTGCAGGGCAGCGGGAAGACCACGACCTGCGGGAAGCTCGCGAGGTACCTCATCAACAAGGGCCGAAACCCCTTGCTGGTCGCCTGCGATTTGCAGCGGCCCGCGGCGGTGAACCAGCTCGAGATCGTCGCCGGCCAGGCCGGTGCGGAGTTCTTCGGCATCGAGGGCGAGAAGAATCCCGTAAAGGTCGCGCGGAAGGGCGTAACGCACGCGGCCAGCACGGGCCGGGACGTCGTGGTCATCGACACGGCCGGTCGGCTGCACATCGACGAAGAGATGATGCAGCAGGTCTCGGATATTTCCACCACCGTCAAGCCGCACCAGATTTACCTCGTCTGCGACGCCATGACCGGGCAGGACGCCGTCAACAGCGCGCGGGAGTTCAACGAACGCCTCGAGCTGGACGGCGTAATCCTCACGAAGTTCGACTCCGACGCGCGGGGCGGGGCGGCCCTGAGCGTCAAGGAAGTCACCGGCAAGCCGATCAAGTTCATCGGCGTCGGCGAGAAGCTCGACGCCCTCGAGGAGTTCCACCCCGAGCGGATGGCCGGGCGGATTCTGGGCATGGGCGACGTGGTGAGTCTCGTCGAGAAGGCCCAGGAGACCTTCGACGCCGAGCAGCAGCAGGCCATGCAGGAGAAGATGGCCAAGGGCAAGTTCACGCTGATGGACTTTGCCCAACAGATGAAGCAGATGAAAAAGATGGGCCCGTTGAAGCAGATCATGAAGCTCATGCCGGGCATGGGCTCCAACGCGGGCCTGATGGATCAGCTCAACGGGGACGAGTTCGACCAGATGGAGGCGATCATCCAGTCGATGACCCCGCCAGAGCGCGACGACCCCAGCGTCATCGACGCCTCCCGCCGCCGGCGAATCGCCCGCGGCAGCGGCACCCAGCCCGAGGACGTCTCCGGACTCGTCAAGAGTTTCACCCAGGTCGCGGGCATGATGAAACAGATGGCCGGCATGGGGATGCGGGAGCGGATGGCCTTTGCCCAGCAGATGTCCCAGGGCGGGATGATGGGCGGCATGGGCGGGAAGACCAAGCAGCGGTCCAAGCGGCTGAGCAGCAAGGAACGAAAACGCCGCAAACAGAAACGCCGAAAGAAGTGATGACCCCCCATCTCGCATGCCCGGTGGCGAACGTCACCTGCTGACATCGCGTTCCTTCATTGCGCCGGCTGGCTGACGAAACCGGGAGGAGGACCGCCTAAAAAAATCCCCGGGAGCCATCCGCTGGCTCCCGGGGGCGAGCAAACACTGCTCGGCAATCCGTGCCTTGCTATTGGTTCAGGCGCGTCTCACTCCGTCGTTACCGACGCGGCCTGGGATGCGCATCCGTGGTTACTGGAGCAACTGCAGAGCCATCTGCGGCATGCTGTTGGCTTGGGAGAGCATCGCGATGCCTGCCTGGGCGAGGACCTGGTTCCGCGTCATTTTGGACATTTCCGTGGCCACGTCGACGTCGGAGATTC
>CAYMAP010000280.1:0-2832 GCA_964388425.1 uncultured Planctomycetaceae bacterium
TTTGTATTGACGCCTCCCTCAGAACTGCCAAGAACACGCTGGGAGGACCGTTTTGGGGATGTCACTCTATTCTTTGCGTTGACGAATCGCCCTGATGTTCCGTTCCGTCGACGTTTGAGGGGCGCGTCTGTATTGTGTTCGTTCTACCGAATCAGCCTCATTCTACCGACATTGGGGACGATGGGGAAGCCCATAACCGGCAGGCGGAAGCCGGCCGGCCAGTAGACCAGGACGGCTCGGCCGAGCAGGTTGTATCGCGGGACCGTGCCGAGTTGGTAGATCGGCTGGCCGGCGTCATCTCGCAGCCGCAGGGACGGGGCGGCGGAGATCCAGCTTCGCCCGTCGTGGCTCTGCGTGCTGTTGTCGCCGAGACAGAAGAACTCGTCGAGGTCGGGGCGATCGGGGTGGCGTTTGAGGACGATGGGCTGGCCCAGTTCGCCCCAGCCGCCCTCGCCGACCTCGGGACGCCGCATGCGCTCCGGCAGGGGCGTGTCGGGATCGGTGAGTCGACGGTAGTAGTCGAAGACGGGGCTGTTGATGTCCCATCCGCTGCGTCGCTGGATGCTGGCGGTGTAATCCGCGTCGGGGTCAGGGGGGAGGGGGGGGGGTGGGGGGGGGGCCCGGGGGGCGCGGGGGTGACCGCTGGGGTTCGCCCGCCAGTAGCGTTGCTGAGCGAGGCGGGTGCGATGCTCTCGGGCGTCGGTGAGTTGCCCGCCCAGAGCCTCGTCGTCGGGCTTTGCGCGGAGGCGGGCTTCGAGGTGATCGATGGCCTCGGCGTTGTCGCGGGCCAGGCGGGGCAGTTGTGCCCAGCGGGCGGCTTGCTGGAAGTCGCCCGGAAACTGCTCGTCGCTGCTGGCCAGGACGACACGGCCGTCCACCCAGAGTCGGGCCCGGCAGTCGGCGTTGGACAGGGCGATGCGCCGCCCCCGGCCTGGGGTGAAGGGCTCAACCCGCGCCTCGCCCCAGATCTGCCAGGTGTCGGTCAGGGCGTCGGCGTCGCGGGACTGGGCCAGCAGCCGAACCGTACCGTCGAAACGGAACTCGCCGCGGAGCCGACGGGCCCGGCGCTCGAAGGTCAGGCAGAGTTTACCCGGCGCCTTCGTGGCGGTCATCAGAACGGTCGAGAGCTTCCAGTCCGTGCAGAGATCGCTGTGCAGATCGAGACTTTTTTCCTCGGCGGCAGGGGCGTTGTAGCCGTTCTTCGGTCGATACTCGCCGAGGTGAGGCTCGCGCGTCCGGCCGGGTTTGAAGTCCAACTCGGCCGGTCCGTTCCCTCCAGCGAAGGCGAAGACCCGCCCGTTCTCGCCGGCGAGGTCCCACTTCCCGCCGCCTCGTCCAGGTTCCCAGCCCGGCGGGCGGATGCCGGCCCGCTCGGCGAGGTCTACGTCGGGTCGGTAGTCGTTGTCGAAGACCACCTGCCACATCGTCTCCTGGGCGTGGAGGGGTTTGCGACGAATCCCCCAGGTCTTGCCCCCGTCCGTCGAGACGTACACGTCGCCAAGGACGATCTGGATCGCCTCGCCCGGTCGGCCGATCAGGCGCTTGATGTAGTTCTCCCGGTTGGTCTGGGGGTTCTTGAAAACCACCACGTCCCAGGGTTGAGGCTCGCGGAAATCGTAGAGGTACTTCAGCACCAGCACCCGGTCCCCGCCCTTGGGCAGGGCCTTTTTCGGCGCGGGGATGCCGGCTCCGGCGGTGGCGTAGTCGTAGCCGCAGTTCGGACACCGCGCCCGGGCGAAGGTGGGATGCGTCTGTCCGGGCTGACGCTGGACGCCGAAGGCATAGTCAAAACCGCAACACGGACAGGTCAATTGGTAGTGCTCGCCGTAAAGGCTGTTGGCCATCGAACCGGTGGGGATCACGAACGCCTCGATCATGAAGGCTCGCAACACGAAGGCCAGCACGATCGCGATGTACACGCTCTCGACGGTATCCCGCACATGGGCGAGTTCGTTTTTTTTCTGGGCAGGAGACATGCAAGCCACAGGATACCCGACGGACCTGCCCACGCCAAGGTACTGGCGTTTTTTTTTGCCCCACAGGAGACCGCCAGACTGTTCAGCCCGCCGAGTCACGCCGATTGTCCATCGTTCTGACGTGTAGCAGGGTGCAACAAAAATCGGAGTGCATTATCGCAGAATACGGGACTTACCACGGCAGCGACCGAAGAGCCCCTTTGTCGCCATGATGTACCGCCGATCGAGAAATTGAATAACCCTCTTTCTATATTGGGGTAATGAGTCTTGCGACTCGCAGCATCACCGGTGTGGATTCCTGGCATGTAAATTGCACAATGCTGTCAGAGCCGCGAGGGAATCGCCGATTGAGCCATCGGATCGCGGTTATTTTGGAGTGGTTATGATGTATTCGAGGAGCCGACAACTGAATCCCCAGGTTCATCCTGGAGGTGGTTTGACCGTCGTCATGGTGGGAACCGACCGGCCGGACATCCGGCAGATGGAAGGTGCCCTGCAATGCCATCCCGGGTCGCGCCTTCTGCATTTTTATACTCCCCGTGACTTTACGAGCAATCTGCTGGCCTGCCCCGCCGATCTGGTCGTGATGGGCGCCTCCCTGAGCGACGAGGCCAACCGTCGGATGCTCAGGTGGATGCGGCGACAATGGCCTCCCTGCCCGGCCGTCGTGGTTGCGGCCCAGACCGGGCCGACCGAACTGACCGCCCGCCAGCACGGGGCGCTGTTTTTTCTCAGTCCGCTCAGCCGGACCGACTGTTTGGGCACCTTGGAAGGAGCTCTCCGCAGCCGACGGGCACGAACCGCAACCGCCTGAAGTTGACGCCTCCCTCAGAACTGCCAAGAACACGCTGGGAGG
>CAYMAP010000281.1:0-2783 GCA_964388425.1 uncultured Planctomycetaceae bacterium
GACGCGGGCTCTATTGTCTTTTCGTTTCGGTGTCTGTGTGTATTCATCACTCATAAGGGCACCTTGAAACATTGGATTCACGACATTGCTTGATCTTGTTGCCCGCTGCCTGCGTCACAAAAACCGGCGAATATTTCAGAATATGCACCGATTTTCGTTCCTTGGCAGCAAGCAAAGTCTCGGCGCGATCTCGCAAATCGAATTTTTCAAGGTACCCATAATCCAATCATTCATCACTACAAAGGTTCCCCATGCCTGACCCCTACGGCACGATCGTCTACAACCGCATCCGCAACCGGTTCGGCCGACTCTACGGCTCGCTAGCTGACATCTGCATGGAACGCCTCGACGTCCTGTTCGGCCGACACCACGCACACGGCGTGACGCGAAAGCCTCGCTCCCTCTGGGACGAAAGCGACGTCCTGCTGATCACCTACGGCGACATGGTCCGCCAGCCCGACCAGAGCCCCCTGCAGACCCTCGACGCCTTCTGCTCCGCCGAGCTGCCCCAGGCCTTCAGCGCCGTCCACATCCTGCCCTTCTTCCCCTATTCCTCCGACGACGGGTTCAGCATCATCGACTACCGGCGCGTCGAGCCCGAACTCGGGACCTGGGAAGACGTCCAGGGCATCGGCAACAACTTCAAGCTCATGGTCGATCTCGTCCTGAACCACTGCTCCCGGCAGAGCGAATGGTTCCGCGACTACATCCAGGGACTCGCTCCCTTCCGCGACTACTTCATCGAGGTCGAACCCGGTACGGACCTCTGCGAAGTCGTCCGCCCGCGCTCCAAACCGCTGCTGACGGAAGTGCCCTACCTCAACGAAAAACGGCTCGTCTGGACCACCTTCAGCGAGGACCAGATCGACCTGAACTTCGCCAATCCCGACGTCCTCTTCGAGTTCATCGACATCTTGCTGACGTACATCGGGCGCGGCGCGAGGCTGGTCCGGCTCGACGCCATCGCCTACCTCTGGAAACAGATCGGCACGAGTTGCATCCACCTCGAACAGACCCACGAAATTGTCAAACTCTTCCGCGAGATCGTCCGCATCGCCGCCCCCGACGTCATCCTCCTGACCGAGACCAACGTCCCCCATGCCGAGAACGTAAGCTACTTCGGCAGGAGCGACGAAGCCCACATGGTCTACCAGTTCTCCCTGCCCCCCCTGCTGCTGCACGCGCTGCAGAGCGGCAACGGCGAGTACCTCACCCGCTGGGCCGACGACCTCGACCCCCCGCCGAGGGGCTGTACGTTCCTGAACTTCACCGCCAGCCACGACGGCATCGGCGTCCGACCGCTCGAAGGCATCCTGCCCGAAGGCGAAATCCGGTTCGTCCTCGACCGCGTCCGCGCCAACGGCGGACGGGTCTCGACCAAACGCGGCTTGGACGGTTCCGACACGCCCTACGAACTGAACATCACCTACATCGACGCCCTCGCCCGACCCGGCGAGCCGGAGGACATGCTCTACCGGCGCTACCTCTGCTCGCAAACCCTCCCGCTGGCCCTGCGAGGCCTGCCGGCGGTCTACTTCAACAACCTCTTCGGCGCCCGAAACCACACCGAAGGCGTCGAAGCCACCGGTCAGGTGCGCGCCATCAACCGCCAGAAGTGGGACCTCGACGCACTCCAGGGCATGATCCACGACCGGTCGAACCTGCACGGCAACATCTTCTACGAATACCGACGACGACTCCTCCTCCGAGCCCGGCAGCCCGCACTACACCCCGATGCCGCCCAGCAAGTCCTCGACCTCGGCCCGGACCTCTTCGCGGTCCTCCGCACCGCCACCGACGACTCCCAGCGCCTGCTCTGCCTCCACAATCTCACCGACCGACCCGTCGAGGTCCGCTACGCCGACGTCCACCAGACCTTCCGCACCAACACACAGGCCGCCGAACTCCTCGCCGAACATCCCGTCGACACCATCACAACCCACGCGCTCGAACCCTACCAGACGGCCTGGATCAGCCAGAAAATCGAGCAGTGACGTCCCCGCACAAAATCTCCTTACGGCTGTCCCACGAGCCGGAGGGTGAGTGCTTGCACCCACGCGGTTCATTTTCTCAGCTACACAATTCTCAGCCGGGGGCGGCTTCGCTCTATTCGGAGGGTGGGTCCTGGCACCCACGCGGCACAATGACCCCGCTTACGGCTGTCCCATGAGCGTCTCGCCGCGGAGCTGCTCGGCCCGGCGGATCAGCTCATCCGTCGGCGGGTCCTTCCGCGGACTGAGCGTGTGCAGCGTCTCCCGACGGTCGTGATAGGTCCACGGAGCGATCTCGCTGAAGAAGTCCGCCCCGAGATATTCGTACGGCGGCGGATCGAGCTTCACCGTCGTCTTGAGCGTCTCATAGCCCTCCTTGCGGAAGATCACCTCGTACTCGCCGTACCACGTGAAGTCGATCGTCACCGGCGTCCGGCCTTTCTCCACGCCGGAGACCCACACGATCGCACCGGCCGGCTCGGTCCGCAGGGTCCACTCGCGCTCCACGCAGCCCAGGAGCATCATCGGCACAAGACCCGCCGAAAGCAGAATCATCGCACAATTCGTTCGTCGCATCATCCCGCGCTTATACCTCTTTGCCCACTGCCCCGACAAGCCAAAAATATACGTTGGATCGAGCAGGTGTTGCATCGAGCAGGATCGTCTCAACTATGGCGTGTACGTTTGGGGCCTCCCTCAGAATTGCCCAGAGCGAGGTTGTAGGACCGTTTTGGGGGCGTAACTCTATGATTTGCGTTGAAGAATCGCTCTGATTTTCCGTTTTGTCGACTT
>CAYMAP010000282.1:0-2768 GCA_964388425.1 uncultured Planctomycetaceae bacterium
CGCATCGTGAATGGTTACCCTGGGTTGTCAACTTTCGGATTGAAGCTATTACGACATCGCTGGATCGTTTTTCGTCACGCGGGCATCTGGCCCACAAGTCCCGCAGTCAGGCTCCCCCGGAGCGGCGGCGGAGTTCGTCGAGCGTTTGCTGGAAATCCTCGGGCCAGGGGGCGGTCAGTTCCGTTCGTTCACCGGTGCGGGGGTGCTGGAAGACGATGGTGTGGGCGTGGAGGGCCTGTCGGGTGATGAGGGCTCCCTCGGCGACATCGTGCTTGCCTTCGAGCGTGCTGGTGTAGAGCGGCCCGCCGCCGTACATCCGGTCGCCGACGATGGGGTGGCCGATGTAGCTCATGTGGACGCGGAGCTGGTGGGTTCGGCCGGTTTTGGGGTAGAGTTCGATGAGCGTGAACTGCTGGTTGCTGCCGGGGTTGGTCAGACGTTCGAGGACCTTGTAGCCGGTGATGGCTTCCTTGACGGCGGCGGGATAGGCCCGGCCGGTCTTTCGGCTGACGGAGTAGAGTTCGCGGATTTTCGGGTGCTTGCCGATCGGTTCGTCGATGACGTCTTCCTCGTAGGCAATCCGTCCGTGGACGATGGCGGTGTAGGTCTTTTGCGTACGGCGGTGCTCAAATTGCCAGCCCAGCCGCCAGAGCGCCAGTTCCGTCTTGGCGATCAGCAGGATACCCGTCGTGTCCCGGTCGAGCCGATGGACGATCCCCGGGCGGAAGATCTCACCGCTGGTCGGCAGGTCGCCGATGGTCTTGTTGCGGGCACGCCGGCGGCGACGCTTCGGCAGCGGATCGGGCCGAGCCCCGTCAGGTTCCCGCGGGCCGTTACGTTCCTCCTCCTCACGCCACCGTTGTTGAAAAAAATAAGCCAGCCCGTTGACGAGCGTGCCCGTCCAGTTGCCGCGGGCGGGGTGAATGATGAGGTCGGCCTGCTTGTTGATGGCCATCACGTCGTCGTCTTCGTAGACGATGTCCAGCGGGATCGGCTCGGGAGGGATTTCCTTCGGACGGGTCGTCGGGAGCATCATGTCGATGACGTCGCCGACCTGGATGGCGTAGCTGGGCTTGACGACGCGCCCGTTGACCGTGACGTTGCCCTCGCGGATGTACTGCTGCAGGACGTTGCGGGACTTATCCTTGCCCAGCCGACCCGCGAGGTACTTGTCCAGCCGGCCGAAGGAGCGGGTCCGGTGGATTTCGATCCGCAGATGTTCCAGGCCGTCCTCCTCGGCCGGCAGGGCGGTCTCCAGCTCGTCCGGACCGTGGGATTCGTTGGGCAGGGGCGCGTCGTCGGGCATGAGGCCATGGTACGACAAAAACCGCCCCGACGCACGCTACCGGATTGTCAACTGCCCCGCGAGGTGGGAGACTTCAATCACCTTCCGGACGGCCGGCGGGACGTTGACCAGGCACAGCCGATCCTTCCCGATCTTCCGTATCGTGTTCACGCAGATGCGCAAAAACGCACTGCCGGCGTAGCTGATGTCCCGCAGGTCAAAGACGATCGGCCCGGTAGTCTGCTCGATCCGGCCGTACAAATCGCTCTCGAACGCATCTGCCGAGGCCGTGTCCACCGTCGGCGGAAACACGCACCGCAACCCGTCGCCGTTGTCTTCAAACTCCATCGTCCTTGCCCCTTCTCGGCCCGGGCGGACCGCCTGTCACCATACCACACGAACGAACCCCCCGCAAGCGCCCGACGGGAAAGCGAGCGGAAGGGGTAGATCGAAAGTTCAAAAACCAACCCGGCCGATGATCCTCAGACCATCGGCCGGGCCGTTCTATCCTTCGGCGGCATCGAAGGGCGGTGCTGGGATTTTGCGAAGCGACAGTTCGCAGGGCGGGTAACTTAATCCCACCAGTTCGCTATTTCCGCCGTCGCAGGTACCGCCCGTCTTCTTGTCAGGTCCCATCAGGTCAGGCCCCTCATCACATATGGCTCGCGTGTGAGACTACCGCAGATTTATCGCGTGTCAATAGGGGAAATCCGGGTTTCGCGAAGACTTCACGAAGTGTTTGCGCTGCTTTAACACAAGGAGCTTGAATCCCGATTATTCCGGGTATCGAATGCGGTTTTCGGGGTCGAGTTGGGGGTTGGGTTTGTAGAGCAGAGCGGTTCGCCCGACCACGCCGGCCAGTGCGGAGCGAGTTTTTTGGGCGAGTTTTTGGGCTGTCTCTTTGCGCTGCGTGCCCGCCCCGGCGGTGAAGCGGACTTTGAGAAGTTCGGCGTGTTCGAGTCGCAGGTCGATTTCCCGAAGCACGGCTGGGGTGGGGCCGGCCTTGCCGATGACCACGCCCGTCGGCAGCGACTGGCCGAGGCTGCGGAGGCGGCGTTTTTGTTGGCCGGTCAGATTCGGGATGGGTGGGTTCTCGTGCATGTCGGCTGGAGTCAGAGAGAGCTGGCCGGTCGGATGAATTGTTCGACGGTTGACAGGTCGGGTACGGTGCGTGGGGGCAGGTCGATGACGCAGCCGCCCTGGCTGTCGGTGTTGAGGACCGCGCCGCGCTGCGGTACGGGTTCCCAGCCGGTCTCGATGTGCCGGTGGCCGAGCAGAAAGAATTCAACGTTCAACTGTTCGGCGAGTTGGTCGAGCAGTTCGGGGGTCTGGTTTCTGCCCCAGGTCCATTCGTAGACCGCTCCGCCGCGGCGGTAGTCGTCGGATCGGTTTTCGCGGTGGAGGATGTCCGTGCCGGCCCGGTCCATTCGCTTGGGAGCAGGCAGGGAATGGGCGAGAAAAACCCCGCTGTCGGTTCGGGCGG
>CAYMAP010000283.1:0-2757 GCA_964388425.1 uncultured Planctomycetaceae bacterium
GTCGGTACCGACGGTCTGCGGGTCGGACAGGTTGGTGGGCATGGGCATGGGCAGGTCGCGCCCGATCAGCAGAACCTCCTGCCCGATCGCTTCGAGGACGGCGGCTTCGAGGGCTTTCCATGCCGTCGGACTGACGCTGCAGGCGACGATGCGTTTGGGTTCGTCCATGGAGGCCCAGAGATCGGCGATGGCATCGCCCAGCGCCGCCAGGTCCCCCAGCCGATAGGAGCACAGGTCGCGGACCTCCTCGCCCTGCACGACGGCCAGGCGGACCGCGCTGTTTCCGCAGTCGCAGGCCAGTACGGTCGGGAGGGTCGGCTGGGTGTCAGCTTCGTTTCGATTCGTCGTGTTCATGGAGCATCTCCCAGATGCCTTCGGTGAGGGGGTCGAGGTTCGTATCCGCCGCGGCGCTGACGGGGAGGACCTTCCGGTCGAGTTGTTTCCGCAGGGAGGCCAGTGCTTCGTCGCTGCCGGTCAGGTCGGTTTTGTTGGCCACGAGCAGTTCGGGTTTGGTTGCCAGTTCGGGGGAGAACTGCTCGAGTTCGCGGCGGATCGCGCGGTAGTTCTCCGCCGGGGCCGAGCCGTCCATGGGCACGAGGTCCAGGACGTGGACGAGCAGGCGGGTGCGTTCGATGTGGCGGAGGAATTCGTCGCCGAGCCCGGCCCCGGCGTGGGCGCCTTCGATGAGTCCGGGGATGTCGGCGAGGACGAACCGCCGGTAACCGGCCAGTTCGACGATGCCCAGCGACGGCGAGAGGGTGGTGAAGGGATAGTCGGCGACTTTCGGGCGTGCGGCAGAGAGCCGGGACAGCAGCGTGCTCTTGCCCGCGTTGGGCATGCCGAGCAGCCCGGCGTCGGCGATGAGTTTCAGTTCGAGGTGGAGTTTCCGCTGCTGGCCGGGCGTGCCTTGCTCGGCCTCGCGCGGGGTCTGGTGGGTGGCGGACTTGAAGGCGGTGTTGCCTCGACCGCCCTTGCCGCCGCGGGCGATGACGACCCGCCGGCCCGGCTGGGCAAGGTCGGTCAGCAGGCTGCCGTGCTCGGCGTCGGTCACGACCGTGCCGGGCGGGACGGGGATGACGCAATCCTCGCCGTCCTTGCCGTGGCGTTTCTTACCCATGCCCTCCCCGCCGCGGTCGGCTTTGAAATGGTGCTTTCCGGCGAGGTGGTGGAGAGTGTTGAGGGCTTCGTCGGCTAGGAGCACGACGTCGCCGCCGTCGCCGCCGTCGCCGCCGGCCGGCCCGCCCTTGGGGATGTACTTCTCCCGCCGGAACGAGACGCAGCCGTTCCCGCCCGCGCCGGCCTGGACGGCGATGTCGACTTCGTCGAGAAAGACGGCCCGGCTGACGGTTTCTTCACGCGGCATGGTGATCTTCGGGTGTTTGAAATGGGTTTATCAATGTGTGGGCCCTCCCTCAGAATTACCCAGAACGAGGTTGTAGGACCCTTTGGGGGACGTAACTCTATGAGTTGCGTTGAAGAATCGCTCTGATTTTCTGTTTCGTCGACTTTTGAGGAACGCGTCAACGTGTAGCTCAGTCGTTCAGCGGTGAGCTGGTCGAACCGCCTCGGCTGAGAGAAGTGTCGTTCCGTCAAAATCACGGCCGGGGGCGGCTGTGCTACACACACTGCTCCTGTTCCGGCCGGGCTCGAAAAAAAGGACGGTTCGTAGCCGTCCCTGGAAGGCGAATCGGGTTGTGGCCGGTTTCAGTTGACGTCGACGAATCGGCCTCGGTAGGCAACGGTACCGTCGGTCTTGGCAAACAGCGTGCAGTCCTTGCCCATGCCGACGTTTCGGCCGGGCTTGAAGGGCGTGCCGCACTGCCGGACGAGAATCGTCCCCGCGCCGACAGCCTGGCCGGCATAGCGCTTGATGCCGCGGTACTGCGGGTTGCTGTCGCGTCCGTTCCGTGTCGAACCTTGTCCTTTTTTATGGGCCATGGCGCGTCTCCTGCGAATCGCTCGGTGGTTGCTCCGCCGGAACCGATTCCGCCAGCGGAGGAATCCTAGATTGTACTCGAAACGTCGGCCGGGTCAAGCAGGAAAATCACATCACAAGGCGGCGGCGTGGGCTCCGTCGTCGTGTCGCGTCTCGGGATGCTTCCGGAGGGCGAGCCGGTTGCGTTGTAAGCCTTCGGGAGGGGCGGACGGCAAGGATGGGCTTTCTCGCGAGCGGTTGAGCGAGCGGAGCGGGGATGGTGGCGGCCGTGGAAGGTCTGGATGGCGCGGCAAAGGTCCCTTGCCGCCGGTCTCGGTCTCGCACGGCGCACAGCGGTTGCGCGGGGTGCGGCGTGTCCCCCTGGGCTCGGCCGGTCTTGCTATAGATGCAGTCGTTCCTGCAGCGTCCGCGCGATCGGGCTGAGCTTCATCCGGCCGAGGGTCCCTTCCTTGCGCGGCGTGGCCTCCAGCAGGGTCGCCAGGCCGACATGCACGACCATCACCACGCCCACCAGTGCGTGGAAGCGGGCCGCGCCGGTGATGTTGCCGTCATCGGCGCCCCAGAAGACCTTCAGCCGCCCATTGACCCGCTCGACTGCGCTACGGCCCTTGTAGAGCCGTTCGAACTGTTGGGTCGCCCGTGGAATGGCCGGGAATCGCCGCGGGTCGATCTCGCGCTTGACCCGGACGCACTTGCCGTAGGTCCCCTTGGTGCATCGGGCCAGGCTGGGGCAATTCCATCGCTCGTGCTTCGCCGGGCAGCGGTACTTGAGCGTGCCGCGGCTGGGCTCGCCGCCGATGTAGGCCATCCGGTGGCGCACC
>CAYMAP010000284.1:0-2731 GCA_964388425.1 uncultured Planctomycetaceae bacterium
CGAATTTTTCAAGGTACCCTCTATTCTTTGCGTTGACGAATCGCCCTGATGTTCCACTCCGTCGACTTTTGAGGGGCGCATCAATCCATGCGGCCGAGTGGATTCGAACCACCACTCACTTGCGTGAACAGGCACCTGAAGCCTGCGCGTCTGCCAATTCCGCCACGGCCGCGGATGCCGGACAAACACCTGCCCGGGAACCGTGTAGCGTACCGAATGGGCCGGAAAAGTCAACCTCTTTTGCAGACGACTCAAACGGCGTGCGGGTCCACCAGGAAAGGGGTTGCATTTTCGCCACGGGCACGCGAAAAGCCCTGCGCCGTCCGCTCGGCCGATCCGATGGATACGTCAGGGGTTTCCGTCACAGAGGAGTCGACCATGATCGAAGAACAACCCGCCATCACCGAAGAGGAAATGTACCAGTTGCTCCGGCAGGACAACGTCGAGGAGTTCAACCGCCGAAAAGCCGACGGCGAGACCTGCGACCTGCGGGGTAAGGATTTCCGCGGGCTGGACCTCCGCGGGCTCGACGCCGAGGGACTGGACCTGTCCAACAGCTACTTCCGCCAGGCCGACCTTCGCGGGCTGAACCTCTCGACCTGCAACCTACGCGGAGCGAGCATCAACTCCGCCAATATCTCCGGCGTCTACTTCCCGCCCGAACTGTCCCCCGCGGAAATCCTGCTCTCCCTCGAACACGGCACGCGAATGCGATACCTCGATTCGTAATCGTCAGCAACAGCGCGGGAACTCTCAGCCCGCCTCACTCCCCCGGATCGAGGACGACCATGAAGGCTTCCTGGGGGATTTCGACGTTGCCGACCATCTTCATGCGCTTCTTGCCGGCCTTCTGCTTTTCCAGCAGCTTGCGTTTCCGCGTCACGTCCCCGCCGTAGCATTTGGCGGTGACGTTTTTCCGCATGGCCTTGATCGTCTCGCGGGCGATGACACGGCTGCCGATCGCCGCCTGGAGTGGAATCTCGAACATGTGCCGGTCGATTTCCTTCCGCAACCGTTGGATCAGCGATCGGCCCCGTTTGTCGGCCTTGGAGCGGTGGCAGATCACGCTCAACGCGTCCACCTTGCTGCCGTTGACCAGGATGTCCAGCTTCACCAGGTCGTTGGCGCGGTAGCCCAGCATCTCGAAGTCCATCGTCCCGTACCCGCGCGTCGCGGACTTCAGCTTGTCGTAGAAATCGTAGATGATCTCCGCCAGCGGCATTTCGTAGGTCAGGATCACCCTGTCGGCGGAGAGGTACTCCGTCTTCTTGTACTCGGCCCGGCGGTCCTCGGCCAACTGCATCGCCGCACCGATCGAGTCGGCCGGGACGATCAGGTCCACCTTGACGACCGGCTCGCGAATGTCCTCGATGTCCCCGAGGTCCGGCAGGTCCCCGGCGGAGTCAACCTCGACGACCTCCTCCCCGCGGACGAGAACCTCGTATGGAACCGTCGGAGCGGTCTGGACGACTTCCACGGCAAACTCCCGCTCGAGCCGTTCCTGGACGATTTCCATGTGCAGCATGCCCAGGAAGCCGCAGCGGAACCCGAAGCCCAGCGCGTCGGAACTGATCGGCTGGAAGATCAGGGCCGCGTCGTTGAGCTGAAGCTTCGCCAAAGCCTCGCGAAGCTCGGGGAACTGCGTGCTCGGGCCGGGGTAGAAATCGCTGTAGACCATCTGCTGGGGCGGCTGATAGCCGGGCAGCGGGTCGGTGGCGGGGTCGGTTTCGTGCGTGACGGTATCGCCCACGTGTACGTCGGCAACGGAGCGAATGTTCGCCACGAGGTAGCCCACCTCCCCGGCCGAGAGGGTCTTGAAGGATTTCGGCTTGGGGGTGAACTTGCCGATGTCGGTAATCTGGTAGACTTCCTCGGTCCCCAGCATGCGGACCTTCTGGCCGACGGCGAGTTGCCCGTCGCGCACGCGGACGTAGACGATCACGCCGCGGTAGTCATCGTAGCTGCTGTCGAAGATCAGCGCCCGCAACCTGCCCTGCGGGTCCCCCGCCGGTGCGGGCAGGCGTTCGACGATCGCACGGAGCATCTCCTCCGTGCCCTCGCCGGTCTTGGCCGACGTTAAGATGCAATCCTCGGCCGGCTGGGCGATGAGGTGCTCCATCTCCATCGCCGTATCTTCCGGGCGGGCGGCCGGCAGGTCGATCTTGTTGACCACCGGAACGAGTTCGAGGTTCCCCTTCATCGCCAGGTGCGCGTTGGCGACGGTCTGGGCCTCGACGCCCTGGGCACAGTCGACCACCAGCAGGGCCCCCTCGCACGCCGCGAGGCTCCGCGAGACCTCGTAATGAAAGTCCACGTGCCCGGGCGTGTCGATCATGTTGAGCATGTACGTCACGCCGTCGTGCTCGAATTCGAAACTCACCGCCGAGGCCTTGATCGTGATGCCCCGCTCACGCTCGAGGTCCATGTCGTCGAGCATCTGCTCGCGGAATTCCCGTTGGGTGATCGCCCCGGCACGCAGGAGCATGCGGTCGGCCAGCGTGCTCTTGCCGTGGTCGATATGCGCGATGATCGAGAAATTGCGAATATACTTCTGGTCCATCCGGACGATTGTACCAAGCCAAATGCGGAAAGGGCAGGGAGAAGGGGGAAGGGGGAAGAATACCAACAGAGGATATGAAAACGGATGCTGCAGATGAGGAACCGCCGACTTTCGCGTTAGGTCATTCCTCAAGGACAAACCGATTCATCGGCCCGCAACAACACGTCCCGG
>CAYMAP010000285.1:0-2709 GCA_964388425.1 uncultured Planctomycetaceae bacterium
ATAATGCTTTCCGAGAAGGTCTGCGGCAGGACTGTCCTGTTGCGTTTCGGAGGGTTTTGCAAGTGGCTCAGTATGCCGGGCGGCACAGCTGACTGCGGGCAGGGAGGTCGCCCCACAACGCAGCCCGACAAGGTCATCGTGGCAATACCAGGAGCATGATATGACAGCGCAGACGCATCAAGCCACACCTCTTCGTGAAGGTGCATGCCTCAACAAAGTAGCGTTTCCTCTGGGCGGGATCGGGGCGGGCATGATCTGCCTGGATGGCACGGGGGGGTTCTCCCATGTGTCTTTGCGGAACAGACCGAACCTGGCGCACAGCCCCTACATGTTTTCCGCCCTTACCCTTCTATCGCCCGAGAAGAATCGGACCGTCCTCATTGAGGGAGCATTGCCGCCAGGAAAGCGGATCGCCCAACTTCCCGCAACGGCTGGACTGCCACGTTTGAAAAGCAATACTTTCACCCAGGCGTTCCCCCTTGCCGTCCTGGATTTCCAGGACGACAGCCTTTCCCTTGAGATTTCCCTGACAGGCTGGAGCCCGTTCATCCCGCTGGATGCCGACAACAGCAGCCTGCCCGTGGCTGCCTTGGAATACCAGTTTGCCAATACCTCCTCCAGCACGCTCGACTGCGTCTACTCGTTCAATGCAAAGAATTTCATGCAGGTAGACAATGCCGGCTACCGATCCAGGGTCCGTCGAATGGAAGGGGGCTTTCTTCTGTGCCAGGACGCTCTTCCCGAACAGCCCTGGACGGAGGCGTATTTTGCCGCGTTTGTCGATGATGATAATGTGATGATCGACCCAGCCTGGTATCGCGGGGGCCATCGCTTCAACCCGCCGACAATGCTATGGAATCGTCTCCGAACGGGTGCATTCGAAGACCGAGAGGAATGGCAGGATGACCATGGCCCCAGCGTGGGCGGAAGCCTGTTTTTGCCGTTTTCATTGCGAGGGGGAGAGGAAAAGACAATCCGCCTGCTGATCGCGTGGTATGTCCCCGAGAGCGACGTGCGCGAAGGTACTGGCGTGGAGGACGACGCGAACAATGCCGAAGTCGTGCAGTACTACAAGCCTTGGTATTCCGGCAGGTTTGAATCGATGGATGCCTTGTCCAAGTACTGGCGCGATAACTGCGACACCTTGCGGACCAAGACATTCCACTTTTCCGATTGCCTCGCGGAAAACACCCTGCCCCCTACCTTGATGGAAGCGGTCGGCGCGAATCTGTCGATTTTGAAGTCCCCGACCGTCCTCCGTCAGACGGACGGCCGCTTGTGGCTGTGGGAAGGAAGTTCCACAACCCACGGAAGCTGCTATGGTTCCTGCACCCATGTCTGGAATTATGCACAGGCATGCTGCCACTTGTTTCCTGAATTAGAGCGGAGTCTCCGCCATACCGAATTCAACGAATCACAGGATGATTCGGGGCACCAGGAATACCGAACCCCCCTGCCGATCCGCCCCACGACACACACGAAACTGGCCCCCGCTGACGGCCAGCTTGGCGGTGTTATGAAAGCCTTCCGGGACTGGCGTATTTCAGGCGACACCGATTGGCTTTGCTCGCTCTGGCCGAAGATTACCACAAGCCTGGATTATTGCATTGCGACATGGGATCCGGATCACAGAGGCTATCTCGCAGAACCGCATCACAACACCTATGATATTGAGTTTTGGGGACCCAATGGTATGTGTTGCAGTTTCTATCTCGGGGCCTTGAAGGCCGCCGTCATGATGGGCCACACACTGGGGGCCAGCGTATCCCTGTACGACACCCTGTACTCGACTGGCCGACACTTCATGGAAACAGCATTGTTCAATGGCGAATACTTTATCCAACACGTCTCGTGGAAGAATCTGCGTTCCCCCGACCCGGCACGGGCACCCACGCTTCAACACACAACCGGCTATGACACGCCGGAAGCAATGGCACTGCTTGCCACAGAGGGGCCCATGTACCAGTATGGCAATGGATGCCTGGCCGATGGCGTGCTCGGTGCCTGGATTGCGGCCATGTGTGGAATCGGTGAAATCCTCGATTCTGCCAAGGTGCGGAGTCATTTGCTTTCGGTGTACCAGTACAACTATCGCAAAGACTTATCGCGACACATCAATCCCCAGAGGCCTCAATACGCACTGGGCGACGAAGCCGGTCTCCTGCTATGCACATGGCCGCATGACGACAGGCCGTCATTACCCTTTATCTACTCTGACGAGGTATGGACCGGCATCGAATACCAGGTGGCCAGCCATCTCGCCCTCCTGGGCGAAACAGAAAAGGCCGAGGAGATCATTACAGGCTGTCGCGCTCGGTACGACGGTCGCATTCGCAACCCATTCGATGAAGAGGAATGCGGGCACTGGTACGGCAGGGCTCTGTCATCGTACGGGCTTCTGCAGGGCTTTACGGGAATACGATACGATGCCATCGATAAGACATTGCATATTCATCCGGCCATTCAAGGAGATTTCCGCTCGTTCCTTTGCACGCACACAGGCTACGGTCACGCGGGGGTCAGAGGTGGACAGCCTTTTGTGGACGTATTCGATGGAACAATCGAGGTGAAGCAGATCGACTACAATCCATTTGACGACACTCGAACATAACCTGACTCCCAGAACTGTCGCATTGTGTGGGGTGGTGTCCCCGTACAGGCGTTGTCACTCGGGCGGTGGCTCTGCGGGGCATTAAAGGGGACAGGCTA
>CAYMAP010000286.1:0-2668 GCA_964388425.1 uncultured Planctomycetaceae bacterium
GTTGACGAATCGCCCTGCTTTTTCGTTCCGTCGACTTTTGAGGGGCGCATCAATCAAGACG
The DNA here is from genome assembly GCA_964388425.1 of uncultured Planctomycetaceae bacterium. Lineage (GTDB taxonomy): Bacteria > Planctomycetota > Phycisphaerae > SM23-33 > SM23-33 > CAYMAP01. The sequence continues at coordinate 62 of CAYMAP010000286.1, forward strand.
CCCCCCAAAGGGTCCTGCAACAGCGTCCTTGGCAGTTCTGAGGGAATCGCCATTCATGCGAAACCGACCGGAAAAACTTCTCCATACCGAAGGGCGGAAATGGCAGACCGAGGGTGTCCTCCTGAACCTGCCCACCGACCGCACGTTGAACTGGGGCGCGGTGTTCCCGTCTCGCGAGGCGGGACCGGCCGGTCGGCCTGTAGAGATCGAAATCGGCATCGGCAAAGGGACGTTCCTGCTGAATCGCGCCCGTCGTCGGCCTGAGGTGGACCTGTTGGGCATCGAGTACGCCAAAGCATACGCCGCTTACGCCGCCGATCGCATCCGCCGGGCCGGTCTGGATAACGCCCGTGTCTTGTGCACCAATGCCGGGCCTTTCGTTGCCCGGGCGGTGCCTGACGCCTCGGTCCAGCGGGTATTCATTCTGTTTCCCGATCCCTGGCCTAAAACCCGTCACCATCGACGACGCCTCATTCAGGTACCGTTTCTCAGCCAGGTCAGACGTATCCTCCAGCCCGGCGGACAATTGCTGATCGTGACGGATCACAGCGGGTATTTCCAACACATTTCCCGGATTGTCGCTCTGTCTGAAGGCTGGCAAAGGATACTCTTTCCCGAACTCCCGGAGGGCGGAGAACATGTGGTGGCGACTAATTTTGAGATCAAATATGCACGAGAAGGGCGATCTATCCACAAATTGGCTTTGATGAACTGGACACCGTGAATTGGTATTATTCTAGCTGGGTTTGATTCGGTGTGTGTTGTTGAGATCCTGGAATAGAGAAGATTCTTTCTCCAGTAGATAGTTACTGGTAGAGCATGTGGATTCTGTTCAGAAATCATCAAGAGTTATTTATGTGGTTTTTTTTCAAGATGTTACATCTGTTTCAACCCCCCGTCGACCCGTGGGTAACCTGTTGTTTGTTCTGAGGGGTTGCGTTTGGGGAATCGGGGCTTGGCTGAGACGTCCCGAGCGGAGCTGTCGGCAACCGGCTTGCCTGGGCGTTCAGGTGACGGAAATCGAGCGGTTTTTGTCACGTTCTCCACCGGATATCCACAAAACAACCAACAAGCCCGTTATATTATCGGACGTTTGTCGGATGGGCGCACATGTTCCCCTGATTGCTGACATCGGGGGAACATGAACGCTTCCCAGCGTTGGCCCTTGGTTGCCTCATGCGGGCCGACGGTTGCGGGCCAGGCAGCGCGGTCACCTGGCGGACCAGCTCAGCCCTGCAGACCGCTATGTATCGCTTCGGAGAGGCGTTCGAGGGTTGCCTGGAATTGTGGGTCTTTTTCCCGCATGGTTTGGACGGCCTTGTTGGCGTGCATGACGGTCGTATGGTCTCGCCCGCCGAAGTATCCGCCGATTTCTTCCAGGCTGTGGCGGGTGAGGTTTCGGGCGAGATACATGCAGATCTGTCGGGGCAGGGCAATCGAGCGGTTGCGTTTCTTCGACTGCAAGTCGATCAGTCTGACGCTGTAGCGCTCTGTGACGACGTTGAGGATGTCGTCGATCGTCACTTCCCTGCGGGCCTGTACCTGCCCTCCCCCCAGGGCCTCCTGTGTCAGGGACAGATTGATCGGCCTCTGGTGGATTTCCGAGAGCATGGCGACCTTGGCGATGGCGCCTTCGAGTTCGCGGGTGTTGGTGTCGATCAGCCCGGCGATGAAGCAGGTGACGTCTTCGGGCAGTTCTAGGTTTCGCTGGTGGGACTTTTTTCGCAGGATGGCCACCCGTGTCTCGTAGCAGGGCCGGTCGATTCGGGCGACCAGGCCCCAGTTGAATCGGCTGATCAGCCGTTCCTCCAGCGACGTTTCGCGGGGCTCGCGGTCGGAGGTGAGGATGATCTGCTTCTGGTTCTGGTAGAGATTGTTGAAGGTGTGGAAGAATTCTTCCTGCGACTGCTCGTGATCGGCGAGGAACTGAATGTCGTCGATGGCCAGCAGTTCCACATGGCGATACCGGTAACGGAACTCGTGCAGTTTGCCGCGTTCGACGGCCTCGATGAAGTGGTTGACGAACGTCTCGCAGGAGAGGAATTGGACATTGGCCTGGGGGTTGTCCTTCAGGACGCGATGGCAGGACGCCTGGAGAAGGTGGGTCTTGCCCAGCCCGCTCGCGCCGTGGACGAACATCGGGTTGTAGGTTCGGCCTGGGTTCTCGCTGACGGCGAGGCAGGCGGCGTGGGCGAGTCGGTTGCAGGGGCCGGTCACGAACCCGTCGAAGGTGTAATCCTCGCTGAGCGAAAGATTCTCGCCGGAGAGGATGTCCTCGACGGCCTGGTCGAACTGGTGGTTGTCTTCGCTTTCGGCTCGCTGAGTACCGGTCAGGAAGCAGACGCCCACGAGTCGGCCTGTGGCTTTCTGGGCGGCTTCGGTGAACAGGCGGGAGGCGTACTTTCGACAGTAGGCGCACTGCTCGGCTGAATCGACGCCGATTTCCAACAGGCCGTGCTCCAGGGCGAGGGGCTGAAGGTCGGTGAACCACGGACGGATGATGTTGCCTCCGTTGGCGACCACCTCCTGCATGATCCCTTGCCACAAAGCCCGATCCACCGATGCCATGATATCCTTTCCAGCCCGGGTGGCGCAGCCGGCGCGTCC
>CAYMAP010000287.1:0-2598 GCA_964388425.1 uncultured Planctomycetaceae bacterium
TCATGGCGGCGACGTAGTTGCTGACCTCCTGCACGTCGTCCAGCGGCACGCCCGGGGCGAGAGCCTCCTCGTGCATCAGCAGGTCCGAGAACGACGATTGCGTGCCCTCGATCTGCGAGGACAGCACGGCCTCCTTGCGAACGTAGAAGTACAACAGCAGCGAGACGTCCGGCAGCAGTGTCGTAACGCCATCGAGCCGGCCGAGGGCGCGGTTGGCCTTCTCGATCAGATCATGGTCGCTGCTCGCCAGCGTGATCGGCGGGTCCGGCGGCAGCGGATTCGGCATGAAGGCCTTGAAGGATTCGCCCGCCGTCGATGTCGGGATGCAGGTGCCCGTGGCTTTCATAGTGCTCGCCCTTGTGAAAGCCCGCTTGAATAGCGGCTGTTGCTAATAAAAGATAAGGCCTGAACCTTTACCAGTCAACAGGTTTCCGAAGGCGATCTTGCACAGCGAGGCTTCTCACGGGCTGCATTCGTCCCCCAAGGCCTGCGGACACCCTCCGGCTCACGAGGTCCGTTCCGTCGCGGTTGCGGGGAGCGGCTTGGCGGCGGGGCTGGTGGCGCGTCGAGTCTGGAAGCTCATGACCGAGACGTAGAAGAACCCGAAGGCGAAGATCACCAGGAACGGAGCGGTGATGGCTGAGCGGGTATCGAAGAGGCAGCAGACGAGGCAGCCGACCATGTACAGGCCCATGCCGAGTTCGGCGAAGGGCAGCCAGTCGGTTTTCTTCCGTTTGGCGGGCCGGGGCTCGGCGCAGTCGTCGGCGTATCCGCCTGCGATATCCTGTCCGTACTTGGGCGTGCGGACGAAACCGCTGGTGTGTCCGAACCAGGCTTCGAGGATGGCCTTGGTGTTCGAGACGCACAGTCCCACGCCGATGGCCATCATGACGGGCATGTATTTCAGCGGCATGCGCCATCGGCCGTAGAGGGCGCCCTGGCTGGCGCAGTAGAACACGCCGGCTGACATCGTCGCCAGGGAGAAGATGCTCACGTCGACCATCGCCCGCCAGATCGTCCCGTCCTCAAGGGGCAGGCACTGGAGGTACATGGCCGGGAACATCATCAGCACCAGCCCGAACATGAACAGGTGCATCGTGAAGCCGGTCAGGTGGAAGAAGGCCTCGGCCTTGACCTTTAGGGGGGCTTTGGAAAGCAGGGTCTTCGGCAGGAGTTTGATGGCGTTCTGCGCGCCGCCCTTGGTCCAGCGGAACTGCTGGGCCTTGAAGCCGGCCATCTCGGGGGGCAACTCGGCGGGGCTGGTCAGCTCGGGCAGATAGACGAACTTCCAGCCCTTGAGCTGCGCGCGATAGGACAGGTCGAGGTCTTCGGTAAGGGTGTCGTGCCGCCACCCGCCGGCGTCGTCGATAGCCTTGCGTCGCCAGATGCCGCCGGTTCCGTTGAAACTCATGAACCGTCCGCTGCGATTGCGCCCGACGTGCTCGATGGCGAAATGGCCGTCGAGGAACAGGGCCTGGCTGCGGGTCAGGAGGCTCTCGTCACGGTTGAGGTGGTCCCATCGGCTCTGGACGACGCAGACGTTCTCGTCGGTGAAGTAATCGATCGTGTCCCGCAGGAAACGTTCGCGGGGGATGAAGTCGGCATCGAAGATGGCGATGAACTCGCCGCGGGCGATTTTCAGCCCGTGGGCCAGGGCGCCGGCCTTGAAGCCGGTGCGGTCGTCGCGGTGGATGAACTCGATGTCGTGTCCGGCCCGGGCCATGTCCTCACAGGCTCGGCGGGCGATGTCTGCGGTCTCGTCCGTGCTGTCGTCGAGGACCTGAATCTGGAGTTTTTCGCGGGGGTAGTCGATTCGGCAGGCCGCTTCGATGACCCGGCGGGCGACGAACCGCTCGTTGAACATCGGCAACTGGATGGTGACCGTCGGAAGGTCGTCGAACCGACCGCGGAGCCGGGGTGCCTTCTTGTGGTGCCGCCAATACAGGTACACCAGCAGATAGCGGTGCAGCCCGTAGATCGAGACGACCACCAGCAGGAGGGTGTAGATCGTCATGAACACGGTTTTTCCAAATTCAGCCCAGTCCATTCGGGCGGCCTCCCATCACGGTGTTTGTCGGCTGCTCGCGGGCTGCTCGGGAAAACCAAGCCGATCCATCGGGCTCCGTCCGGCCAGAACGAGCGGTGTTGTAGAAATGTTGGGGGCGATCCCCACCGGAACCGCCGTTGTCTACGCAGATTGTATAAATCCCGCGAGGAACCCGTCAAGTCCCTGTCGCCAAAAAAGTGGCGATTTCGATGTTGGCTTGTCTCGGTGAACATTGGCTGAAGATGCCCTGGTCCTATGGCGTTCCCCGCAAGAAAGGCGCCTATTGGCGAGCGGTTCGGACCCTCAAACACCGGCTTTCTTTTTTACTCCAGATTTTGCCTGCAGCGGGGATCAGTTGCCGTGCATAGTGTGCCTATGAAAGATGCGCCACTCAAAAGTCGACGGAACGAATCGCCCTGATGTTCCGTTCCGTCGACTTTTGAGGGGCGCATCAAACAAAAGCATATTGCATCTTTGTGTCATCCTGCCCCGGAGGTTGCGCTGCCGGGGTCGAAACCGTCTATCCGCGCAGAAAACGAGCGACCAACGGG
>CAYMAP010000288.1:0-2587 GCA_964388425.1 uncultured Planctomycetaceae bacterium
GCAGGGTGCGGCTAGCCAGTTCAGGGCGGACCGAAGCGATGTCGTCCAGAACGTTCCAGGCGTTTGCGTCCGGCAGGACGGCTGAGAAGATCGCCAGGTCGAACGCGCGCGTCCGGGCGGCGGAGGCCGCCGAAAGGGCGTTGCGGGCGGTGACCACCGACGCCCCGAGCTGTTCGAACACGTCGCCCAGCAGGGCGGCGACGTCCGGATCGGGTTCGGCGATCAGGAGGGTGCGTCCGGCGAAGAGGTCGGTGTCGTGCGATGTCAACATGCCGTAGGTCCTTTGTGCTGCGGGTCTTCGTAAAAGCTTCTCGATGCGGGGCCGAAATGTTTGTCTTCAGGCTGCGATCTGTCGAACCGACGCCTGCTGGCGGAGGCGGTCCAGTACCGCCTTGTGACGCAAACAGATTGCCGACTCGCTGATGCCGAAGACCTGCGCGATGTCGCGATAGGCGAGTTTGTCGACGTAGATCATCATGACGAGCTGGCGTTCGCTTTCGGAGAGTCGGCTGAGCAGTTGGGAGCAGAACTCCCGCGCTTCCATCCGCTGGTGCTGCCGGTCGGCGTGGGGGTCGGGCAGCTCGATCTCCTGCCCGCTGGTCTCGGGAACGGGGGTGGCGTCGGCCCGGCGGAGGATGCCGGCCTTGCGCATCTCGTCAATGGCCAGGTACATCGCCTTGGCGCAGGCGAACCGCTCGAAGGGCACACCCCGGGAGGCGTCGTAGGCCTTGGCCGCCAGCGTCAGCCCGAGATAGGCGTAGCTGTGCAGGTCGTCGATCCCCACCCACCCGTACCGCCGGGCCAGTCGGTGGGCGATTTGTCCGGCCAGCGGTAAATGCTTCTGTGCAAGTTCCTGGTAACCCATGGTCTGCCTCGATCCAGCGGGCCTCGAAAAAGGCCCTTTTGTGTCGATTGTCCCCGCCCTTGTGCGGGCAACCTTCATTGTCGAGACAGAATCGGAATACTTGAGAAAATCGCAGGGCCGACCAGGGTTTTTCTGAATTGCCAAACCAACCCAGCGCCCGGGCGCAAGCGAAGCGATTGGCCGGGTTTGTCAGGGCCTTGCGTCGGTGAAAAAAAGCCCGCGGGTTCTCCGCGGGCTTTGGAGCTGTCGGTGTCAGACCTCAGACTTCAGGCTTCAGGAACCACAAAACAGAGGGCCGGCATCGATCTGTTCTGTTTTTCTGAAGCCTCAAGCCGATCGCCTGTTTTCCTCTCAAGCGCAAGCTTCGGCGAGGGCGTCGTCGGGTTCTTCGTCGTTGGTGGTCTGAGCCTGCTGGTCCGGCGGGGTGATGCCGTAGCGTTTGAGCTTCGAGTGCAGCGTTGCCCGGGTGATGCCCAGCAGGCCGGCGGCTTTGGTCCGCTGCCAGCCCGTCTCCTGCAGGGCGCGCTGGATGAACATGCGTTCGGCGGTTTCCAGGGAGAGGTCCTTGGGGTCGAGGGCCTCGGCGGCCTGTGGGGGCTTGGGGGCGATGGCGGTGTGGATCTGGTGGTCCAACATGATGCTCTCGGACTGGATGGTGTCCTGGCGTTCGAGGATCAGGGCCCGGGAGATGACGTTTCGCAGTTCGCGGACGTTGCCCGGCCAATCGTGGGCGAGGAGTTTCTGCTCGGCTTCGGTGGACAGGCCGGTCTTTTTCATGTTCGGGCAGACGCCGGCGGTTTTCAGGAAGAAGTTCGCCAGCAAAAGGATGTCGCTGTGTCGATGATTGTCCGCCAGGGCGGGCATGCGGATGGGGAAGACCGCCAGGCGGTAGTAGAGGTCCTGGCGGAAACGCCCGGCCTGGACTTCGGCGAGCAGGTCGCGGTTGCTGGAGGCGACCACGGTGGCATAACAGGGGAGGTCCTGGGTCCCGCCGACTTTCCGGAAGCTGCGTTCCTGGAGGACGCGGAGGAGCTTGGCCTGCATGTCGAGGGGCATTTCGGAAATTTCGTCGAGAAAGATCGTGCCCTCCCCGGCGGCCTCGAAGAGCCCGGTCTTGTCGCGGTCGGCCCCGGTGAAGGCCCCGCGGACGTGCCCGAACAGTTCGCTCTCGAGGAGGTTGCTGGACAGGGCGGCACAGTTGACGGCCAGGAATTGCCTCGACCGACCGTTTCGCCAGGCGTGGATGGCCTGGGCGGCGTGCTCCTTGCCGGTTCCCGTTGGGCCGACGATCAGGACCGGGTTGCACTGGCTCTCGGCGACCATGCGAAGGGTGTGCAGGGCGTCGAGCATGGCCGGGCTCTTGCCGGCCAGCGTCACGCCGAGCGGACAGTCGTCGCTGAAAAATTCCTTCAGTTCGTCCCACCGGGTCTGGCTGTCCGGTGCCGGGGTGGCGAGTTTCAGGGCGGTGGGTGTTGTGGAAGTACTGCTTGTCATACGGCTTGAATACCTTCCTGGTTCCTTGTCTGTATCTGGCGGTTCGTGAATCAAGTCTCAGCCTGGTACGGAAGTACAACCGCTCAGGCGACCTGCATGCTGGTGGCCAGCCGGCGGAGTCGGCGGATCAGCGCCTTGTGCCTCAGGCAGACCGACGATTCGCTGATCTTGAAGACCTTGGCGATTTCGCGGAAGGTCATGTGGTCGGCGTAGTACATCACCAGCAGT
>CAYMAP010000289.1:0-2548 GCA_964388425.1 uncultured Planctomycetaceae bacterium
TCGATCCGGTGGTTGCGGGTTCGAATCCCGTCGGCCTCGTGTGCCTGTCCTTTCCAGGGCAGGCATTTTTATGCGCAGAGGTATTCCCCGCCTCTCGACCAGGGATGAGAACACGCATCGGCCAAGCGCAGCGCAGGCCGACCAGCGGGCTCGACGCCGCAGGCCGGCGAGGCGGCGGGACAGGAGCCCCGCCGCCCGGATAATGTGTAGCCCAGCCGCCCCGGCTGGGGTTGTTCCGCTCTTTTTCTGCGCCTCTGCGCCTCTGTGGACCATTTTTACAGGCCGTGTAGCCCAGCCAGCCGGGGATTGGCCTTGCTTGCGCCCCCGGCTATTTCTGTTCAGCCCCTTCGGGGCAAGCAGCGAATCCCGTCGGCCTCGTGTGCCTGTCCTTTCCAGGGCAGGCATTTTTATGCGTAACCGCGATTCATGGGGATTGAATTGGGAATGCGTTCTTTCAGGGCCGAAGGCCCGAGACAGCAATAGTCGCCGTCGGCCTCGTTGAGCACCCCGCGGCGAGGGTTACGACCCGCCGGAATTGTTTGACTCGCCGCCGGACTGTTTCGACCCGCCGCCACCGGAGTTATCGCCCCCGGTCTGATTCGACCCGCCGCCGGAGTTGCCGCTACCGGAATTGCCGCCGGGCTTATGGTTGGAGTCGCCGCCGGAGGTGTTTTTCTTCCGCCGGCGTCGGCGTCTGCTTTTGCTCTTGTTCTTCGAGCTGCCATCGGGGCTGGAGGATTTATCGCCGCCGGACTTGCCCCGGCTGCGTCCCTTGCCGCCTCGTCTGCGCCTGCGGGAGGATTTCTCATCGCCGGATTGCTTCTGGCCGCTGCCGGAGGAGGCTTTGTCCTCGTCGGACTTCTCTTGCGACGCGGTGGGTTTGTTCGTGCCATCGTGGGTGAGAGTGGCGTCGACGGCGATGGCGGCCTCTTTGCGGCGGGCGGCGGCGTGGTCGGCGTTGGCCTGCTTGCGTTGCTGCTCGTCGGGCGGCTGGACGTCGTGCTCGGTGATCTCCTCGACGCCGACGGTCTGGATCGTGCCGTCCGGCAGACGCAGCTGGACCAGTTGTGTGATGATCTGCGTATTGTGGACCTGCCCGAGGTACGTCGCGGTGCGGACCCAGGTGTTGCGTTTGGGCAGATTCTTGCGGAGGTCTTTGTAGCATTTGTCCTCGTAGCGGAGGCAGCACATCAGTCGGCCGCACCGGCCTGAGATTTTCGCCGGGTCGAGGGTGGCCTTTTGCTGCTTGGCCATACGCATCGAGACGGGCTTGAGGTCTTTGATGAACTGTCTGCAGCAGCAGTGCTGGCCGCACCGTTCGTAGTCGCCCACCAGCCGGGCCTCGTCGCGTGCGCCGACCTGTCGCATTTCGATGCGCGTGCGGAACTCGCTGGCCAGGTCGCGGACGAGCTCGCGGAAGTCGACGCGCGACTCGGCGGTGAAGTAAAAGATGATTCGCTCGCCGCCGAGGGTGTGCTCGACGGTCACCAGGCGCATGGGCAGCTTGCGTTCGGCGATGCGTTTGCGGCAGAAGCGACCGGCCTCGTGTGCGGTCGATTCGAGATGGCGGTGGTCGATGAGGTCCTGCGAGTTGGCCAGCCGCAGCACCCGGCCGTTGCGGGGGAAGGGGTAATCCTTGCCGCATTCGTGGATGTACTCGTCGAGCTTGCCGATGGAGATTGTCCGCGGCTGATGTTCGCCCTGGCCGTCGCGGTCGACCGGCGCGACGACCTGGGCCAGTTCCACGCCGCGCTCGGATCGCACTACGAGCTTCGTGCCGGGCGTGGGCTGGACCTTGAGGCTGTGGCGGAACTCGCCGATCTGGTGCATCGCACCGTAGCGGACCACGACGGTCTGCTTGCGGGACTCTCCGCCGTCGGACTTGTTCGAGGAATCGCCCTCAGGGCCAGCCGGGCGGTCGTCCGGCCGGGCCGGTTGCGATGGCTCCGCGGGCGGGGTGGGCTGTTCGGCGGGGGCAGGGCAGGGGGCGGAGTTCTCCTGAGGCGAGCGGGGCTCGTCGGGCCCGGCAGGGTCGGCCGGTTCGGTCATGACAGACTCCATCGTTCAGTCGCGGCGGCCCGCGGGAAAGCAGGTTTCACGTCTCCGGTCCGTCGCCGGAGGCCGAACGCCAGAACACTGGCAGGCGGGCCTCACCCGCAGACGCTCTCGCGCCCGCAGCAGCGACCAGCCGAGGTGAGTATACCGCCCGGGCTTGGCGGGGGCCAGACATTTCCCGCCCCAGGGGCTACCTTGTTGTGGCGGCAAGAGATAAAACCCTTGCAAACCGTTTGTCGGCCGGTCTATAATTCGCGTTGGTGCTGTTTACTGGGAATCCCGCGAGACGACATGGATCAGAGAACCTCCGCATTGTCGCAACCCCGCCGGGCCGGGTGGCAGTGGCCTGTCATCGGCCTGCTGACCGGCGTGGCCGCTGCGCTGCTGGTGGTGCTGGGCGCGTCGGCCTGGGCGCAGGAAGCACCCCTGGCGCCGATCGACCAGCGCGGGGGCCATGTCCAGGTCGTCGCGGGACAGATTTCCGACAAAACTT
>CAYMAP010000290.1:0-2545 GCA_964388425.1 uncultured Planctomycetaceae bacterium
CTGTTGTCTCGGGGGGAGCTTCGGCGGGAGGGGCTTCGGCGACGGGCGCGGGGGCTTCCTGCGGTTCGGCGGACTGGGCTTCGGCCTGGGCGGCGGCTTCCTCGGCCTGTTCCTTCCTTCGGCGTCGGCGGTCTTTGGCGGCTTTGGCGCGGGCTTCGGCGAGGTCCACATGTTCGGTGGTCTCGACGGCGGTGCGGGCTCCTCCCTGTTCGTCCTCGCTGAACCAGTCCCGGATGGTTTCTTCCAGACCGGCTGAGACGCTCGACATGTGGTTCTTCACGTCGATGCCTTCGGCGCGGCATTTTTCCAGGACGTCCTTGCTTCGGACGTCCAGTTCGCGAGCCAGTTCGAATACACGTTTAGACAACGGGGCCTCCGCTCATGCTGGAGCAGGTCAGGTGCGTTCAGGCAGTGCCCGGTTCGGCGGGCGGTGCTTTGGTTTCGTCCTCGGGTGTTTGGTTCGGCGGCGGTGTCGAGTCTTCGTTCGCCGGTGGGCTGGCGGGCAGTTCGTCGCCGGCGGGTCCGGCGGTGTCGTTCTCGGCGGGGACGGCCGGCGCGTGGGGTTCGGCAGGGGCGGTTGCGTCCTCCGGCTCGGGGACGGCCGGCGCCGGGGGCTGATCGACCGGCGGTTCGGGGGCCGGCTGGGATTCGCCTTGGGGTTCGGGCATCTCGGCCGGGGGCGGGGCGACGCCCTCGCCGGGCGTTCCGGGCGGGGTTTCCTGGAGGGGCTGGGCGTCGGGGCCCTCGGCGGGGGCGGGTTCGGCCGACGCCGACGCCTGAGCTTCCTGCTGCTGGGCGGCCTTGCGTTTCTCGGCGGCCTGGGCGTCGGCGACGCGTTTGGCTTCCTCGGCACAGCGGACGACGAGAGTCTGGGCGAGTTCCTGTTCCATGCCCAGCTCGTTGACCAGCGGTTCCGGGCCGACTTCCTCGACGTCCAGGACGCTGACCATGCCCATGGCGATGATCTGGTCGACGATGGTCGAGTCCACGCCCTCGACCTCGCGGAGGGCTTTTTCGAGGGTATCGAGTCCCAGGTTGAATTCTTCGGGCGTGAGGATGTCGATATCCCAGCCCGTCAACCGGGCGGCGAGGCGGACGTTCTGCCCCCGCTTACCGATGGCCAGCGAGAGCTGGTCGTCGGTGACGACGACGGTGGCTCGCCCCAGCTCGAAGCACAGGGCGATTTCGGCGACCTCGGCGGGCTTGAGGGCGTTGGCGATGAGGATTTTGCTGGACTCGTTCCAGCGGACGATGTCGATTTTTTCTCCGCCGAGTTCGTCGACGATGTTTTTGATTCGGCTGCCGCGAATGCCGACGCACGCGCCGACGGCGTCGACCTTCGGATCGAGGCTGTTGACGGCGACTTTCGTCCGGTAGCCGGCCTCGCGGGCCAGTGCCTTGATCTCGATGACCTTCTCGCCGACCTCGGGGACTTCCAGCTCGAACAGGGCGCGGATGAAATCGGGGTGGGTTCGACTGAGGATGATCTTGACGGTCCCGGGTTGTTCGCGGACATCGAGGACCATCGCACGGATGCGTTCCTCGGGCTGATGGCTGTCGCCGGGGATCTGCTCGCTGCGGGGCAGGAGGGCTTCGACGCGGTCGAGTTGGACCACCAGCGACCCGCCTTCCCACCGCGCGACCCGTCCGGTGAGGATCTGGCCCCGCATGTTGATGTATTCGTCGTAGATGCTGCCGCGTTCGGCTTCGCGGATGCGTTGGATGATGACCTGCTTGGCGGTCTGGGCGGCGATCCGGCCGAGGTCGCGGACGCTCATCGGCTCGCCGGCGACGGAAGCGGTGATCTCCCCGGTGTCCCGCGCGATCTGGACGATGACCTCGGTCTCCTCGTCGTGGGACTTGCGGATGGCGGACATCATCGCCAGCTCGAGGTCCTCGAAGAGGACCCCCGGGTCGATGTTTTTCTCCCGGGCGATGCTTTCGACGCTGCGGATCAGTTCCTGGTTCATGGATCGTTCCTGTCTATCGTTGTCCTGGCCGATTCTCGGCCTGTGGTGAACGTCGCCAAAAAAAAGTGGGCTCTCGAGGCCCACTTTGGTTCGCCGTCGCCAGACGGCACGTCAAAGACGGTCGGACGCGTGCATCCGCCGCCTGGTGGCATGCGGACATCACCCGCCCGGAACCGTACCCGGCGGGCCGAAGTCTCTCCTCCGCCCGACGGGGGGCACTACCAGCTTGGACCGTCGTGACACCATCAAGAACGGTCCGGTCTGGACAGGCTGTTGGTCACTGGTGTGACTCCATGCCTGAATTCCTTAATCCAATCATCAGTTGCGCCTTGTTCGCTACCGGCAATGTACCGGCACCGCACAAAGCCGGGGTACAAGCAGGCGACCCACCCCGCAGGCGGGCACCTTACACGGCGACCCGGCCGATACTGCAACACACAGTCGGCCAGCCAGTATGCACGTTCAGCACGGGATTTTACCGAACCTCTTGCGGCTAGGTCAATAAAAACTTCTTCCGCGATCCCCAGGTGTTCGAGATCCTCCGCGAGTCCGTCCTGCCGGACCTTTTCGAACGT
>CAYMAP010000291.1:0-2532 GCA_964388425.1 uncultured Planctomycetaceae bacterium
AAGTCTCGGCGCGATCTCGCAAATCGAATGTTTCAAGGTACCCTAGAGTGACATCGCCAAAACGGTCCTCCCAGCGTGTTCTTGGCAGTTCTGAGGGAGGGCTCATAATCCGTGTGACGAAGTACTAGTTTGCCTGCCTCGAACACGCGGCGAGACCTGAACTGGCGGGCTGCTGCCAGTCCTCGCATGTTCCTTCTCTACGGGTGGCCGGCACGGTCGTGAACGACGGTTCCCTTCATCCCCCTCACATGGCGTTCTCGCGTACCCGGCCGTCAGGGCGACAGGCCGGTGAGGAAGCGGATGGTGTTCTCGTTTGCGATGCGTCGTTGGAGGTCGTTCGGCAGTGCGCGGAGGGCGGCGACTTCTTCGGCGTAACTGCCGCGAAGGCAAAACTCCACGGGTTCAGCCTGTCCCTGCGGACGCCTGCAAATGAAGGTGTAGGCCGGACTGTCCGTGCCCCAGAGGATCAGGTCGGGCCAGCCCGAGCAGAGGTTGCGCATGACGTCGAGGTGGTCGTTGTAGTCGGCGTCAATGAGGTTCGACCGGTCGAGTGTGGTCCCCAGCAGGCTGCGCACGAAGTCGACCTGGATTTTCATGGCTGCGGTATCGACCCAGACGTTTGGCAGGTCGGCGGCGCGGGCAAGGGCGGCGTGGTCGAAATGCAGTGCGTGGGCGAGGCAGACACGAAGGGCCGGGCGAGACTCGGCGATGGCGAAAATGTCCTCGGCCTGGGAGTATTCGTCGAAGGGGATGGTCGTGGCGTGGACGAGTATCGGCAGGTCATGGTCCTCGGCGAGGTCCAGCAGGGGCTTGCCCTGCTCCAGCAACGCGCGGACGGGGGCCTCGCAGCCGGTGGGGTTGATCTTCAGCCCGATCACGGGGTAGCTGGTGAGCAGTCTTTCCAGGCAGCGGCATTGCTCGGGGACGCAGCGGGCGGGGTCGGCACTGACGAAGGGCAGGAATCGGCCGGGCTCGACGGAGGCGAATCGGGTGATCTCGTCGAGCAGCAGCCGGTTTTCGCGATCGTAGGGCACGGGCGAAAGCGGATGCTCGGTGGGGCGACAGTGACCGTCGGCCAGCCCCGCCGGATCGTAGAACAGATCCCCGCTGAAGGGGAAGACGACCGTGACGTCTACGCCACCGGTGTCCTGCTGGGCGCGGAGGCTTTCGACGGTCTGGGCGTAGGGGAATTCCCCGCGGATGTACATCCGCAGATTCACCCCGGCGTGGGTGTGGCAGTCGATGGTCCTGCCCGTCAGATCGTCCGGGCTGGGCCGGGATGACGCGTCAGGGGTCATATCTCAATGCGGGTCGTTCGCTCGGAGGTTTGCGTCGAACAGTCGGCCGCGACCGACCCGGAGAGGATCAGCTCGCTGTCGATGACCTGCAGGATGCTGGCCGGGACCAGCGGCGTGACGGGGCCGTGGGCCGCCAGACGGGTGATGAACCGCTGCCAGATCGACTCGCCGGCGCCGAAGGCGTTCCAGAAGCTCACGAGCTTCGAGTTCTTCAGGTCACGCGGGCCGATGGTGGCGGCTTTGGGGGGCACCCAGGACCAGTCGCCGGCGCTGCCGGCATCGGCGTAGAGGCAGTTCTGACAGATCGTGATCGTCGAGAGATCCACGATCCGCGAGCCCAGTTCGAGGTAGCCGTCGATGTCGTCGACGTAGTCGGCTCCGTGGTGGGGTTCGAAGAAGGCGATGTGTCCGCACCAGCCGATCCCCCCGTAGCATTTGTCCGCCCCGCCGAGGTCCTCGATCATCGTCGAGTAGTCATCGACGTTCTCGGTGTTGGGGAAGTGGATCTGCTCTTCCGGCATGCGGAGCTCGGGGCGGATGCGGTCGAAGAGGTCGTGGTACATCCAGTACTGGAAGCCGCCTTTCCAGTCTTTCGGCGCGGTCTTGCCGTCTTCGTCGGCGTACTCATCCATGTTGAAAGTATGGACGTGATGGCAGGGGATGTTCAGGTCGTTGATCATCTTGGCCACGAAGGCATAGTTGGGCTTCGGGGCCGGGAGGATCAGGACGTACTTGTCGCGTCCCTCGTCGAGTGCCCGCTTGATGCCGGTGACGATATCCATCACATACGCGAACTGAAAGGCGATGTCGTGCTCGATGACGCGGATGTTGAAGTTGTCGTTGGGGTGCTCGGTGATTTTCTCGCGCGGGATGGCCCGGGCCTTGCGGCAGGCTTCGGCGTCGCCGAAGGGGAGATGCTCAGAGAGTTCGTAGGTGAAGCTGGCGGACATGGGGGGACCTCCTAAGGGTTGAGGGAAGGGTTCGTATTGTATACCTGATGTGCGTTGTAAGAAACTGGGGATTTGGTTTATGGGAGCCGATTGCGATGTTCGCAACTGCGTGGCGGCCTCGATCTTGCGAAGGGGGCTGAAAGGCTTTTCTCCCAGGCTGGGCAATCGTATCAGGGCGCATGAAAGCCGGCCAGCTTTTTTCGATTTTTCAGCCCCAAAAGACGCCTCCTTGATGCGCCCCTCAAAAGTCGACGGGACGAAAAAGCAGGGCGATTCGTCAACGC
>CAYMAP010000292.1:0-2526 GCA_964388425.1 uncultured Planctomycetaceae bacterium
GGCGGCGAGCGTGACCGGTCCCGGCCGAAGGGTCATCGCCAGGGCGACCTGCCTGGCCCGCGTGCGGGTGATCGGCGCGGGTCGTGCCCGCAGTGGGACGGGGCGGTCGGTCCGGGCCATGGCGACGTTGGCCTCGCCCATGTGGCTCATGAGGACGGCGTTGTGGGCGAAGTCGGTGGTGAAAATTTCCGAGAACGTCGCCGGCGGGCTCAACCAGTTCAGCAGGCAGGTGCCGGCACAGGCGAGAAGGTCGCCCTCGCCCCCGAAGCCGACGCCCTCGGCGAGGAGTCGACTGGCGGCGAGGAAGGGCAGGGTCAGGGACCGCTCGTCGTCACCGAAGGCCAGGAACTGGTAGGTCAGGGCGGACAGGTCGTGTTCGTCGACGAGCGAGCGGAGGGCCAGTTCCATGCGGGCTGAGGCGGCAAGGTCCGCGTCGGTGACGTCCGGGGCGACGTCGTAGCTCTCGCGGTATTCGGCGAGGAGGCGATTGACCTCCTCGGCGGGGGCGGCTTCGGCGCGGGAGAAGCAGTCTTCCAGGGGCAGGTTCCGCAGGTTGCAGCCGAGCGTCGCGACCAGGTGGGTCGAGTCGAAGGCGAAGTCACCCATGCCGGGAAACGGATAGCCCAGCAGGCCCAGCCGGGCGTTGCGCAGCCGGCGGACCGCGGCGGCGGCGGCGAAGAAGTCCGACAGTTCGTCGCAGGCGTCCTCATCGCAGAGGTGGCTGGTGATGTAGTGGAAGTCCACCCCGCTGCGGAGCAGGACGTTGGCGAGGTCCTGCGTGCCGTGGACGCCATGATTGCGGCTCATCTGGTCGGCGGTGAACTGCTCGTCGACGCCCCAGAGCGGCTGGGTGTTCCAGATCGCGATGGGCAGGCGGGTCCGCTTCAGCGCGGGCAGGGCGAGCTGGCTGGGCGAGTAGGTCAGCAGAACCACCAGCAGCGCATCGCAGCCGGCGGCTTCCAGAGAGGCGACCTGGGCGTCGATGTCCTCGCGGCCGAAGACCGCCCGGTCGAAGACGACCTCGGCATGCCGTCCGAGCGCGGGTAGCGCCTCGTTGCCGAGCCACTGCTCGCACTGGCTGCGGAGGTCCGGTGCGAGGGACTCGTACAGTTCCAGCGTCAGCGCCAGCACGCCGACTTTCGGCTTCTCGGCTACGTCCGTCATGGGAACCTTTCAAAGACGCCTCCCTCAGAACTGCCAAGAACACGCTGGGAGGACCGTTTTGGGGATGTGACTCTATTCTTTGCGTTGATGAATCGCCCTGATGTTCCGTTCCGTCGACGTTTGAGGGGCGCATCTTCAAAATGTCGAATGATGAATGACGTGTTGTGGGACGTCTTGCGTGCAGCGTTTTGTACTTTTCCCACGTGCCGTTCGGCATGTGGCATTTGACATGACGGTCCCGACCTTTCGCTTCACTCAAGGTCGGGCGTTTGTTATCTGTCTGGTGTCCTTTGCCTTCTGCCTATTGCCTATTGCCTGTTGCCTGTTGCCTTCTCTACTTCAGTCCATGTTTTTTCGCGGCCTCTTCGGCTGAGGCGTTCTCGCGGACGACGTCGCAGAGAGCAGCCTGGAAGGCGTGGGGGTCGGGGACCTGGATGGCGTTTCGCCCGAAGACCACGCCGCCGGCCCCGGCGGAGACTTCCTGCCGGGCGAGTTTCAGGGCGTCGAGCTGTGCGGGCAGCTTCTCCGCACCCAGTCCGAAGACCGGCACGGGGCAGGTCTGGCAGACCTCTTCGAAGTTCATCGTGTGGAAGGTCTTGATGGCGTCGGCGCCGAGTTCGGCGATGATCCGGCTGCCGGTGCGGATGTTCTCGTGCAGCTCCTCGGGCGACATGTCGAGGTGACCGGTGGGGAAATACTCGCCGATCACGGGAATCCCCAGCGACTGGCAGCGGTTGGCGACCCGGGCGTACAACTCGACATTGGCGGCGTCACGTCCCTCCTCGCCGGTGTTCAGCGTCAGGGAGACCAGCGCAATGTCCATGCCCTCGCGGACGGCGTCGTCGACGTCGAAGCCCTCGACGCTGTGGGCCTGCCGATAATTCCAGTGGAAGCAGTAGACGGTGTTCCAGTTCAGCCGGACGACCGCCAAGGGGCGCTTCCGCCCGGCGAAGATGCCCGCGCAGTGGCGGAGCATGCCCGGGGCGATGAGCACGGCGTCGACGTCGGGGTTGATCTTCTCGGCGGTGGCGGGCAGGTTTTCCATCGCGGGGATAGGCCCGTCGAACAGGCCATGGTCGATGGCTATGATGACAGCCCGGCTATCGCCCATCAGTCGCTTCAACCGCAGTTCGCGTCCGTCCATTACAGGTTTCCTTTCGTTCGTGTCGCTCAGCCGCCCTCGGCTGAGATGGATTTATGGGCACCTTGAAACATTGGATTCACGACATTGCTTGATCTTGTTGCCCGCTGCCTGCGTCACAAAAACCGGCGAATATTTCAGAATATGCACCGATTTTCGTTCCTTGGCAGAAAGCAAAGTCTCGGCGCGATCTCGCAAATCGAATGTTTCAAGGTACCCTT
>CAYMAP010000293.1:0-2512 GCA_964388425.1 uncultured Planctomycetaceae bacterium
ATGCCCGTGCCGACCGCCGATCCCTGGTTGGTGACGGCGATGACGTAGGTCTCGGTGTCACCGACCATGAGGGGGTCCTTGAGGTCCACGCACTCCAGGAGGATGGCGGGAATGCCCTTGACCTCGGTGACGGCCTTGGTGGAGGCCTTGGCACAGACGGCCCGGACGGCGGCGTAGTTCTCCTGGGTGCCGAGGCTGTCGGCCTTGACGGTGACGGTGACGTTCCTGGAAGCGCCCGGCTTGAGTGTGCCGAGATTCCAGGTCAACGTCCCGCCGCTGTGGCTGGGCTTGTCGGAGGCCTTGAGGAGACTCACGCCGGAAGGCAGCTTGTCTTCCAGGACGGTGTTGCGCGCCTCGCCGTCACCGGTGTTCTTCACGGACAGCTTGTAGGTGAACTGCGTACCGACGTAGCGCGTCTTCGATGCGGTCTTGGTGATGACCAGAACCGGCTGTTTGACGGTGAGCCTGTGGCTGTCGGAAGCCTCCAGCCCGCCCTCGGCAGTGGCCACGCCGGTGTTGGTGAAGTTCCCGGTCTTGGAGGCCTTGACGGTGTAACGCAGGGTCTTGCTGGCGCCCGGCGCGAGGGTGCCGAGGTCAGACTGGAGGACCTTGAACTTGCCCTGGTAGAGCAGGCCGGAAGGCAGCTTGTCTTCGAACTTCACGTTTTCGGCCGGCGCGGACCCGGTGTTGGTCACGACGGCTTCGTAGGTGATGGGTTCGCAGATGAGGGCTTCGGCCGGTCCGGTCTTCGTGACCTTCAGGGCGGCCTGGGCGACCTTGGTGGTGGCGCAGTCACGGTCCTTCAGGCCGTGGTTTGCGGTAACGTCGGCACAGTTCTTGAAGGTGCCCGTCTTGGTGGCGTGGACGGTGACGGAAATCCGCTCCGATCCGCCCCCCTGGAGCGTGCCGAGGTCGAAGGTCATGTTCTGGCCTCTGCGCTTGGCGCGAGGCTTGCTGGAATCGTACTGGATCCCGTCGGGCAGCTTGTCGGTGACGGTGACGTTCGTGGCGGCGACCTTCGAGGGGTTGCGGACCACGATGTCATACTGGAACTTCTGGCCGACCAAGGCCCGCGCGGGGGCGGACTTGCTGATGGCGATCTTCGGGCCGATCCATCGCTTGGAGGTGTGGCCCTTGCCGAGGTGGACCGCCGGCTTGCAGCATCGCTTGTTTTCCGGGCGGACGACAGAGACCTCGACCTTGTTGAGCCCTTCGGCAGGCTTGGCCTGCTGGAGGGTGACGGCGGCGTGGCCCTGGGCGTCTGTGGTGACGGTCTTGGTCTGCCCGTCGCCGGCGAAGGACCCCGCCGGGCCGCTGAGGAGTTTGTAGGTGACCTTGTAGCCCTGCAGCGGCTTGCCGTCGGAGACCTTGTGGACCTTCGTGACGAAGGTGTGGTCCGTGCCGATGGGGTTCGTCGCGGCGGGCGGATACTGGATTTCCACGTCGTACCAGTGCTTCTTGACGAAGACCTTGTGCTTCGACCAGTCGTAGATGCCCGGCGCGTAGGCGATGACGTGGCTGGTGCCCTCGACCGGGGAAGTGATGACGGCCCAGGTCTGGCCCTTGTGGAGGACCACGTCATCGGAGGGATCGTCGTTGCCGCGGGTCAGGACGTGGTCGCCGTTGTTGGTGTGGGTGACGGCGAAGGTGTTGTTGTCCTTCCAGCCGCGGCTGGCGCGCCAGCCGCTCTCGTCGACCTCGACGAACGTACCCACGCTACCCGGGGCGATCATCCATTCGACCCGGCGGTTGGGCAGGGGCTTGCCCTCGGCGTCATACACCGTCGCCACGAAGACATGCTGCGTGTTGACGGGGTTGACGTCCACGACCGGGGTGACCTCGATGCGCTGAGCGAACGGGTCCCAGTTCGTGTAGTACCCGCCCTCGGGGGGATTGGGGTGCGAGGGGATCTGGTCCCCTCCGTAGGGCCAGGTCGCGGAGTGCGGCATGTGGTCGCGGCAGCCGGCGAACATCCCCACGGCGGCCACGGCTACCAACAGAATAGAAAGCCTTTCGTTCCTCATGATGTCCAACCTTTCCTTTTCCCAGGGCCGGCGGGTCGAACGTTCCCTCTTGGAATTCTCGACTCGCCGACAGACTCATGTTGCACCGCGTCACAAAGCAAACGGCTGCGGGACGGTCGCAGGGGTTTGCGGTTGTGCAACAAATTCCTTTTCCCATGCCGTCCGGCTAATGATATGCCCGATAACAAGCAAAGTTCCATAACTCTTTTTTTGTTTTTTTTGCCAACAGCCTGGCCCGGGCCGGAGGAGCCAGGCCTTGAAACGAACGCGATGGCCCGCAAAGCCCCGTAAAATAGGCACGAAGTAGACCTCCGCCCTTCCGGGCGGGCCGCCCGATCGGTCGGTCGAAGCAGGGAGAACGACGCGGTCTCATTGCAGCCGGCTGCGTGTTGCGACCAGGTGACCCGTGACATTTTCCAGCCCTGTCCAGCTATTCGCAGGTTTTTGTGACGCCGGCAGCGAGTCACAAGAGCAAGCGAGGTTGTGAA
>CAYMAP010000294.1:0-2472 GCA_964388425.1 uncultured Planctomycetaceae bacterium
TCGGCCTGACGGGCGAGACCCTTCCGGGCACCTGGACCTACTTCGAATCGACCGCCACCCCGGGCAGCGTCAACGTCGGCCAGACCATCGTCCCCGAGCCGGCGACGATGGGCCTGCTGGGCGTCGGCGGCGTGCTGGCCCTGATCCGCCGGAAGAAGTAAGCTCCCCCGTAAGTAAACAGTCCCTTCGCCTTTGACGGTAAGAAGCGTCCGGTCGGGTCTCCCGGCCGGGCGTTTTTTTATTGTTTCCGCACATCGTCGGACGCCTGCCCGAAGGGCGATTCACGCTCATTCGCCCGTGACGCCGGCGTTGACTGTCCCCCGGCCTGCGCGGTACAAGCGGGCCATGCCGACCCGCGAATTGACCCTCCGCACGCCCAACCACGCCTGCCTCGTCGAGATCACCGCCGAGGTCGAATCGGCGGTGGCCCAATCGGGTATCGAAGAGGGCCTGGCCCTGATCTTCGTACCCCATACGACGGCGGGCGTGACGATCAACGAGAACGCCGACCCCGACGTGGTCCACGACCTCCTCAAGCAGCTCGACGAGATGGTCCCCTGGCGGCAGCGGTTTTATGAGCACGGCGAGGGCAACTCCGCCGCCCACGTCAAAAGCTCAATGGTCGGCTGTTCGGAGACGGTCCCCCTGGTCGGGGGAAAACTCACGCTGGGCACGTGGCAGGGAATCTACTTCGCCGAGTTCGACGGCCCGCGCAGCCGACGCTTCACCGTCAGCGTGATTCCGGCGTAACGGCCCGGGAGGCATGGTCAATCGCGGTTCATCCTCCGAAGCTCGAAGGGCAACAGGTCCCGATTACAGCGAGTATTCCAGATCGTGTGCGAAACGGTCGATTTCCTCGCGGGTGCGTTTTTCGGTGAAGGCCACCAGCAGGCAGTCGTCCATTGCGTCGTAGTAGCGTGCCAGCGGGAACCCGGCCGTGATGCCCTTGGCGATGAGTCTGCGGATGACCTGGCCGGCCTGGCGGGGCAGTTGGAGGACGAACTCGTTGAAGAAGTGTCGCCCGGGGAAGCGCATCGACACGCCGGGGATGGCCAGCAGTTTCCCGCGGGCGTAGGAGGCTTTCTGCATGCAGTTGTCGCAGAGTTCGACCAGTCCCTGCCTGCCGAGCAGGGCGAGGTAGATCGTGGCCGTCAGGGCGCAGAGGCCCTGGTTGGTGCAGATGTTGCTGGTGGCCTTTTCCCGGCGGATGTGCTGTTCGCGGGCCTGGAGGGTCAGGACGAAGCCCTCGCGTCCGTCGGCGTCGAGGGTCTTGCCGGCGATCCGCCCGGGCATCTTGCGCATGTGGTTTTTGCGAGCGGCGATGAACCCGAGGTACGGCCCGCCGAAACTCAGGGGCAGGCCGAGGCTCTGGCCCTCGCCGGTGACGATGTCGGCCCCCATGGCGCCGGGCGTCTTGGCCACCCCCAGCGCAACGGGGTAGGCCGAGACGATCAACATCGCGCCGCGCTGGTGGGCGAGGTCGGCGACGTCAGAGAGATCGTCGAGGCAGCCGAAGAAGTTCGGGTTCTGCACCACGACGGCGGCGGTGTCGTCTCCGAGCTGTTCGGCGATCTGCCGGCGGTTGGCGATGCCGTTGTCCCAATGCGTCTCGAGGTAGCGGATGTCGAGGTTGGCGGTATAGCTTTTCAGGATCGTTCGGTAAATGGGGCTGACGGTGTCGTCGACGATCACGCGCCGCCTTCCGGTGATGCGCAGGGCCATCATGACCGCTTCGTACATCGCCGTCCCGCCGTCGTAGAGGCTTGCGTTGGAGACGTCCATGCCGGTCAGCCGGCAGATCATGGACTGGAATTCGTAGATCGCCTGGAGCGTGCCCTGCGAGGCTTCGGGCTGGTAGGGCGTGTAGGCGGTATAAAATTCGCTTCGGTGGACGAGTTCGTCAACGGCAGCGGGGATGTAGTGGTCGTAGAACCCCCCGCCGAGGAAGTTGACCAGGTCGGTGCGGTTCTGCCCGGCGCGGTAGCGGAGGCGGGCGAGGGTTTCCTGCTCGCTCAGGCCGGCCGGCAGGTCCGGCGGGTCGCAACGGAGGGCTTCGGGAATATCGGCGAAGAGATCCTCGGCTCTCAGCCCGATCTCTTCGAGCATCTGCCTGCGCTGCTCGTCGGTGTTGGCGATAAAGGGCATGGGGGCTCCGGGGTTGTGGACAACGGTCGGGTCGGGGTTCGTGCCTCTGTCCTGGAACCTGAGAGATCGCCCGTGCGGGCTTGCCCCTTCGGTGTCCCCGGCGGGACTCTCCAGAGGTGTTACGCCGGGGGTTTCGTGGACCTCCGGGCCGACATCCTGTGGCCTGAGAGATTCGCCCCGTGGGGCTTGCACCTTCGGCGGCCCGTCGCGCGGGCGCTCTCTGCCGGCAGGGAATAGTATACGCGCACGGGCCGGAAAGGCAAGACAGCGGCCGTCTCGAACCTATCGCGTCCGTCCGCGCGAGTACGAAATTCGGCGTTTCAGAGC
>CAYMAP010000295.1:0-2465 GCA_964388425.1 uncultured Planctomycetaceae bacterium
GTCCTCGATGCCCAGTCCGGGCGCTTGTGCTTCCGTCATCTCAGCTTCCCTCCAATCGTCCGGTCATGCGTCCTCCCCTGGGGTGCTGTCGGTGTCCAGGTCGCGCTGCATCGCCTCGACCGCTGCGCGCAGGACGGGTAGATTGTGCTCGATGATGTCCCACACCCGGTCCAGGTCCACCGTGAGGTAATCATGCACGATGACGTTCCGAAAAGCCCTGATTTGCCTCCAGTTGACCTGTGGCCGGGTTGCGCGCAGGTCTTCTGGCAGCCGCGTCGTCGATTCGGCCATCGTGTGCAGGTAGTACAAAATCGCGGCCTGGGTGTCGGCGTCCTCGAAGAAATGCTGCTTGCCCTGTGCCGCCAACCGCTCGACATGCGCGATGTTTTGCAGGATGTGTTCGAGATAGGCCGAGATATCTTTCACAACGGCACCGCCTCGCCGAGTATCCGGTCGCGCAGCTTCGGGTGCAGCCACTTTTCCGACACGACCTCAACCTCATGGCCCAGCAGGTCCCCGACCTCCAGTTCGAAGCCGACCCCACCCCAGGACGACAGGCGGCTGTAGTCCCAATCGACCAGCAGGTCCACGTCGCTGTCGGGGCGGGCCTCGCCGCGCGCCACCGACCCAAAGACGCGAACATTCCGCGCGCCGTGCTTGTCAGCCAGCCGCAGAATTTCGTCGCGCTTGTCGCCGATGATGTCCTCGATGCCCAGTCCGGGCGCTTGTGCTTCCGTCATCTCAGCTTCCCTCCAACAACTGCCGGGTATTCTCGCTGATGCGCTCCTCTAGCTCGTGCGCCTCCAGGTTGAGCAGTTCCAGGCGCTCGTGCAGTTCCTCCAGGCGTTCGGCGAAGTCGAAGTCCTCCGCCGGGCGGTCGGCCACGCCCACGTAGCGCCCCGGATTCAGGCTCCAGCCCTGCGCCGCGATGTCGTCCACCGTCGCCACCTTGCACAGCCCGGCCACGTCCTGGTACACACCGTCGGGGAAGACGTCGGCCAGCAGGTCGGCGCTGCCCCGGCGGGTTTCCGGCTCCAGCCCCCGGTACAGGCGCGCGATGTTAGCCAGGAACTCCAACTGCTCCGGCGCAAACTCGCGGTGCGCGCGGTCAATCGGCGTGTAGATGCCCCGCGCGTCGATGAATAGCACGGTGCTCTCGCGTTCGGTGCCGCGCTTGCCCTTGTCCAGGAACCACAGCGTGCAGGGCAGCGTCACGGTGTAGAAGAAGTTCGACCCCACCGCGACCATCACATCCACCACGCCATCCTCAATCAGCTGACGGCGAATCTCCAGTTCGGAGTGGCGGGCGTCGCTGGCGGAATTCGCCATCACGAACCCGGCACGGCCTGTGTCGTTCAGCGCGCTGTAGAAAAGCTGTATCCACAGGTAGTTGCCGTTGTCCACGTTCGGCATCCCCAAGGGGAAGCGGTGCGTATCGTCCTTGATGCGGCTCTTGTCGACGCCGTCCACGTTGAAGGGCGGGTTCGCCATGACGTAATCGAAGCGGCCCACGCAGTCGTGGTTGTCGTCGTAGTAGCTGTTGGCCTGCACGATACCGCTGGCGGGCAGCCCGTGCACGGCCAGGTTCATAATCGCCAGCCGCACGGTTTCGAGCACGCGCTCCTGCCCGTAGATGCTCAGGTTGAGCGCGTTCTGCTGGTGCGCCTCGACGAACTCTGCACTCCAGACGAACATGCCGCCGGAGCCGCAGGCCGGGTCGTAGATGCGGCCCTGGTACGGCTCGATGATTTCCACGATGAGCTTGACGACACTTCCTGGTGTGAAGAATTCACCACCCTTTCGCCCCTCGCTCATGGCGAATTTTTCCAGAAAATACTCGTAAATCCGCCCGAACATGTCGCCGTTGTGCTCGTTCAGCGGGAAGTTGAAGGACTTGAGCAGCGTGGCGAGCGTGCGGTTGCCGAAGCGGGCGTAGGCTTTGGGCAGCACGCCGCTCAGTTCGGGGTTGTGGCCCTCGATGGCTTCCATCGCTTCGTTCACGCGCTGGCCGAGGTCGTCGCTCTCCGGGACCTTCAGCAGCCGGTCGTAGCGGGCCGCGTCCGGCACGTAGACGACGCCCTGCGCGTGGTAGTCGGTCGGGCCGATTTTGCGGCGGCGGGTGGTCTGCCCTTCGATGGACGCTTGCGCCTTGCCGAACTTGTAGTCGGCGAAGCGCAGGAATATCAGCCCCAGGACGGGCACGGCGTACTCCGAGGATTTCAGTTCGGAGTTGGCGCGGAGCTGGTCGGCGGCGTCCCACAGGCGCTTTTCGAGTTCGGTGTTGTTGGTGACCATACTGAGTTTTAGCCTCTAAGTCGGTGCGATACAGCGGAAAAACACTTTCATGATAACATAAAGTGGCTAGCAGAGTGAAACGAGTGGAAGCAACTCACCGCAGCGGACTCGTGCAGCGGCAAGGGCCCGATACTACGGCCAGCTTGCGGTATTGTGTGGAGAGGCCTAGA
>CAYMAP010000296.1:0-2453 GCA_964388425.1 uncultured Planctomycetaceae bacterium
GTCCGAAGCGATCGTTTCGTTCGTCATGGCAATCATCCTGTTTGGCTATTCCCGGGGACATGGAGGCCGCTGACCGCGAGGCATCTCCGCCGCGAGGGATTGTGCATGGGACCGGATGGTTGTCGCGAACGTTCGCGAAACGGAAAACGACGGTTCACCTTCGTCCAAGCTTGTGTGCGGCGCATGCTCACTCCTGCCCGGCCTTGTAGAGTCGGCTGACTTCGGCGCGGGTGAGTTTGCGAACCTTTCCGACCTTCAGTCCCCGGTCATCGACGGGACCGATCGCGATGCGTTTGAGCTTGCGCACCTTGTGGCCGAGCTTCAGCAGGATGCGCCGGATTTCGCGGTTCCGCCCCTCCCGCAGCGTGATCCGCAACAGCGACTGCGTACTGGACCGCCGGAGGACTTTCACGTCGGCCTGTCCGGTCCGCCCCCCGCGAATGCTCACGCCCCCCTTGATCCGTTCGATCTCCGGGCCGGTCACGCGGCCGTCGACGGTCACGACGTAGGTCTTGGGCACCTCGTGGCTGGGGTGGGTCAGGTGCTGCGTGAGGTCCCCGTCGTCGGTCAGCAGGATCAGCCCCGTGCTGTCAGCGTCGAGCCGGCCCACGCAGAACACCCGCCGGTCCGTCCGCACGAAGTCGACCGCCTTGGCACGACCGGCCGGGTCATCGGACGTGCAGACCACCCCCTTGGGTTTGTTCAGCAGGAAGTAGACGGGGCCGGTCTTTTTCTGCCGGACGCGCCGCCCGTCGACGGCGACCTCGTCCCGCTCGGGGTCGACAAAGCACGGCAGGTCGGTCACGACGGAGTCGTTGACCTCGACGCGCCCCTGCTCGACGAGTTCCTCCGCGGCGCGGCGAGAGGCGAGACCCTGGGCGGCGAGGTATTTCTGTATCCGAACGCAGCCGGCCGGCGAACCGGCATCGTTCGACCGGCGGGTCGGCTTGCGGGAAGATCGTCGGGAGGGGGGCATGGCAGGTCAGCTCCCCGGGGGCAGCATGATTTCCAGCCGTTTGCACGGCTGGGACACCCCCAGCGTTATCTCGCCCAACCCCGCTGGCAGCAGCAGCGTCTGGCCGGGCAGGAACTCGACCGGCTCGAAGCCCTCCCCCCGCAGCACGCCCCGGCCGTCGAGGATTATCCACGCCACGCACCGCCCGCCGGAGACGGCGTGCTCGCCGGGCGAGGTCTCCCGCAGGTACACGTCGAAAAATACCGTCTGCAGCAGCCTCTGGCCCGCCCGGCCCGGCGGAACGTCGTCGGCCGGGGTGAAGTGAATGCACTGCATCGACCGCTCGACGTGAATCTCCCGGCCCCGGCCCCAGTCGGTGACGCGGTAGGTCGTGTCCGAAGGCGTCTGGACCTCCGCGACAACCAGCCCCGCCCCCAGCGCGTGGACCGTCCCGGCCGGGAGAAAATGAAAATCGTCCGTCCGGCAGTCGATCCGGCGGGTGACGTCCGCGGCGGTGTCGGTTTCGATCGCCTCGCGGAACCGCTCCGGCGTAATGCCGGGCTGGACGCCCTTGTAAATCGCTCCGCCGCGGGACTCCACGACGTACCAGCACTCGGTTTTCAGGTCCGCCCGCTCGCCCTCGGCGCGAATGTCGGCGACGGCCTGGGCGTCGGGGTGAACCTGCAGCGACAGCGTGTCGTTGGCGTCGAGCAGTTTCAGCAGCAGTGGAAATCGCCCGTCGTCCGTCGGTTTGGCAGGCCCCAACAGGTCCTCGCCCCAGTCGGCCAGCAGGTCCGTCAGGAACCGTCCCCGCGCAGGACCCGTCGCGACCGTGCTGACGCCCTCGGGCAGGTCCGCCAGTTCCCAACTCTCACCGATCGGCGAACGCGGGGGCAACGCCCGGCCGAACAGACGCTCGAGGTTCCGGCCACCCCAGATTTTTTCCTTGTAGATCGGTTCAAAAATCAACGGCTGCAAATTCATGCGTAGCTCCTTGACGAGAGGATATTGTAGAACAACCGACGCGACTTGACCAGCGGCTGGGGATTGGGTAGCTCAGGAACCGTGCAGATCAGCCGCTCAGCGGTGAGCTAGTCCAACCGCCCCGGCTGAGAAGCAGCGTGGGTGCTTGCGTTCTGCGAAGCCTTGGCACAGCAGCATGCACCCATGCGGTGGTCTTTACAGGACGCGACACGATGACCATGCCACCCGTCAGATTCTACATCGACGGAAACGGAATCGGTTCGCGCTCGTTCGCCTTTGTTCGCGGCCACTGCTGTCCAAGATCATCGCCGGTCAGTGACTCGCCCGGCGTCTCGGGGGTAGATCTGCCCGGGATTCCGGGGTTTTGGACGGTCTGAGCCCCCTTCTGCACGTTCGTCCCGGCCCGATTTCGCCGCCGGCATTCAGGTCCCCCCCGTTTTGCTGATCTGTCGTGAATTCAGATGCGCCCCTCAAAAGTCGACGGAACGAAAAAGCAGGGCGATTCGTCAACGCA
>CAYMAP010000297.1:0-2449 GCA_964388425.1 uncultured Planctomycetaceae bacterium
CGTTCCGTCGACTTTTGAGAGGCGCATCCCTGTTAATCTAATCCAAAAAATGTAAAATACCTTTGATTCTCAGCCAGAATTCCGAATAATACGACGCATGAACATCCCCGACTCCTCCCTCCACGCCGAGCCGGCCGAACTGCGACGAACCGCACCCGACCGAGTGGTCTGGGACCCCACCGGCGGAGAACCCAGACGCTGGGACGACTTGGAGTTTTACTGGCTCAACGAACAGCTCCTGGTCTTGGCACTTCCGGACGGATCTGCCCTGGCAAGCTGGACGAGCGAACGACTCGAACCGCACGTCCTTCGGATCGGCGCAAGTCGTTCGACCGACGGCGGACAGACGTTCGGCCCGCCGGTCTGGCTGGACGGCGACGGCATCACGAGCCGGAGCGACCAGGACGGCCACTCCGCGGCATGGCAGGTGCCGGTCATCGGACCCAGCGGACGAATCTACATGCTGTACACCCACGCCGACCGACCCGCGGCCGGGCCTTTCGGGGGCCGGCTCCGCTGCCGCTGCAGCGACGACGGCGGAGCGAGCTTCTCCTCCCCCGCCGACCTGCCCTTCGCGCCCAGCCCCATCGACAGCCCAAACCCGGCCGATCCGCCGGTGTGGGTCTCTATCAATGTCCCCCCCAACGACCACGCGGGTCGCCCTCTGGTGGCCTACACACGCTGGGCCTCACCGCAGTCCGTCCTCGGCCAGCGACGGCCGAACATCAAACAGCGGCACTCGCAGATCGAGATGTTCCGCATCGACAACCTCGCCGACAACCCCGCGCCGGCCGAGCTAAAATTGAGCTGGCTGGGCGTGGAAGACCCCGTCACCGCCCCGAACGAACACGACGAGACCCTCAGCTTCGCCCAGGAGCCCTACATCGTCGCCCTGCCGGACGAAAGACTGTTCATGACGCTGCGGACCAACCGCGGGCAGGCGTGGTACGCCCTCAGCGATGACGGCGGGGAACACTGGACCCCCGCCGCCCCCATGCGCGACCGGGACGGCGGGAAGGTACTCGCCCAGTGCGTCAGCCCCTGCCCGATATTCCGAACCGATCAGCGGGAGTACCTCTTCCTGTTCAACAACAACGACGGGTACGTCTTCGGGGCGGACAGCCGATGGGACGTCCGCAACCGCCGACCCGCCTATCTCTGTAGAGGTCACTTCGATCCCTCCGCCGATCAGCCCATCCGCTGGGGCGAACCGGAACTCTTCATCGACAACGACGCCGTCGGCTGGGGCCCCCCCGGTCTGGGCCGGCTCGAAGCAGCCGCCTACCCCTCGCTGAGCACCGCATGGAACCGGACGATCCTGTGGTATCCCGACCGAAAAGGCTTCCTGCTGGGAAAGGAGCTGTAAGGGGCGCCCCCACGTTACAACGCTCGTCCCCTTTAACCCCCTTCAATCCCCTTTTAATCCCCTTTTAATCCCGAGAGTCCTGAACGATTACCTCGCCAGAGCAGGTATTGTTCCACATGGAACAAAGCAGGGACATTCGTTCAAGACCGTTCCGGTCACCCGTCGAGAATGAAAATACGTGGACTTGCAGCAGCCCGCCAGCTCGGGTGGCACCGCATGTTCAAGACAGGCTAAAACGTCATGGTCTGATGTGTAAGTATTTAATATAGAGCTACTTATAATTATACATGTCTGCAGCGGCCTCCTGTTATGATGTTGGAGTCTTCTACAGACCAGCACCCAAAAAGGAGGCCACGGCTGGTCACAGTACGCAGCGGACTGCAGAATATCGAGGACGATTATCACTACAAAATAGGGGGGAGTCACTTTTGCCGGTGCGGGTGCCCATCTCCGATGGGGCAATGGGCCTCCCGGAAGACATGCACGAAAAACCCAAAGACATGAACGAATCCCCCAAAAAAACAACGTACTCTGCGACTCGACACAACTCGACGTGTCGCCCAGCCGTTCGACGGAGGGGTTTTCCCGCGGGCTTGCCGATGTTTTTTCAGGCTGCCGACAACCCGACCGGCGGGGCTTGTGATGTCCGTGCCTGATCGTTTCGTCGTTCTGTTGCACACCGGGCATGGGGAGGAGCATTGGGATCTGATGCTCTCGACCGGCGAGGCGTTGGCGACGTGGCAGTCTCCGACGGACCCGGCTTGTCTCCGGTCGGGACAGTCGCTTGTCTGCACCCGTCTGGCGGAGCATCGGTCGGCGTATCTCGAATTCGAAGGACCGATCGCCGGCGAGCGGGGACGGGTCCGGCGCGTCGCGGAGGGCACCTGGCGGGCGATGCAGACCTCCGACGTCCGCTGGGAATTCGAGCTTGCCGGCATGGATATCTCCGGCGTGTTCGTTCTGGAGCGGCAGGCTGAATCGGCCGACCGCTGGCACCTGAGCCGGATCGGATAGG
This sequence comes from uncultured Planctomycetaceae bacterium, assembly GCA_964388425.1. GTDB lineage: Bacteria > Planctomycetota > Phycisphaerae > SM23-33 > SM23-33 > CAYMAP01. The sequence goes on from CAYMAP010000297.1 coordinate 2,382, forward strand.
ATTAGAATAATAGGGACGCCTCCCTCAGAATTACCCAGAACGAGGTTGTAGGACCATTTTGGGGACGT
>CAYMAP010000298.1:0-2420 GCA_964388425.1 uncultured Planctomycetaceae bacterium
TTCTCCGGCTCGGCCGTCGCCGCCCACGCGATCGCCGGGAGGTAGTAACTGTTGGAGTGGCACGCGCTGCACACCGAGCCGTGGATAATCATCTTGTAGTAGAAGTACCGGAACCCCTTGCGCTCGTACCACCGCAGCGTCTCGAGCATGACCCGGCGGATGTTCTCGGCGTGGCCTTCATCGACCGCGTGCGGCAGGTAGCGGTACAGGCCCGAGAAAAGGTTCGTCGCCTGGTCGGTCCCCAGGGGCTCCATGAACTTGTCCATCGTCAGGAACCCGCCATACGGCCGAAGGAAACAGCCCTGCCCGTGGACCTGCGAGGCGTAGAATGTCTTTTCGATCGTATGCCAGAGCCGAAGCGCGCGGACGAGAACGTCGGCATCGCCGGTCAGCTCGTACTGGAGGACCAGGCCGTCGAGATACAGCCCCATCGTCATCACCGAGTCCTCATAGGACCAGTAGCTCCAGGGGTCGAACTCTGCCCGGCGGGGCGCCTTCCGCGGCGTGATGAACTCCCGCTCGAAAGGCCGGCCCGTGTGCGAGTCGATCGCGCTGTACATCAGGCCCTCGGGATCGAACAGGTGCGACTGGATGTACGCCTCGGCCGCATCGGCTGTGGCCCGGAGCTGCCCGGAGATGTCCATGTGGTTCCTTCAGTAGAGGGTACCTTGAAAAATTCGATTTGCGAGATCGCGCCGAGACTTTGCTTGCTGCCAAGGAACGAAAATCGGTGCATATTCTGAAATATTCGCCGGTTTTTGTGACGCAGGCAGCGGGCAACAAGATCAAGCAATGTCGTGAATCCAATTTTTCAAGGTGCCCTAGAGGTATTCTGGCGGCGGGACGGCTGAGATGGCCCGCCGAACGAACTGTATTGTAGAGCTTGCTGAATCGCGGCGCCAAGCCCGCTGGCGAGGAAATGCTGCAAAAAGGGCCAGCCGCTCCTGTCAGTGAAGCCGGGCCGCCCGGCTGTCGTTACAGGTCCCAAAGATCGTGCGTCGCGAGATTGACGGCCTCGTGCATCAACACGCCATCGAGGCCGGATTCCCGGCACCGCTCCAGCATCGCCCGGACCCTCGGCCCATTGAACATGGCGTTCGGCTGGTCGGTAAGATCCTCCTTCTGCGACCAGCCCCAACCCCACAGCGTCAGCCAGCGGCAGATGGACACCTCGCGCGCACTCCGCTCGCGGAACCAGGCCGGGTTCACCGAGTCCGCCCGCGTTTCCAGGTAGCCGAGGATGTGCTCGGGATCGCCGCCGGTGGCCAGGTCCCCGCCGATGACGAGTTCGTCGACGATACCCTCGTCCACCCATGTCTTCCAGTCGAAGAACGAACGGTCGAGCGAGCCGAGCCGGAATGCGATGCGGCCCTTGCGGGTCCAGGAGACCGCCGCGGAGAGCCGGACTCCGGCGTCGCGGACAATCTGCCCGCTCTCGCGAAGAAACTCCGTGTAGAACTCCCCGAGAATCCGGCTGAATCGTTCCAGGTCGAACGCCGACGCCTCCCGCGGGTCCGCCCCGTGACGCTGCCGGTAGGCCTCGATCAGCGGGGGGTTGAAGCCATACTCCTGCCGCTTGTCTTTCTCGAGGTTCGAATGCGTGCGGTTCGAGAGGAACACGCCGTCGGGCCCGCGGGCCGCGACCTCGGCCACGTGCGACCGGAAGTACGCCCGCACCTCCGGGTGCCCGAAGCAGTACACGCCCCAGAGGCAATCCGAGCCGTCGGGGCTGAGCAGTTGATACTCGGGGTGCTCGCGGCCAAATGCGCTCTGGAACTTGCCGACTTGCCCGCGCCAGCCTTCGACGATGGGGGGGGACTCGACCGGCCCCGCATCGTCCAACGGGGTCAGCCAGGCCCAGCAGGACATGCCCCGCCGCCGGGCCTCGTCGAGGGCGACGTCGAACGGATCGTAGGCTTCGAGCGTGCGGAGCTTGGCGGGGTCGTGGTCGCTCCACTCCTTCACGCTTGACCGCATGTCCACCTTGCCGATGCAGTCCACGCGGAAGTTGATCCTCCCGTAGCCCGCCTCGGCCGCCCGGGCAATCAGCGAGCGGAACTTCTCCTCGGGGTAATGGCCCTCCTCCCGGCCCAGCCAGGCCTCCGCAGGCCCCGGCGGTGGATCGGTCACGAGGACCAGGTCGTTGAAGTCGATGTTCAGTTGCCGCTCGAATGCCCGCTCGGTCATGTCGCAAACTCCCGTACCGCCCCTGCCAAACGTGCCCGCTCGTGCCGTTCCGGCCACCGGTTGCAGCAGGTTCTTGCCTCCCGGCGGAGGTGGTTCCCTCGGAACCACCAAGGACGCGCGGTGGTAGGACTATTTTGGGGACGTAACTCGATTGTTTTTGTTGACGAATCGCTCTGCTTTTTCATTCCTTCGATTTTTGAGGGAGGCGTCAATCGTTCCAGTCCATGGCGGTG
>CAYMAP010000299.1:0-2392 GCA_964388425.1 uncultured Planctomycetaceae bacterium
CTGAATCGCGTTGCCCTTGTCGCGTAGCACAGTCGCCTCAGCCCATCCATTCCCCGAAGAGCGTCAGCGAATTGGCGTCGGCGATGCGAACGTCGACGTAGCGACCGGCCAGGTCGGCCGGGCCGTGGAAGATCACCACGTGGTCGCCTCTCGACCGGCCGGTGAGTTCAATCGCCTCGGCGTTCCCTGCGGGCTGTTGGCCGGCCTTGGGCGAGGGCCCGGCGACGAGAACCTCCACCGTCCGCCCGAGGTACCGCCGATGATGCGCCAGTCCCGCTTCGCGCTGGGCGTCGAGCAGTTCGGCGTTTCGCTGTCGCTTGACCGTCTCGGGCACGCTGTCGGGCAGCGTAGCAGCCGCGTGCGTGCCCGGGCGGGGGGAGTACTTGAAGATGTAGCTGTTTTTGAACTGACTGCGACCGATGAGGTCGACCGTGGCGGCGTGGTCGTCGTCCGTCTCGCCCGAAAAGCCGGTGATCAAGTCGCTGACGATCGCCACATCCGGGACGATTTGGCGGGCGGCGTCGAGGAGCGCGTCGTACTCGGCGCGGGTGTACCCGCGGTTCATGCGCTTCAGCACCGCGTCCGAACCGGACTGGGCGGGGATGTGAATGAAGGGGCACAAAGCGGGCTTTTCCGCGATGGCGTGGAGAATGTCCTCGCCGAAGTCGATGGGGTGGCTCGTCACGAAACGGAGTCGACGCAGCCCGGGAAGGTCGGCGAGTCGGCGGAGCAGGTCGCTGAAGCGTCTCAGGCGACCGTCGTCCTCGTGCCGGTAGCCGTTGACCGTCTGCCCGAGCAGGGTGATTTCGCTTCGCCCCGCCTCGAGCAGGGCGCGGACCTCGCGTTCGATCTCCTCGGGATCCCTGCTGCGCTGTCGGCCCCGGACGTGGGGGACGATGCAGTAGGAACAGAACTTGTCACAGCCCCGCATCACGCGGACGAAGGCCGAGACCTCCGAGGCCACCGCCTGCGGGTCGCGCCACAGGTCGACGGCGTCGAGAGCCGCCTCGGCCCGAAGGTCGGGATCGGCCCGGCGCGAGGGGTCCAGCGCGACCGCCCGCTCTCCACGGGCAGCCTGTTCGATCAATTCCGGCAGGCGGTGGAGCTGGCCCGGCGAGCAGAGGATGTCCACCGCCGGGTATCGCCTCGCGAGGTCCTCGCCCTCCCGCTGGGCCATGCACCCCAGCACGCCGACGAGGTGGGTGGCCTTGGCGGATTTCCGCTGGGCGTCGGCGCCGAGTCGGCTGTAGACCTTGTCCTCGGCGTGCTGCCGGACGCTGCAGGTGTTGTACAGCACGACGTCCGCCGACCGGGGCGAGTCGATCCGGTCATGCCCGGCGCGTCGCAGCAGCGTGCAGACCAGCTCGCTGTCGAGCCGATTCATCTGGCAACCCAGGGTTTCGAGGTAGATCTTCAACGGTGTGCCTCGGCAAAATCAATCCGTCCCGCGCAGCAAACGGGCGGCGGAAAGGGCCAGGCGATCTCCGGCACATGGACATGCGTCGCTTATGGCTGCTTCCGTCAGGACCTGACCAGATTCACGGCACGCCCATTGCAGAGGGCCCGGCCCTCTCCGCCGCCCGGGTCAGGCGACTGGATTGTATTGTACTGATCGGCCCCAGCCGAGGCAAGAGAGGGTACGGTTTCGACGGCCACGGAAGAGGCGAATCGCTTTGGTCCCGGATTTATTGGGTTTTCTGAATTTTTCGTCTTGACGCCCCGCCTGGCAGGTCGCACACTAGCTGCAGGTTTCGGGCCGTGGGGCCCGAAGGAACCGGCGGACCGGGTCGAAACAGGCATCGGTCGGTCGGCGAGCAAAGGATTCTGCTCACACGCACAATCAGACAGAAGGAGCGCACGATGGCAAAAGCAAAAAGTTCCAAGCCGATGACCAAGTCCCAGATCATGGCCACGCTGGCCGAGAAGAACGGCATGACCAAGAAGGCCGCCCAGGAGTTCATGGACTCCCTGGTGGAGATGGCCTGCAAGGAAGCGAAACGCGGCTTCACCATGCCGGGCCTGGGCAAGCTGGTGGTCGTCAGCCGCAAGGCTCGCATGGGTCGCAACCCGGCCACGGGCGAGCAGATCAAGATCCCGGCCAAGAAGGTGCTGAAGTTCCGCATCGCCAAGGCCGCCAAGGACGCCATCCTGTAAGGAACATCCGTCGCCTCGCACCGCCTTGCGGCCCGAGGCTGTATGGACCGTCGCAACACGACCCTTCCGCAGGTACGGAGGGGTTGGGTGGCGGTCTGGTCTGCCGGCTATGAACCGGGAAAAGGAATATCGGATTGCCCATGGCAGGACCGCCGAAACCCGGCGGTCTTTTTTTGTCAACCAAGACGCCTCCCTCAGAACTGCCAAGAACACGCTGGGAGGACCATTTTGGGGATGT
>CAYMAP010000300.1:0-2389 GCA_964388425.1 uncultured Planctomycetaceae bacterium
GTCGACGGAACGGAACATCAGGGCGATTCGTCAACGCAAAGAATAGAGTTCCATCTTTGCCTATTCTTTCACGTCGTACTCGGCGTCGATGACGTCCTCGCCTTGGTCGGATTTCTCATCCTGACCGGACTGGGGCTGCTCGCCCCCGCCCCCGGCTGGGCCGCTTTCCGCAGAGGCGGCTGCACCGGCGTCGGTGGCCTGGTCGGCCTGCTGCTTGTACATGATCTCCGCCAGCTTGTGCGAAGCCTGTTCAAGGTTCTCGATGGACTTCTGGATGGCGTCGTTGTCGTCGCCTTTCAGGGCGTCCTTGACCGACGAGATCGCCGATTCGATATGGCTGCGATCCTCGGCGGGGACTTTCTCGCCGGCCTCGCCGAGCGTCTTCTCGACGTTGTAGACCAGCGCATCGCCGCGGTTTTTCAGGTCCACCAGCTCCCGCCGTTTCTTGTCTTCCTCGGCGTGGGCTTCGGCGTCCTTCTTCATCTGCTCAATTTCACTGTCGTCCAGCCCGCTCGTGCCCTTGATCTCGATGGACTGTTCCTTGCCCGTGGCGGTATCCTTGGCTGAGACATTCAGGATGCCGTTGGCATCGATGCTGAAGGTGACCTCGATCTGCGGCATGCCGCGCGGGGCTGAGGGAATGCCCGTCAGATTGAACTGCCCCAGCGTGCGGTTGTCCTTGGAAAATTCTCGCTCGCCCTGCAGGACGTGGATGGTCACCTCGGTCTGGTTGTCGGCGGCGGTGGAGAAGGTTTCCTTCTTCTCCGTCGGGATGGTGGTATTTTTCTCGATGAGCTTGGTCATCACCCCGCCGAGGGTCTCGACGCCCAGCGACAGGGGCGTGACGTCGAGGAGGACCATCTGTTCCTCGACCTCGCCGGCGATGATCGCGCCCTGGATGGCCGCCCCGAGGGCGACGACTTCATCGGGGTTGACGGACTTGTTGGGTTCCTTGCCGAAGATGTCCTTGGCGATTTCGCGGACCTTGGGGATGCGCGTCGATCCGCCGACGAGAATGACCTCGTCGATGTCGCCGCCGGAAAGCTTGGCGTCTTTGAGGCAGTCCTTGCAGGGGCCGATGAGTTTGTTGAAGGTCTCCTCGGCGAGTTGCTCGAACTTGCTCCGGCTGATGGTCATCGTCAGGTGCTTGGGGCCTTCCTGCGTGGCGGTGATGAACGGGAGGTTGATGTTGGCTTCCATCGCTGTGGACAGCTCGCACTTGGCTTTCTCGGCCGCTTCCTTGAGTCGCTGCAGGGCCATCGCATCCTGCTTGAGGTCGATGCCCTCGGTCTTGCGGAATTCCTCGGCGATGTAGTCGATGAGAACCTCGTCGAGGTCGTCGCCGCCGAGGTGCGTATCGCCGTTGGTCGCGAGGACCTCGAAGACGTTGTCGCCGATATCGAGGATCGAGATGTCGAACGTCCCGCCCCCGAAGTCGAAGACGGCGACTTTCTCGTTGGTCTTCTTGTCCAGCCCGTAGGCCAGGGCGGCAGCGGTGGGTTCATTGATGATCCGCTCGACCTTGAGCCCTGCGATCTCGCCGGCTTCCTTCGTCGCCGTCCGTTGGGAGTCGTTGAAGTAAGCCGGCACGGTCACGACCGCCCGCTCGACCTCCTCCCCGAGATAATCCTCGGCCACCTTCTTGAGATTCCCGAGGGTCATCGCGGAGATTTCCTGCGGGGTGTATTCCTTGTCCCGCGCCTTGACCTTGACCAGATCGCTCGGCCCGCCGACGACTTCGTAGGGTACGATCTTCTCCTCGGCCTGGACTTCGTTGTGGCGTCGGCCCATGAATCGCTTGATCGAGAAGATGGTATTCTTCGGATTAGTGACCTGCTGGTGCCGCGCGGGCTGGCCGATGAGGCGTTCGCCCTTGTCCGTGAAAGCGACCACGCTGGGCGTCGTGCGGGCCCCCTGCTGGTTGATGAGCACCTTCGACTCGTTGCCTTCCATCACGGCGACCACGCTGTTGGTCGTTCCGAGGTCAATGCCGATCACTTTTTTGCTGGCCATGTCGTTTACCCTTTCCGTCTGCGTCAGGATGCAGTTCGTTTCATCGTATGACGCCCGCGGCGGGAGCTGCGTGAAAATCCACCGGGCCTGACCCGTACGCCCGCTTGTGCGGAACCCCTCCGCACGGCCGGGGCGCGCAATACAATTTGCCGCGTGACGCATCGGTCATGGAGCAACAGACATGCCAAAAAGTAATTGGCTTTCAGTGAGGGGTTTACGCGCCCACAGCACCCCGCCGGCCCTGTCAAATCGACCCGACCCCCCCTGCCGTCAGCCGATTTGACAGGCCCGGAACCGGCCTGACCCCCCCCTGCCGGTAAACCCGTCGACACCACCGTCTATTGACGCTTCCCTCAGAACTGCCAAGAACACGCTG
>CAYMAP010000301.1:0-2387 GCA_964388425.1 uncultured Planctomycetaceae bacterium
GTTGACGAATCGCTCTGATGTTTCGTCCCGTCAAATTTTGAGGGAGACGTCTTTGTTCTGTTTTCATCCGAAATCTGAAGTCAAACATGCGTCAGATACGCCTGTTTGATGTTCTCGATGTACTCGTTCTGGTCCATGGCCCAGTAGTCGTTGCTGAAGATTTCGACCTCGATATATCCGTTGAAGCCGGCCTGCTGCATGCTCGCGCGAACGTCACGGAGGGGGATGCAGCCTTGGCCCATCAGTTCGCGGTCGTTCAGCAGGTCTTGCGTGGGGACCCGCCAGTCGCAGACGTGGTAGGCGAAGAGTTTGCCCGCCTTCCCGGCCCGGCGGATTTCGTCATGCAGGTCGGGGTCCCACCAGGTGTGATAGACGTCGACGGCGACGCCGAGCATGGGGTGGTCGAGATCGGCCCAGAGGGCGCGGGCGTCGGCGAGGCGGTTGATACAGGATTTTTCCGCGGCGTACATGGGGTGCAGGGGCTCGATGGCGAGCATGACGTCGCGTGCGCGGGCGTGGTCGAGCAGGGAGGCAATGCCGTCACGGACCTGCCCGCGTGAGGTTTCCAGCGGCTGGCCGGGCAGGGAGCCGACGACCAGCACAACCATGGACGCCCCGATCTGGGCGGCCTCATCGAGGCAGCGAATGTTCTCGCCGATGGCGTTCTGCCGGTCAGCCTGGGCGGGGGCGGGGAAAAAGCCTCCGCGTACCAGTGCGGGAACGCGCAGCCCGGCGTCGCGGAGCATGGCCGCGGCGACCTTTGGCCCCATCGGTTCGATGACGTTCCGCCAGATGCTCACCGCGCCAATGCCGGCACGCGTGTAGCCCTCGATGCACTCCGGCAGCGACCAGGGTTTGTTGGTCATCGTGTGCACCGCCAGGCGGGAACAGTCTGTGAGGGGTTCGGCTGTCATGGTTGATTTCTGTATGAGGCCGGACAAGACGTGGCGCGGGTGTCTCGCCCGCGACACGTTCCAAACGGGCGGTTAGCCCTACGAACTCACGGGCAGGATGCCCGTGCCACGGTATTACAGGGCCGGGACGTCCTTCCACGCTCCGTCGCGCCAGCTCTGCAGGCCGAGATCGGCCAGTTGGACGCCCTTGGCGCCTTCGCGGAGGCTCCAGAGGAAGGGTTCGTCCAGGGCGACGTGACGGAGGAAGAGTTCCCACTGGGCCTTGAAGGCGTTGTCGTATTCGCAGGTATCGGGGACTTTCGTCCAGCCTGCCCGGAAGTCCACGGGGTTCGGGATGTCGGGGTTCCAGACGCAGCGCGGCGTGGCGGCGAGGGGCTGGACCCAGCAGTCGCGCAGCCCCGCCACAGCGGACCCAGCGGACCCGTCGACCTGGACGGTCAGCAGGTCGTCCCGCCGGACGCGGGTGCCCCAGGAGCTGTTGAACTGGCAGACCGTGCCGTCTTCGAGGACGAAGATCGCCCAGGCGGCGTCGTCGGCGGTCGCGGGGTAGGCCTTAGCGTTCTCGTCGACACGTTCGGACAGCAGCGTGTTGCCGTGGGCGACGAGTCTCGCGATCGGTCCGAACAGGTTGTCGATCACGTACCGCCAGTGGCAGAACATGTCGATCATCATCCCCCCGCCGTCTTCGGCGCGGTAGTTCCAGCTCGGTCGCTGGATGGGCTGGTCGGGCACGTCGCCGGTGAAGACCCAGTAGCCGAACTCCGCCTGGACGGAGAGGATTTTGCCGAAAAAGCCCTGCTGCTTGAGGGCTGCGAGTTTCCGTAGGCCGGGCAGCCAGAGTTTGTCCTGGACGACGCCGTTTTTCAGCCCGGCGGCTTCGACGGTCTCGGCCAGTTTCAGGGCGGTGGCGGTGTCGGTCGCAGTGGGTTTTTCGCAGTAGATGCTCTTGCCGGCTTGGGCGGCCTGTTCCACGAAGGTCTTGCGGAGCTGGGTGCTGGAGGCGTCGAAGAAGATCTCGTATTCGCCCTCGGCCCCGGCCAGTGCGCCGGGCAGGTCGGTGGTCCATTTCAGCGGTCGGCCGACGTGCTCAGGCCCGAGGGTCTCGGCGAGGTGGCGGAGCTTGTTGGCGTTTCGCCCGGTCAGCAGGGGATCGGGCAGGAGAACGACGTCGTCGCCGACGCGCACGCCGCCTCGTGCGATGATGGCGAGGATCGAGCGGACGAGGTGCTGGTTCGTGCCCATGCGTCCCGTCACGCCGTTGAGGATGACTCCGATTCTGCGCGTTTCCATGGGAGGGTGCCTTTCCGGGAGACAGCCGGCCCGTTCCCCGGGTCGGGCGAAAGCGGGTATTGTACGTCAGAATCGAATTGTCGTCGATGGAAAAACAAACCTTACGGTGCGGGATGTTACGGGCTGACGACGTTGACGTGGAGTTCGGTAATCATGATGCGCCCCTCAAAAGTCGACGGAACG
>CAYMAP010000302.1:0-2385 GCA_964388425.1 uncultured Planctomycetaceae bacterium
GTTTAATGACACGATGCGTCATGCCGTCGATCCGCGACAAAAAAAGTTGTGTCCCCTGATAGCCGGGCAGGATGAGGCAATTTCGGATTGGTTGCCTGCCCTGCGGACTATTCTGTCGGCGGGGGTTTGCGGTAGCGTTTGAGGAGACCGCGGCGGCGTTTGGTGTCGAGTCGTCGGCGTCGGCTGGCGGCGGTGGGGCGGGTCCTGCGGCGCGGGCGAGGGCGGTGGGAGGCCAGGCGGATCAGTTCGGCGAGGCGATGGCGGGCGTCGTCACGGTTGCGTTTCTGGCTGCGGTACCCTCGCGCGTCGATGGTGATGGTCCCGTCCTGGTCGGCGCGCGAGCCGGCCAGGCGGAGCAGGCGTCGGCGGACGTCGTCGGGCAGCGAGGGCGAGGAGGCGGTGTCGAACCGGAGCTGGCAGGCGGTCGAGGTCTTGTTGACGTGCTGCCCGCCGGGTCCCGAGGCGCGGACGAAGCGGAACGAAAGCTCCTCCTCGGGAATCGCGATGTGCGGCGTGACACGCAGCATGCGTACCATCCTCCGGCCCGGCGGGGCGCTCGTCAAGCAAACCCTCACCTCCCCTGTTCGCCCCGGGCATGCCCGGGGGAGAACGGCGTTACCCCGCTCCGACGAGTGGGGCTACGAAAACGACCCCGCCGAGGGCTGATACAAAAACCCAGGAAAACTCAGCTACATGGTTCTCAGCCGGGGGCGGCTGAGCTACACGCCGGTTGCTTCGGGGTCAGACGAAAATCGCGTAGCCGGCGGCGGAGAGCAGTAGGGCGAGGGCGGGGGTCATGACCCACCCGGTGACGATGTGGCGGAGGACGGTGAAGCGGACGTTGCGGAACTGGCTGAACCCTCCGATGCCGAGGAGGGCCCCGACGATAGCCTGGGAGGTGCTGACCGGTACGCCGAGCATGGCGAAGACGTGGACGGTCGCGCTCATGGAGGCGACGGCGACGAAGGCGGTCTGGGCTTCGAGGGGCAGGATGCCCGAGCCGACCGCCATCATGACGCGCCGGCTGAAGGTCAAGACGCCGAGGGCGATGGCGACTCCGCCCAGCAGCGCCAGCCGGCGGTCCTCCATGCCGGGCAGGATTCCGCTGAGCATGCCGGTGGCGTTGGCGACGTTGTTGGCGCCCAGCGCGTACGAGCCGTAAACGCCCGCGAGGACCAGCCCGCCCCACAGCAGCTTGTCGCGGGTCAGGAGGCTCATGGGCACGAAGCGGAAGAAACCCCGCAGCAGGGCGTAGAGGACGACGGCGGCGAGCATGGCCCCGAAGGGCGTGGCGAGCCAGCAGAGCAGGACTTTTCTCAGGCCGGCGTAGTTCATGGTCCCGGTCGACAGGCCGATGCCCGCGATGGCGCCGACGACGGCCTGGCTGGTGGAGATCGGCAGGCGCAGGACGGTCATGAGCGTCACGGTCAGGGCTGCTGCGAAGGTGGCCACGACGAGCGTCCGCCCGGTGTAGCCCGACAGGCCGGAGTAGGTCCGGATGCCGGCTTCGCCCTGGAGGACGGCGCCGAGGAGGACGGCGAAAGCGCAGAGCAGGGCGGCGTTGCGGAAGCGGATGATCCGGGCGGCGACGGCTGTGCCGAAGACGTTGGCCGCGTCGTTGGCGCCTAGCGCCCAGCCGAGGTAGACGCCCCCGGCGAGGGGCAGGAGGCGGTCCGGGGCGAAGACAGGCAGGAGTTGTGCGATCGGCGGGCGGGGCATGCGGCAGGGGCCTCCCGGCAGGGTCAGATGTTACGCTCGGCCACGATGATCCGCAGGACATCGGAGGCCTTCTCCGCACGGTCGGAGATGGTTTCGACGTGGTTGATGACCTCGCGCAGCATGAGTTTTTCGAATCCGTCGCGGTCACCGGCGAAGAGCCGGTCGATGAGTCTGCTCTCGACGTGGTCGGCCTCGGATTCCAGCTCGTCGACGGCCCCGACGAGGAAACCGGATTTCTGGAAGTTGCTGAACAACTCCCCGACGGCTTCGAGCAGTTTCCAGACCGTCCGGGTGCTGACGTTCAGCAGTTCGATGAGTTCCTCGTGAAACTCCGCCGGGACGGTGATGTGCTGGTGGTAGATCATCCGCAGGGTGGCTTCGGCGTGGTTGGGCACGCGGTCCATGGCCTCCAGCAGGGTCATGATGTCCCCGCGGGACTCGGGAAATACCGCCCGGCTGAACATGAGGACCTCGACCTCCCGGCGGAGGTCGTCGGCAAGGCTCTCGGCGCGGTGGACTTCCCGAACGCGGATTCCGAGTTGCTCGCGGTCGGTGGACTGGAGGTATTCCTTGAGACTCTCGGCGGTGAGTTCGACGCACTGGCGTATCTGCCGACAGTAGCGATCGATGCGGGTCTCGACTTCCCGTTGCTGGCCCTGGAAAAGC
>CAYMAP010000303.1:0-2383 GCA_964388425.1 uncultured Planctomycetaceae bacterium
GGACGCCGGTTGCCTCGCTGTCTCACGTGGTGCGGCCGGTTCGGAATCACTGCTCGTGCAAGTCTCGCCATGGACGCGTATCTACCAAGCCCCCGGCCCTCACGAACGAAAGCGAAAACTGCATGGTGCCCCCGGATAACCGTTTGTCAAGGGGGGTCATGAAACCGAAGAAAGCGTACTTACAGCCAGCCCGTCATTTGCGCCAGCTGGCGGCAATAATCGACGAAGTTTGGCCACGACACGTCGCTCGGTACGCCATGGTCGCATCCGGGGATGTATCCACCGTCGCGAAGGACCGGTTCGACGCGTTTGAGTTCATCACGCAGGGCTTGTCCGCCCTTGGCCATGCAGCGTTTGTCCACGCCGCCCCGGTAGGCCATATTGTGTCCGAACCGGCGGCGAAATTCGTTGATATCGCAATGGGCCGCAACCTCGATCGGATCGCAGGCGTTCACGCCCGCCTCGATCCACAGCGGAATCAGCTCGCCGATGTACCCGTCGGAATCGATGGCGTACAGCGGGACGCCGGCTTGGCGGACCTTCTCGCCCCATGCCTTCCAGCTGGGCGTGCAGAAACGGCGGGCCATGTCCATGGAGATCATCGCCTTGGCTTTGTAAGCCATGTCCTCCGACAGATGAACCATGTCGGGGGTAACGTGCTCGAAAATGCGATCGAGCAGTTGCGAAATAAAATCGGTCCAGAACGCGGCCATCTCATCGACGAGTTCCGGATCGTCCACCATCATCATACAAAGCCCCTCGAACCCGCACCATTCGCGGAGAATCCAGAACGGACCGGAAAAATGGACCTCCAGCGGCCAGTCGCGCTGCGCTGCAATTTTGCATCGCTCGACGAAATCATCCGGGAAGCGTCCAGGTGTGTTTACGTCGTAACGCGTTTTGAGCTGCTCCCAGTCGTCACGATTCTCCACCGGGCATTTGATCCAGCGACGGGTGACGAAGTCGATGGCGTTTCGTAGATAGGTGATGTCGAATTCGTCGGAAATTTCGCAGATGTTGCCCTTCCAGTCCTGGCAGATGTAATGGCCGTCCTTGTGTTCGAGAACCTTCTCCTCGAACTGGGGCATAAGACGCTCGTTGAGGCCAAGATTGACCTGCGGCTTCTTCGGCGGATCGGGTTTCAGCCCGATCACTTCCAACACGTATACATGTGGGTCGCGATCTTCCGGGACCCCCTCACTGTGCCAGCGCGCCCGGGTCGATTCCCGCCCGCCTCCGGGCGAAAAGGGGATTTTGTCTGGATTACCAAAGGTCAATGTTGCAATGTGTCGTTCGCGTGGGGTCATAGAAATTCTCCTGAAAATGTTCGTTTCTGCACGAATGATATCGTATAATCTCCCTGCTGGATTCCACAACGTGGACACAGGATGTTCGTAAATGAGACATGAGAGCTATTCCTCGCATGGCGCCCAGAAATACCAGCCGAAGGGGTACCGGTTTACAGAAGACCACTATCACCCATTCCAGATGATTTACGTCAGTTGGGGCGAACTGGTGTTCCAGGCCGATGGGACCGCCCGCACACTTGGGCCGGGACAACTGATGCTGTTGCGGCAGGGAAGTGCGTTTCAGTTGTCTTCTCCGCGAGTGTCCTATCGTGGGGTGAGTTTTCACGCCACGGGCGATGTGCCTTCCGCGTTTCGCGGATGCGCCGAAGCCTTGCACGCTACGGCCGAGATTCGCACGATCGCCCAGCAGATGGAGCGTCAATTCGACCAGCCCTGCCCCGAAGCCGCACTTGTGCTGGACGGGCTGGGACGATCCCTGACCTGGGAGGCGATTCGGATTCTGGGCGGCGCTACGGATTCATCTGCGGGACAGAGTGGTGCCGGGTACGCTCATACCGCCCGGCAGGTACTCGATGCGACACTTTGCTCGGCCCGATCGGCTCGGGAAGCGCTGAGATCGCTTCCTTTGAGTTACCGGCAGATTTCCCGTCATTTCGTGGACACCTTCGGACTGACCCCCAAACAATACCAGCTTCAGGCTCGGAACGAGGAAGCTAAGCGTCTTCTTCGCGAAACGAATTTGAGTATCACCACCATCGCCATGGAGTTGGGCTATTGCTCCAGTCAGCATTTCGCGACGCAGTTTCTCAAGCACATCGGACAGTTGCCTTCGGGGTATAGAAATCGAATCAAACAAGAGAGCCTCTTGCAAAACCCCGTCGCGTGATGGTTTGTTGCCTGTTGGGGCAGTGGGGCCTCGGCGAAGGCAGCCAAGGCGCGCGAGAAGGTGGATTCGCCGGGAATAGCGCCTGACCTTCCCGAGACGGGCGCGGTCGCGCAGATTGGGGAACGGGGGCTACGCAATCAGTTCATTCATGACGCACCCCTCATAAGTCGACGGAACGGAAAATCAG
>CAYMAP010000304.1:0-2375 GCA_964388425.1 uncultured Planctomycetaceae bacterium
CATGATCCTGTCTTGGAGCGAATCAATCAGGCCTTTTTGGCCGAGGTGCCGGAACTGCCCCGGTACGAAGCGCACGGAAACGGACACGAGCAAGCCCTCGCCCTAGCCAAGGAAGCGATCCGGCTTTGGATCGATACGGCCCGTGAATTCGGCGACACCATACCGACCCCCAAAGGCCGGCGCCTGATGTTCGCGTGAGGTAGTAGGCTACTCGCCGCCAGGAGGGGTTGCCTCGGGAGGGGAAACGTTTTTCGACGACTGCGACGAACACTGTTGTTCCAGTTCGTCGATGCGCTGGTGGAGTCGCAGCAATTCCGCCGAGGTCAGGCACCCGACGATGCCGGTGCAGACGAAGGCAATGGCGACCACGCCCAGCACGTCGGGTTTTTCCATGAAGAACGACCAGGCGAGGAGCGCGGCGACGACGAGAATCAACGCGAGACTGAAACGGGCCAGCGGCCCGACTTTTCGTTTGGCGGCCATGGGGTTCCTTTCCGGTTGGGGTCACAAGAACATTGATACAGCGTAGTCTCCCCGATCATCGGTTTCCAGTAAAGACAGCGCTAAGCCTGCGCCCGCTCCTTGAACATGGGCCTTCCCTGCTCCGGAGCGGTGCAGGAACGGTGTGATGACAAGACCGCATGCGACGGGTACAATACCCCCCTGCCGAGAGCATCTAGCCCACGGAGCCAGCCATGACCGAACCCGGCCTTCGCATCGCCCCCGCCGAAGCCGAGGATTTCCTCGACATCGCCGCCCTCGACCACGCCGCCTGGAGCGACAACCGCCACGGCGAGTTCATCCCGGACGGCGAACACGTCTGGCGGGTCTGGTGCGAACACGCCCTGGCCTACGTCGCGCGGGCGGGGGCGGACCTGGCCGGCGCGGTGCTGGCGTTTCCCACGCGGACGGAGGGGCTGTACTGCCTGCACAAGGCCATGGTCGATGCCCGCTTTCGCGGTCGAGGGGTCGGGTCGAAGCTCTTCGAGGCGCTGCTGGCGGAGTTCGATCGGCTTGGCGTGGATGCGTTCCTGACCGTCGACCCCGTCAACGAACGGGCCATCGCCCTGTACGAAAAATGGGGCTTCGCCGAGAAGCAACTCGTGCGGGGCTATTACCGCGCACAGGAAGACCGCTACGTCATGATCCGTCGGGCAGGAGGCGGGGACTGATGCGCATCGATGCCGTCACGATCCACCGCGTCCGCATGCCGCTGGTCTACCCGTTTCGGACGGCGTTCGGCAACGACGACGTGATCGAGTCCGTCCTCGTCCGCATGGAGTCCGGCGGAAAAGTCGGCTGGGGCGAGGCGACCCCGTGGGCGAGCCCCGGCTACAGCAGCGAATGCGCGGCAACGGCGTTCCATGTGAGCCGACAGTTCCTCGCACCGCGCCTCATCGGGCAGGACATCGACTCGGGGCAGCGGCTTCAACAGGCGCTCCGGCACGTCAAGGGCAACTACTTCGCCAAGGCCGCCCTGGACCTGGCCTGGTGGGACCTCCACGCCCGACGGCGTGACGAGCCGCTCTGGAAAACCCTCGGCGGGCCCGGGCCAGTCGTCGCCGTCGGGGCGGACTTCGGCATCATGGAATCGATCGGCGCTCTGCTCGATGAAATCGGCCAAGCGATCGAGGCCGGGTTCGGGCGGGTGAAGCTGAAATATCGCCCGGGCTGGGAACTGGACATGCTTGCAGCCGTGCGGGAGCGATTTCCCGACGCGACGTTCCACGTCGACTGCAACTCCGCCTACACGCTCGACGACGCGGCGATGCTCCGCGAACTGGACCGCTTCGACCTGGCGATGATCGAACAGCCTTTGATGCACGACGACCTGATCGACCACGCCGCATTGCAGAAGCAGCTCCGCACGCCGATCTGTCTGGACGAGTCGATCACTTCGCCGGACCGCGCCCGCAAAGCCATCCAACTCGGCGCCTGCGGATGGATCAATATCAAGCCCGGCCGGGTGGGCGGGTTGACGAACGCCCTGGCGATCCTCGACCTCTGCCGGTCCGCCGACGTGCCCTGCTGGGTCGGCGGGATGCTGGAGTCCGCCGTCGGAGCCCGCCACTGTCTCGCCCTGGCGACGTGCGGAAATATCCGCTACCCCAGCGACATCTTCCCGACGGAGCGGTTCTATCGCCAGGACCTCGCCGAGCCGGCGATGGTCCTCTCGGGGCCGGGACAAATGACCGCGTCGGACAGCCCCGGCTGCGGGGCCGAACCCCTCCCCGACCGCCTGGAGAACATGAGTCTCGACACCGCACGGTGTCCTTGAACCCGAACCGCAGTCCGGCCGACAAGCGATTAGGGTGTGGCGCACTTTTGATGCGCCCCTCAAAAGTCGACGGAACGAAAAAGCAGGGCGATTCGTC
>CAYMAP010000305.1:0-2370 GCA_964388425.1 uncultured Planctomycetaceae bacterium
GGATGGCCGAGCACTCCGGGCAGAGCGTCTGGACGGTGCGTGGGAGGTTTCGCAGGACGGGCTGAATCCGTGCGCCGTGCCAGGTTTCCCTCGGGCTTCCGGGTACGTCGCTGGCACGGTCGGTCCAGAGGGTGTCGTGGTGGACGACGGCGGGGTGGTCGCAGCGTTCGCAGTGGAATCGGAGGACGATCTGCGAGCCTTCGCGATGGAAGGTGGCCGGGACGACGGCGTCGCAGCCGGGACAGGTCGCGCGAGTCTGGACGGGCGGTTCGCGGAAGTCTTCCACGAAGCGTCGCATCTCCTGCCGGTAGGCGGCGAGGTCGGCCCAGGGGTCGGTCGACCGATCAGTCGGCTCAGGTTGCGGAGCGGGGGGCGGGGTGCCGGCAGTGGTGGTCATCTCGCGTCCTGCTCGAAGCCCGGCGGGTACTGTCGCGGCTTGCGTTTGCGTCGGCGGTAGCCGTCGGCGAGTTCCATGAAGATATCCAGGTCGCGCTGCATGTTGGAGCTGGTGGCGTCGAAGTAGAAGTTGCGGATGGGCAGACTGTCGTGGTCGGCCGAGAGGTCGTGGTAGACCGCCTCGGTGACGATGCCGTTCATGCAGGAGAACGGGCTGATGTCGATGATGCCGTCGGCGCCCTTGTTGTAGAGGTAGATGCTCTTGCCGACGGAGAGGACCATCTCGCCCAGCGCCCCGTCGCCCGGCAGGTAGGGCCAGGCCGGCTCGAGGACTTCCCCGTAGAGGTCGTGGGGTTCCTCGTAACCGCGGAAATCTTCGGCGAAGGGTGCGAGGAGTTTCTGTTCGTCGCTGTGCTGGATGCGGTTTTTGATGACCGCTCCGAGCATGGCGAAGCTGAAGGTCTTGCCATCGCGTTTCAGCAGGCGTTTCTGGGACCAGTTGGTGTACCAGACCCACTCGCCGACGTCGCTGAGCCAGCACTCCCCGCCGTGGGCTTCGATCTGCCGGAGAGCTTCGTAGTTGCTGAAGGTGTTCATCCGGCAGAAGATTTCGCCGACCACGCCGATCAGCGGGCGGTCTTTCGTGTAGCGGGCGGGGACGTTTCGGAAGTCCTCCCGGCAGGCAATGAGGGCTTCGACGAGCCCGGCCATGCGGGACCGCTGGGACATCTCGGGGGCTTCGAGGATTGCCTCGATGCGTTGCATGGACTGCTCGAAGACCTCGTCCGTCGCGCCTCGCTGCGTTTCGTAGGGTCGGGTCTTGAGCAGCATTTTCCGCAGGATGTCTCCGGCGATCAGTCCCCGCCAGAGCAGCCGGATCATCACGAGCTGGTTGGTGTCCTCGCCGAGTCCGTCGTAGCTGTTCTTGCTGGTCGGGCTCAGCACGGGGACGTTGTCATGGCCCATCTCGCGGAGAACCTGCTTGAGGTACGGCGCGTACTGGCCGAACCGGCAGGGACCCTCGGCGGTGGGCATGAAGAATGCGTGCCGGTCGGGGTCGAACTCGTCGCTCTTGACGATCCGCAGAAAGTCGCCCAGCGTGATTTTTTCGGGGTAGCATTCCTCGCCGGAGGTGTGCAGCCCGCCGAGTTCGAGCGTGCGGTCGTCGCTTTCCGGGCAGACCCGCGCGTCGATGCCGACCGAACGCATGACGGCGGCGAAGAACCGCGCGCCGATGTACGTCATCCGCGGAATCCAGAGCGTCCTGCCCTTGAGCGATACGGTTGTGGTGTCCTGCGTCATGGCTGCTTTTCATGGCGTGGCGGGAGCTTGTAAGAATACCGTATCGACCCGCCAAGCGGAACGACTTTCCGCGAACAACCTCTCGTCAGAAAGGTCCGGCTACCGCGAAGGTCTTGCAGGCCGGGTCGGTCGTCGGGTCCGGCCGGCGCGGTCCGGCCCCTGCCGGACGCAGGGGGCATGAGCGGGGAGGCGACGGGTGGCTGAGGGGATTCGAACCCCCGACCCCTTGGACCACAACCAAGTGCTCTAACCAACTGAGCTACAGCCACCGCGGTCCCGCAGTCACGGGCAAAGAAGTAGCGTACCACCTCGTGGCCAAGCTGTCAATTCAAGACCGACTTGCAGTTTATCTGACCCCGCTCACGCTGTGTTGCCGGGTATCGCGTCCCATGCCGCCGAGCGGTTGATTCCTCAGGGCCAAGGCATCTCCAGCGTCTGGCGATACCGGCGAGGCGAGACGGCGTGCGGGCGATCGGGGGATCCGAGAAAGACGCACAAGGCGAAGAGAGACCAAACAATCCGCCCTTGACGAATGCTTGCGAAAGATTTTGCAGAACAAGAGGTTGACACCGTCCCGGCGAGCCGTGTGATATGGGCGTTCGGCAAGCGAACGTTTGGTTCGGGGGACACCACATTTAATTATTGACCTTTGGTGTTGTGGTTTATAGGATT
>CAYMAP010000306.1:0-2368 GCA_964388425.1 uncultured Planctomycetaceae bacterium
AAATCGGTATCGCCCGCGTGGAACCCCCAGTGCCGGTTGTGGGGCATGCACGCTTCCCAGGGCCTCCACGGAAGGGGGGCGGTCAGGTGGGTTTCCGGCGTGGCGAAGTCCCCGGGCAGTCCGTTACGCCCGTTACACAGCAGGTGCGGCTGGATCCTTCGCGCCAGGGCGTTCATTTCTTCGGCCCGCCAGCGGACAGCATCGAACGGCCACCATCCGTCGTACCAGAGACAGTCGATAGGGTTGAATCGCTCCAGAAGTTCAGCGATACGCTGGTGGGCGTGGTTTACGAAGCGTTCCCGGGCCTTGGCGTCTTCCAGGGCGGTCGCACCGTCCGGATCAAGAGTCCAGTTGTTGAGGCTGTGGTACAGATGGACTCGCAGCCCTTGAGTTCGGCAGGCATCGACAATTTCCCGGACCAGGTCCCGCCCCGGGCCCAGCCGGACGCTGTTAAACGGATTGACGGCGGAGTCGTACAGGGCGAAGCCGTCATGGTGCATCGTGGTAAAGACGAGATACTTCGCCCCGGCCCGTCGGGCGAGTGCTGCCAGGGCGTCGGCGTCGAAGTCCACCGGGTCGAATTGATCGGCCAGGGCGCGGTATTCGGCGAGTGGTATGCGTTCGCGGTTCAGAGCCCACTCTCCCCGACCCAGCAGCGAATACAGCCCGAGATGCACGAACAGCCCCAGCCGGGCCGAACGGAACTCCGCAAGATTGGTTTCGTAATTTTCCATACCCATACCCTACCCTGAAAGCCATGCCGGGCGACAGGCCTCCTTGGGTAAGGAACCACGGTGGTCGCTTGGCATCATGTCCTGCCGATTCGCACCAGTCCCAGCCGGCGGATGCGGTCCAGCGGGAGTGTGACTTCGAAGGTTTCTGTGTTGCACTGGACATGCAGCGTTGACGGCTCGCGAAGGTCCGGGCCGAACAGCGTTGCATTCTTGCAGCAGGCGTCGCGTAGAACGATTCGGGCCGTGCCCTTGAGCCTGGGGTAGTTCGGCTGGGCGGTTTTGGGCAGCCACCGGCCGTCGCCCGCCGCAGCACCCTGCAGGTTCAGCAGGCTGATGACCCAGTCTCCCTCGTGGCCGGTATCGTCCGGCGCAGGGGCCAAACGATATTGCTCGCAGAGTACGCCTGCGGGCAGGCCCAGCAATTCGATGCGCGGCTGCGGCAGGACGTGGCGCAAAAGATTGGCGACCAGTGTTCGATAGGCTTCCGAGCCTTTGTCCACCTGCAGCCACGCGCCGGAGGCGGGAGTGAGACTCCCCCTGGCAGGGTCGCTTTGGGAGGTACTCCCGGGCTCTGGGTAGTCATGCTGCGGTTCGTGGTGCCAGATGGGAAAAGGCCCCTCGCGGTAGGCCAGGGCCCCGACCTGCGGCGCCAGGTAGACCGCCCGCCCCTTGCCGAGGCGACTCTCGACGACCGCCGGCATGGTCGGCCAGTCGAAGGTGGGCATGGTCCGTTCGATCCAGCCCAGCACCTTGCGTTCGGCGGTCTCGCCATCAAAGCCCAACGATATTGCTGGGGCAAACGGCAGCCAGGGCGGCAGGTCGGCTGCGAGGGGCTCGGCCCGCCAGCGGCGGTCGAGGGTCCACGAAGCCCGCTGCATGACCTGCCCCGAGTTGTGATGTACGCCCAGCAGATCGGCCAGGCCGAAGTCCTCGCGCGGCTTGCCCGTTTCGTCGCAGAGAGACGTCTGGTGCGTAGCGATGACGCAACCGCCGGCCTCGACAAATGCCCGAATCACATCGAGCTGTCGGTCGGACAGGCAGATCGCGTTCGGCAGGATCAGCACCCGCAGGCGTGCGAGGCGGTCGAGGTCTTCCAGGTCGCGATCGACCACGGCATCGAAGGGGATGCGGGCGCGTTGCAGGCTCTGCGCCCAGCCTGCGAACTCCTCGCCGTGAGGCTGGGGGTCGGGCCCGACGTTCCGCTTCGTCGCCGCAGAGAACAGCAGCCCCACCTCCGCAAGCGGACGAACGAACCGCCAGAGATCTTCGTGGCTTGCCTCCCAGTTGAAGTAGTCATACTGCGGCTGCCATTGCTCGAACTCATCGGCGTACTTCATTCCCCCGTAGGTGTTCGCGTCGCAACGCCAGAGATTCCCGCCGGTCATCTTCGTCAGTGCCCAGCAGAACCAGCCGTCATCAGGCTGGGCAGGATAGTGCAGCTCAAACGGTGCAAGATGGTACGAAGCGCCCACCCCGCGGTTGTATTTTTTCTCGACGTACAGCCGTTCCCAGTGGGCGAAGAAGTTCCGGTCCCAGGTCGGCTTGTCGCGGTAGGCCAATGCCCCGCCTTCGACGAACAGCACGTTCACGCCGTGCTTCTCGTAGCTGGTACCCGCGTGGTGCATGTCCTCCAG
>CAYMAP010000307.1:0-2364 GCA_964388425.1 uncultured Planctomycetaceae bacterium
GTTCGACTTCGTCGTCGGCCAGGACGGTCTGCGTGGCCGGGTCCCAGTTGACCAGGCGTTTGCCGCGGTAGATCAGCCCGTCGCTAAACAGGCGGAAGAAGGTCTCGCGGACGGCCTTCGCGCAGGTCTCGTCCATGGTGAACCGCGTGCGATCCCAGTCGCAGGAGCAACCCATTTTCTGGAGTTGTTCCAGGATACGGACCTCGTACTCGTCCTTCCAGGCCTGGACGCGGGCGACGAACTCCTCGCGATCGAAGTCGGTACGCCGTTTGCCTTCCTCAGCCAGCAGGCGTTTTTCCACGACGGTCTGGGTGGCGATGCCGGCGTGGTCGGTCCCGGGCATCCAGAGCGTCGCCCGCTGCTGCATCCGCCGGAAGCGGATCAGCACGTCCTGGAGGGTGTTGTTCAGGGCGTGGCCGAGGTGCAACGCGGCCGTGACGTTCGGCGGCGGGATGACCATGCAGAAGCTGTGGCGCTCGTCGGCGGGGTCGGCGCGGAAGGCGCCGGTTTCGGTCCAGGTGCGGTAGACCCGCTCCTCGACCTGCGAGGGATCGTAGAGACTCGGCAGTTCGTTGGACATGGTCAGTGGGATTCGGCCTCGGTCAGGAGTTTGTATTCCACGGCGTCGAGGATGGCCAGCCAACTGGCGTCGATGATGTTCTCGTCCACACCCACCGAGCCGAAGACCGCCTCGCGGTCCCGCCATTCGATCAGCACGCGGACCTTGGCGGCGGTTTCAGCCTGGGTGTTGACCACGCGAACATGGTAATCCACCAGGTGCAGGTCGTCCACCGTGGGATAGCTCTCCCGCAGGGCGGCCCGCAGGGCGCGCATGAGCGAGTCGACCGGCCCGTTGCCCTCGCTGACGGTGTGCCGGACCTGCCCGTCCAGCAGGAGCTTGACCGTCGCCTCGGTGCTGGGTTCCTCGGCGTCGCGGCGGGAAATGACGCAGCGGTAATGGTCCAGATCGAAGAACCGCCTGTGCCAGTCGCCCCCCAGCGTCTTGCGGACGAGGATTTCGAAGCTGGCCTCGGCGGCCTCGAAGGCATAGCCCTCGCTCTCCTTCTCCATGACCTGCTTGAGGATGGCCCGCTGGGCGTCCTTGTCGTCGGCGAGTTGGAATTTGGCGGGGACCTTGGCGGCAATGTTGCTCACGCCGGACAATTCGCTGACCAGCACCCGCCGCGTGTTGCCCACCACAGCGGGGTCGATGTGCTCGTAGCTCTGGACGTTGCGCTGGACGGCGTGGACGTGCATGCCGCCCTTGTGGGCGAAGGCGGCAGGCCCGACGAAGGGCTGGGACTCGCAAAACGTCAGGTTCGCCAGTTCGTAGACGAATCGGCTGATTTCCGTAAGGCGCGGAATCGAACCTTCCTTCAACACCCGCTGGCCGTACTTCAGGGCGAGGTTGGCCATCACGGAGATCAAGTCCGCGTTGCCGCACCGTTCCCCGATGCCGTTAATCGTTCCCTGGACGTGGCACGCCCCGGCCCGCACGGCGGCGAGGCTGTTGGCGACGGCTAGGTCGCAGTCGTTGTGGCAGTGAATGCCGACCCGCACGTCCGGGAAAGTTCGGACGACCTCGGCGGTGAGTTCGGCGATGGTTTCCGGCGTCGAGCCGCCGTTGGTGTCGCAGAGCACCAGGTAGCCAGCCCCGGCGTCGACGGCGGCGCGGAGCGTCCGGAACGCGTAGTCCCGGTTTGCGGCCGACCCGTCGAAAAAATGCTCGGCGTCGTAGATCGCCTCCCGTCCCGACCGGGCCATCAGCCCGACCGAATCGGCGATCATCGCAAGATTCTCATCTTCGCTGACGCGTAGCACGTCGCGGACGTGGAGGTCCCACGTCTTGCCCACGATCGTCACCACAGGGGCTTCGCTGCCCAGCAGGGCCTGCATACCCCTGTCGTCCTCGGGCGTCGTGCCCTTGCGTCGCGTCATGCCGAAGGCGGCAATCTTTGCATGCGAAAAATCCCGTTTCGCCGCCTCCTGGAAGAACTGCTCGTCCTTGGGGTTGCTCAGCGGGTACCCGCCCTCGATGTAGTTCACGCCGAGGTCGTCGAGAGCCTCGGCGATCTGGAGCTTGTCCTTCAACGACAGACTTACCCCCTGGGCCTGCGTGCCGTCACGCAGGGTCGTATCGTATATTTCGATGGTTCGTTGTTCGTCGGGCATGGTGGGGTCCAGTCTATATTGGCGGTCCGGTGGACTCTACGGCAACAGGGTACCGCAAAACGCCCCGCAGTGCGGACAAAAAAAAGGCCACCGGTGGGTAGCCGGTGGGCTGGTGCTCTGATCTCTGCTCGTCGGCAGAAGGGGATCGCGGGGCTCTGATCTCCAGCGATCACCAGGGAAGGCGCCGGGCTT
>CAYMAP010000308.1:0-2358 GCA_964388425.1 uncultured Planctomycetaceae bacterium
GATCCACCGATGCCATGATATCCTTTCCAGCCCGGGTGGCGCAGCCGGCGCGTCCGGGCGCGATCTTCTGATGAACGGCCACAGCCTGCCAACGGTCAGCAGGAGCGAAGCGCAGCAACAGCCGGTCGGCTGGATCGTCATCCTTGACGCGGGAGCGAGCACCCTCTCGATTGGCCGCACCTCAATACAAAGCAACGGGGGGAAGTCTACGCCCGGGCGGGTTGGGTGTCAAACGGTTTTCCGGGGAGATCGGCACGAAAGGAAAAAAATTCGTGCCGCCGATCAGTCGAACCGCGTGACGGCGTCGGAGGCCTGGCCCTGCAGGCCGATGGGTTTCTTGCCCCGACCGTGGAATCGTCGTCGCGAGGCGTTCTGTAACTGGAGGGGTTTGGGCAGAAGCCGAATGTGCTGCTGATCGCCGAGCAGGTCGATCAGGGCGTCCAGCAAGGACCGATCGATGTGGACGCGGCAGTCGCGTCCGGCGCGGATGAAGGCCTCGACGTCCGGATGGCCGGCCGGCCGGGTCCGAAGCGTGACCGGCGTGGCTCCGGGGTGAGCGGCCAGCAGGTCGCGGAGCGTGCTCAGCAGCGTCTGGTCGGTAGAGGGCAGGCGGAGCAGGAGTTGGTCGGTAAGGGTTTTGACGGCCTGGTCGACGGGCAGGACCTCGTCGACGCGGATGCTCGAACGTTCGCGGGAACGGTCGAGCTTGCCGGTCAGGACGACGAGGGCCTCGGGCTGGAGGAGTTCGGCAACGTCCTGGTAGGTTCGCGGGAAGACCACCGCGTCGCAGGTTCCCGAAACGTCTTCGATGGTAAGCATGGCCATTTTTTCGTTCTTCGCGCGGGAGAAGGTCGGGCGGACCTGGGCGATCATGCAGCCGAGGCGGACGGGCTTGTCTTCGTAGGCGCCGGCCTGTTCGCCGGTGAGGATGGCGAGCTTGACCCCGTCGGGACAGGAGAGGCTTTCCAGTTCGCGGGCGTAGCGGACGAGGGGATGGCTGGTGACGTAGAAGCCGAGCGTTTCCTTTTCTGCGGCAAGCAGTTGTGTCTCGGACCAGGACTCGACGTCGGGGAAGGTCGGCTTCTTGGTCGGCTCGGAAAGCAGCCCGTCGCTGAAGAAACTCATCTGGCCGGTCTTGCGGTGCGTGGCGGCGTCCTGGCCGAGCTGGATGGCCTGTTCGACGGCGGCGATCATCGCGCTGCGGGACGCGCCGAGGCTGTCGAACGCGCCGCACTTGATCAGGGCCTCGACCGTCGCGCGGTTGACGCTGCGGAGGTCGACGGTCTCGCAGAAGTGGTAGAGGTCGCTGAAGGCCCCGAACTCCTCACGGGCGGCAACGATGGCGTCGACGGCCTTGTGTCCTACGCCCTTGACGGCCGCCAGCCCGAAACGCACCCGCTCGCCGTCGACGGCGAAGTCCGCGCCGCAGGCGTTGACGTCCGGCGGGGCGACGTCGACGCCCATTCGGCCGGCCTCGGCCATGTACTGCACGACCTTGTCGGTGTCGATGGACTCGTAGGTCAGTGTGGCCGCGAGGAACTCGCGCGGGTGGTGGACCTTGAAGTATGCCGTCTGGTAGGCGACGATCGCGTAGCGCGTCGAGTGCGACTTGTTGAAGCCGTAACCCGCGAATTTCAGAATCAGCTCGAACAGCTCGTGGGCGTCGGACTCGTCAATGCCGTTCTCCGCGGCCCCGTTCGTGAAGTTCGGGCGTTCCGAGGCGATGACCTTTTCCTTCTTTTTGCTGATGGCTTTGATGAGCGTCAGTGCGCGGTTCAACGGCAGTTTGCCGAGCTTGTTCAGCACGAGCATGACCTGTTCCTGGTAACACATGATGCCGTACGTCTCGGCGAGGATATCGTCGACCAGCGGGTGCAGGCTGTGAACTTCCTCGCGTCCGTGTTTGCGTGCGCAGTAGGTCGGGATGAGTTCCATCGGCCCGGGGCGGTACATGGCGTTGGCGGCGATGAGGTCGTTGATCGAGGTCGGCTGCATCTGCTTGAGGACGTTCTTCATCCCGTCGGACTCGAACTGAAAGACCCCGTCGGTATGCCCGTTGCGGAAGAGGGCGTAGACGCGGTCGTCGTCGAGCGGGACGGTCTCGGGGTCGACGTCCTGCCCGGTAGTCTCGGCGACGAGTTCCCGGCAGCGCTGGAGGATGGTCAGCGTCCGCAGCCCGAGGAAGTCCATTTTCATCAGCCCGGCCAGTTCACAGGTCGGCCCGTCCCACTGGGTGATGGCGTCCTCGCTGTCGGACTGCTTGCAGAGCGGCACGATGTCCTCGAGGGGCTGATCGGCGACGATGACGCCCGCGGCGTGGACGCTGGCGTGCCGGCAGAGTCCTTCGAGCCGTCGGCC
>CAYMAP010000309.1:0-2353 GCA_964388425.1 uncultured Planctomycetaceae bacterium
GGCCAATAACCATGCGGGCAACAGAACAACGCAACCGGCTCAGCAGCCGGAATAGGGGATTGTCAGAAAGAGGGAGCCATGGTACACTGAACCCACGTGCGTGTTTTCCATTTCGGAGGCGCGGATCAGGCCAGGCTGAGTGTTGCGATGATCAATTCATACTGCAGTCACTGTGGGCTTTTTCTGAGTGTTCAGGAGGAGTTTGCAGGGGGGCGTGGCATCTGCCCGCGATGCGAGGCGTCCCTGCGGATTCCGCGCCCCTTCAGTCCCCGCCAGGCGAGTCACCCAACCCGGTTGCGTTATCTGGCCCGACCTGCGCAATCGGGGGTCCCTGCGGGCGAGCCGCAGATCGTCGAAGAGGTATTCGGCCCGTCGTCGCGGTATCGCTGCAGCGAATGCGGCGCCGTCTACGAAAGCCTGAAACTCGGCCGAAAGGCCAGGCCCAACCAGTGCCCGTCCTGTCAGCACCGCAACAAGCCGACCATCGAGGCGGTGGAGTTCCCCCGGCAGATCGAGGTTCCCGACGAATCGTTCGGATCCACCGATGTCGACAGCAAGGAGCAGGCGGATGCCCCTTCCCGCCGTGAGGGCCTCACCGAGGCGGACTGGGAGCGGATGCGTCAGGAGGTCGAGCGTGACATTCGCGAGACGGCCGAACGCCAAGCACGGGAGGCGGCGGAGCGGTACGTCCGCGAGGCCAGCGACGAGGCCCAGCGGTTGCGCGACGAAGCCGCCGCCATTGCCCGGAGCGTCGAGCAGGCAGAGGCCCGCGCGGACTCGGCCCTCAAGGCGAGGGACGAACTGCAGGAGCAGTTGGAACTCAGCGAGCAGGAGAAACAGGACCGCCAGGCGGCGGAGCAGTCGACGCGGAAAGAGTTGGAACGGCTTCGCACAGAGTCTGCCGAGGCTGCCCGACGGGCCGAGGAAGCCGATCGCATCCGGCACGAGCGAGAGCGGTTCCAGGAAGACCGCCAGAAACTGGAAGACGAACGTCGGAAGATGATGGCGTCGGCGCAGGAAGAAATTCAGCGCGAACGGCATGCGAGGCAGGAGGCGGAGTCGGCCTTCGAGAAGCTCTACGAGGAAATGGAGCGTCTACGGGCCGAGCATCGCGCGCTGCGGGAGTCGCTTAGCAAACCGCGCGACGAGACGCCCGCGACGGAGGAGCGAACGACTCCGGCGGACCGACAGGGGCTTCCCGAGGACGCTGAAACCGACCATGCGACGCCATCGGGCGACTACGAGGCAACGACGCAGGAAGGCTTGGCGGAGGCGGTCTCCGCCACCGAAACGCCCGATCATCAGTCCGCCGTCGAGACAGCCGACATCCCCCCGGGCCAGCAGCAGCCCTGGGACGAAGGCGACCTCACCGACGAGCTGCCCCTGACCGAAGACGGGGGCATGGGCGTCGATCAGCCGAACGATTTCGATGATGAAGCCGATTTCTCTGCGCCCCGAGTCGCCGCCGACGCCGATTGGGCCGAGGTCGGTGCCGTCACCGTGCCTGAACTGGGCGGTCTCAGCCAGAGCCAGCAGGACGACTTTCTGTTTATCCCCGATTCGATCGATCCGTATGAAAACATCAACCGGATCATTCAGCGCGGCTCGGACGCCCGGGCGGACCAGGACGAATTGGAAAAAGGCTCTGCCCGGAACGAAGACGGAACCCTCGACGACCTGCCGATGGGCGTCGAGGAGTCGCACCTGGCCCTGGACGCCGTGGACGAAGAGGATCAGGACCACCAGGTCAACACGCTGGGGCAGCGCTGCGAATGGTACTACTCGCTGCACGGCGAACACGGCGGGCCGGTCACGACCGACGAACTCCGCCAGAAGCTGCGCAGCGAAGCCTGGGACAAACACGGGCTGGTGCGGCACCGCGACTCGACCCTCTGGGAGCCGGCTGACGAACACCCGGAATTCCAGTCCGAGGCCATCGCCGCCGCCCTGTCCGGAGGGGGCATGGCCGCTGTCGAACACACCTGGCTCGGAGGCGTGACGAAAAATCTTTCCGTGCTGATGTTCGGCTTCATCCTGGTCGCGATCCTCATGCTGGCCGTCGGCGGGATGCAGTTCACCTTCGGGCAGGGGCACGACGAAGTCTTCGAGGTGGTCAACTGGCTCCTGGCGGGACTGACGCTCGTGCTGGTGGGCTTCGGGGGCTGGCTGCTGGAGAAAAACCAGCCCTTCTTCGACTACCTGCCCAAGGGCATGCGCGTCATGGCCCTGGTGGGCATCTGGGGTCTCGTCGCCTGCGGAGTCTGCTTCGTCGCCCTGGCGGTTCTGACGTAATGTTTTGAGTACAAGTGGCTGATCGAACTCGATGACGGATCGAAATGCGCGTATGCTTCAA
>CAYMAP010000310.1:0-2337 GCA_964388425.1 uncultured Planctomycetaceae bacterium
CTCCCAGCGTGTTCTTGGCAGTTCTGAGGGAGGCGTCTTTCCCACGAGAAAAAAGTCCGCCGGGTCGACGGGCTTCGGGCCGTTTTGTTCTCCGTTCTCGGCGGTCAGGCGCTGATGCTCTTGATCCGGACGCGCAGATACTTTTGCCGATGTCCGGTTTTCCGGCGGGAGGCCTTTCGGCGTCGCCAGTAGTAATGGTGTACCTTGGGCCCCTTGGCCTGGGGGTCGAGAATTTCCGCGACCACGCGGGCCTTGTCCAGCACGGGCGTGCCGACGCGGGTCGTCTCGTCCCGGACGAGCAGAACCCGGTCGAATTCGATTTCCTGGGCCTCTTCAGCGAGTTCGCGCAGATCCACGTCCAGCACGTCGCCTTGGCGTACCCGGAACTGCTGACCGCTGTCTTCGATGACTGCATACACGGGTCATTCTCCTTCTCGGTCGTGTTTCCCGACACTGGGGAAACGATGCATTATCCACGCCCGGGCGGTTTTGTCAAGAAAAACGAGGCGTCAAAAACCACCCCGATGTCGCGCGGGTCGCGGGGGCTGGTCGGCGGTTTCGGCGGGCGGTTCCCCTGGCGTCGTCGTCGGCGTACAATGCCCGCCATGATGTCTGCGCGCATGGTCAAACGGATCGGGTTCGGCGCGGCGCTGATCGCCGGGGTGGGGGGGATATTCTGGCTGGATTTCTCCCTGCATGCCGCCACGGACGGTGCGATGTGGGCGGTGTCCCTGCGGTTCCCGGCCCTGCCGGTGGCGGCGGTGATGGTCATGCTGCTGGGAGTGGGATTCGTGGAATACGCCCGACTGGCCCGGTTGGCGGGGTCGCGGGTGCTCTGGCTGACGGGCCTGGCCGGGGTGACGCTGCTGGGGCTGAGCCCTTGGCTGCCGTTGCTGTCGGATATCTCCTGGGGCTATCGACTCGTGCAGAACCTGCCCGTCACGCTGGGAGTCTGGCTGATGCTGGTGTTCTGCGAGCAGATGTTCCGTGCCAGGCTGGACGGTGCGATGAGCGCGGTCGGGGCGACGGTGCTGGGCGCGGCCTACCTCGGGTTGGGCGGGGCGGCGATTCTGTCGATCCGGCTGTCGCAGGGACCGGCGAACCTGCTGCTGTTTCTGGCGGTGGTGAAGGTAACGGACATCGGGGCGTATTTCACCGGGTCGCTGCTGGGGCGTCACAAGATGATCCCCTGGTTGAGCCCGGGCAAGACCTGGGAGGGGTTGGTCGGTGGGCTGGTCACAGCCGGTGTGCTGGGGGCGGTCTGGTCGTGGGCGGGCGGTTCGCCTGCGGGCGTTACGCCGCTGGGTTTCCCGGCCGCCGCGGGCTACGCGGTGTTTGCGGTTCTCGTCGGGGCGGCGGGGCAGGTGGGGGACCTGTGCGAATCGCTGCTGAAGCGGTCGGCTGGGGCGAAAGACTCCGCCGCCATCGTCCCGGAGTTTGGAGGCGTCTTGGACATGCTGGACTCGCCCCTGCTGGCAGCGCCGGTGGCGTGGTTCCTCATGCCGATCCTGATGTGGTGAGGCGCGGCTCAGCCGACTGACACCGGGCGGGCGTACAGAACGGCGACGTCGGACCGCTCCGGCTCGAAGGTCGCGCCGTTCATGCTCCCGAAGGTTTCGACACGGCCGAAGCCTGCGCTTGCCAGCGCGTCGCGGAGTTCTTCGACCCGCCACGGGCAAAGTTCCGTCTCGTGCAGCCGATGGGTCGGCTGGCTGTGTTCCCAGTGGATTTCCAGCAGGTTGAAGCGAAGGCGGTGTTCGTCCAGGAAATCGTAGAAACGGACGTATTCGGCCTGGTCGTGTCGGGTGACCGCGACTACACGCTCGCGCCGGGCGAGGATCGGGCCGTAGTTCAGCAGGTGCAGCACCAGCACACCGTCGTTTCCGAGCCGTTGGACAAAGCCGGCCAGGGCGGAGTGAAGGGCCTCGTCGGTCAGCAGGTGGGGGATGGAATTTCCCATGCAGAGCACGGCGTCGAAGGGACCGGGCACGTCGCCGTCGAGTTTTTCCATCGTACACTGCCGCCACTGCACGTCCAGGCCGATCGCTTCGGCGTGCGTGCGAGCCTGGCGGATCAGCCCTTCGGAGAGGTCCACGCCGGTCATGTCCACGCCGCGCCGCGCCAATGCCAGCGAGAACCGCCCCGTTCCGCAGGCAACATCGAGGGCCGAGCCTATCGTGTATCGGCTTCTCAGGCGGTCGCAGAACATCCCGACCGTTCCGGCCGAATCTTCCCGCCGCGTGATGGCGTCGTACTGACGGGCGAATTCATCGTAAAAGGTCATCGAGTCATTGTAGACGCCTCCCTCAGAACTGCCAAGAACACGCTGGGAGGACC
>CAYMAP010000311.1:0-2335 GCA_964388425.1 uncultured Planctomycetaceae bacterium
ACGAAGCCATCGACACCATCCTCCGCAAACTCGGGTGACCGCAACCCGCACAATCCACCCCGAAACCACCGCCTTGCAACCCTCGCCTCCGCGGCTATAATAACCGAATCAAGGGCCTTTAGCTCAGTTGGCTAGAGCGCACGGATCACACCCGTGAGGTCACTGGTTCGAGTCCAGTAAGGCCCAGTCTTCGTTCGCCGCGAACGACTGTCCCCTCCATGTCCCTCCTGAGACACCTCAGCCGGCAGTTCGCCAAAGTGCTTGCCGGAGGCATCGTCAACACGAAATCACCCCTCGTCTTTGGCGTCTGTGAGCACTTCCCACAGTTTCCTCGCCAGGTCAGCCGTCGAGAAGGGCTTCTGCAGGAAATGCACCCCTTCCTCCAACACGCCTTGGTGCGCGATGACGTTTTCCGTATAGCCCGACATGAAAATGCATCGAAGGCCCGGGCAATGCTCCGCAAGCTGTCTCTGAAGCTCTCTGCCGCTCATCTGAGGCATGACCACATCCGTAATCAAGACGTCAAATTCGTATAGGCGTTCGGCCGCCAGGCTCAGGGCCTCTTGCGGCCCCGAGGCGGGCCAGACCGTGTACCCCAGTTCCTCGAGCACCTGTCGGCTGAGCCTCAACAGCGCCGGCTCATCCTCGACGAGGAGAACGGTTTCCGCGCCGGTGGGCAGGTCTCCCTGGCGTTCGGTCCGGCGGGCCGAGTCGATACCCTCGGTCGCTGCGGGCAAATAAATCCTGACCGTCGTGCCTTGCCCGGGTTCACTGTAGACATTGATGAATCCGTCATTCTGCTTGACGATCCCGTACACGGTCGCAAGCCCCAGGCCGGTGCCTTTTTCCTTGTCTTTCGTGGTAAAGAACGGCTCGAACACCTTCTCCAGCGTCTGGCGATCCATGCCCACCCCGTCGTCACTGACAGCGAGCATCTCATATCGACCTTCGCGGAATCCCGGGTGCGTTCCACAGTAGTCCTCGTCGAATTCCACGTGCCCGGTCTCGATGGCGATCCGCCCATTGCCCCTGATCGCGTCGCGGGAGTTGATGACCAGATTCGCCAGGATCTGGTCGATCTGCACCGGGTCGATGTTCACCAGACACGTGCCCGGGCAAGGCTGCCAGAGCAGGTCCGCGTCCTCGCCGATCAGGCGAGCGAGCATCTTCAGCAGGTCGGAGACGGCGGCATTGAGGTCCAGCACCACCGGAGCGATGGTCTGTTTTCTCGCAAAGGCCAGCAACTGCCGCGTCAGGTCCGCCGAACGCCTGCCGGCATTCCGAATCTCTTCCAGGCTTTCCCGGAACGGATGATCGCTCCCGGCCTCGGCCAGCAGCATGTCGCAGTAGCCCAGGATCGTCTGGAGCATGTTGTTGAAGTCGTGGGCGACCCCGCCGGCCAGCCGACCGATGGACTCCATCTTCTGGGCCTGGGCCAACTGTTCCCGGAGCTTTTCGCGTTCTTGCTCCGACCGCTTGCGCTCGGTGAGGTCGATGTCGATGCAGAACAGTTCGGGCTCCTGCCCCGGCAACTGCACCAAAGCGTGCGACGAATAGGCATGAATGGGCGATCCGTCCTTTTGCATCAATTCCAATTCGCCAGCAGGCATCGCCTCGCCCGTCTCGGCCATCCGGCGCATCTGCGCTCTGACGCCGTCGCGCATGGCCGGCGGGATGATCAGGTCCAGCAAGTTTCGGCCAAGCGCTTCCTCAACGGTGTAGCCGTAAAACGTTTCCGAGGCCTGGTTCCAGTACCGCACCGTGCCATCCAGGGCATAACCCTGGACCGCCACCGAGGTCACATCCCGCAGCATGTTCTTGAAACGGGCTTCGCTGGCCTTCAACGCCTCCTCGGCCCGCTTTTCTTCGGTCACGTCGCGGGCGATACCGACAAACCCCGTGACGGTTCCCGATTCGTCCCGGACGGGCGAGCCGTTGGAGACGTGCCACCGCCACGACCCGTCTCGATAGCGGACCCGGTATTCCACGCTGCGCTGCTTTTCGCCGGTTCTCAGCGTTTTTTCCAGGAAGGCGTAACAGAGGTGGACGTCCTCGGGGTGGACATAGGGCTCGAAGGATTTTCCGATCGCCTCTTCCGCCGGCTCGCCTATGAACTCCAGCCAGTTGGGGGACATGTACGTAAACACGCCTTCGGGAGAGAGAGCATAGACCATGTCGTTGGCATTTTCGACAAAAGACCGGAACTTCTGCTCGCTCCGGCGCAAGGCCTCGCTCGCCCGGGCCAGCTTGATGTGGGCGTAGGACAGGCGGGAGATCACGCCGATCAGGTTGCAGTAGAAGGTCATGACCGCATCGACCGTCTGCCGCGACCAGC
>CAYMAP010000312.1:0-2305 GCA_964388425.1 uncultured Planctomycetaceae bacterium
TTGCGTTGACGAATCGCTCTGATGTTCCGTTCCGTCGACTTTTGAGGGGCGCATCGACATTGGCCACTTGCTCTCATCCGAGATCCAGTTGCAGGTGGTCCAGGGCCTCGTCAATCTGTCGACGTTCGCCTTCGGTGAGCGTGAACCGGATGGCGGCGGCGTTTTCGCGGGCCTGCTGTTCGTTGCGTGCCCCGACGAGGGGCGCGGTGATGTCCGGGTGTCCGCTGGTCCAATTGATGACCAGTTGGGCGATGGTGGCGTCGTAGGCCTGTGCGATGGGGCCGATCTGGTGGAGCAAGGCGTTGACCCGCCGGATGTTCTCGGACCGGAAGAACGGGTTCCCCGCGCGGTGGTCGCCTTCGGGGAAGGACACCTCAGGATCGTACTTGCCCGTCAGCAGCCCGCGCTGGAGCGGACTGTAGTTGATGACCCCGACATGGTGTTGGCGGCACCAGGGAAAAATGTCCCGCTCGGCGTCGCGGAGGACCATGGAATACGGAGGCTGGCTGGAGGCCAGCGGCACGACCGCGTGGGCCCGGGCCATCTGCTCTGGCGAGAGGTTGCTGGCCCCGGCGGCGCGGACCTTGCCCGCGTCGACGAGGTCCTTGACGGCCCCGAAGGTCTCCTCGACCGGTGTGGTGTCGTCCGGCCAATGCTGCTGGTAGACGTCGATGTAGTCCGTTCCGAGCCGTTGCAGGCTGCGGTCGCATTCGAGTGTGA
The DNA here is from genome assembly GCA_964388425.1 of uncultured Planctomycetaceae bacterium. Lineage (GTDB taxonomy): Bacteria > Planctomycetota > Phycisphaerae > SM23-33 > SM23-33 > CAYMAP01. Next base: position 721 of record CAYMAP010000312.1, read on the forward strand.
CGCTCTCGGGCGAGGCGTAGCGGACGACGGTGACGTCGTTGCCCTCGTTGTCCTGCGTTTCCCACCGGGCCGTGCCCTGGCCCGGCTCGGCGTCCCAGCGGAGTCCGAACTTCGTGAGGATCACCACGTCCTGGCGGGGGGTGTCTTTGAGGGCCTCGGCGAGGAGTTCCTCGCTGCGGCCGAACCCGTAGACCGCCGCCGTGTCGAACGCGTCGATGCCCTCCCGCAGAGCGGTCCGGATGGCGGCGACGGCGGCGTCGTGGTCCTGCCCGCCCCACATCCAACCTCCGATCGCCCAGGCGCCGAAAATTTCCGGAGGTACGGTGATTCCTGATTTGCCCAATGCACGACGTTCCATGTGATGTCCTTTCTGCTGATTGGATGACCCTTCTCTGGCGGTCCTGTCATGGTATGCCAAACTCCGCCCGTTGTCAGCCGATCCCGGCAGGGAAATCCGCAGAATTCCTGTAACCGCGCCGAACGGGGATGCACCAGGCTTCCGAAGGCGTCACGAAAACGAAAGGATCGAACGATGAACACCTCCGACACCCCCTCACCGACGGGACCTCGTTGGCGGACGTGGCTGGGGCCGATGGCGTTGATTCTCCTGCTCGGCGTGGGGGCCGCGTTCCTGGCTGGCTGTAAACATCACCGGCATCATGGCTACCGTAGGCACCGCTACCATCACCCCCGCTACCGACAGGACTGTCCACCGCAGGTGATCGTCCTGGACGATGACGATGACTGGGACGACGACTGGGAAGACCGCCGCAAACACCGCAGGCATCATCGAGGCCGTCGTCCTGGACGACGCCGACACCGCGATTGAGCGAAGGTGGACGTTCAAGGAACCGCGCAGGTGCCGATGTCCCGACCGGTACGGTATACTCGGTCCGCATGTCGCGCCTGCTGTTCATCCTCGGTTCGCTGCTGCTGGTTCTGGCGATCATTCTCGGCCTGCTGGGCCTGGCCGGTCCGATCGTCCACGCTCTACACGCCGAGGACGCCGGCCTGAGCGAAGCGGTTGGCCCGATGTTCGGCGTGATCGGCACGGTTGTCCTGCTGGTCGGGCTGGGAGTCATTCTCCTGCTGCTGTCCCGCTCGGTGCGTCAACCGGCCCCGACCCCGGCCGTGCCTTCCGCCGACCGCCTCCAGGCTGTCGAGGACATCCTCGCCGAGCATCGCGCGGAGCGCTACGATGCCGTGGCGCATCGGCTGCGCGAACTGGACGACGTACTGGCCGAGGTGGGCGAGTACCTCGCCGCTCATCCGGCCGAGCAAAGCTCCCGGCCAAACCGCCAGGCGTTGGAGGACCTCTTCGACCGTGCCCGCGCCGTCCGCGAACTCTACCCGTAAACCCAAATGCAAGGACATGGACTCTAGGGTACCTTGAAACATTCGATTTGCGAGATCGCGCCGAGACTTTGCTTGCTGCCAAGGAACGACAATCGGTGCATATTCTGAAATATTCGCCGGTTTTTGTGACGCAGGCAGCGGGCAACAAGATCAAGCAATGTCGTGAATCCAATGTTTCAAGGTGCCCTCTAACGTGTGGCTCTGCCGACCCGGCTGAGGATTGCTCCGG
>CAYMAP010000313.1:0-2304 GCA_964388425.1 uncultured Planctomycetaceae bacterium
GTTCCGAGGGAGGCATCAAAGAAGTCGTGAATCCGGTGCGTGTGAAAATCTGCGGGCTGACCGAGCCGGCCCAGGCGCGGTGGGCAGCCGACTGCGGCGCGGAGGCGGTAGGGCTGGTCTTCGCGCCCTCGAAGCGGCGGATCGACGCAGAACGGGCCGCGGCGATCGTCCGCGCCCTTCCGGCCGAGGTCTGGAAGGTCGGCGTGTTCGTCGACGCCCGGGCCGCGGAGATCAACGTTCTGGCTCGGCGGACGGGGATCACGCACGCCCAGCTTCACGGCGCGGAGGAACCGGGCCTGGTCGCCGACCTCGACGTGCCGGCGATCAAGGCCTTCGGCGTGCGGTCGGGGCAGTTCATCCTGGATATGCACGACTGGCTGGTCTGCCTGCCGGCCGGTTGCGAGGATCGACTGGCTGGCGTGCTGCTCGACGCCGTCGCGCCCGACGCAGCCGGGGGGACCGGGCGGAGGTTCAACTGGGACCTCGTCGCCCGCGCCCGGGCGGAGGGGGCGATGGACTACCTGCCGGACGTGTTCCTCGCCGGCGGGCTGGACCCAAGCAACGCCGTTGAAGCCTGCCGAACCGTCCAGCCCGACTGGCTGGACGTCTCCAGCGGGGTGGAGATCAGCCCCGGGGTAAAAGACCCCCAGCGGGTCCGGGCGTTCATCGAGGCGGCAAAAACCACGCAGCCGTGATTTCGCAACGCAACCCCCGCGCATGGCCGGGGCGAGGGGTTATTTCCGTTTGTACCAGTAGCTCGGCAGGGCCTCCTTCTCGGCGGCCAGGAGGTCCTTGATGCAGGCGTCGGCGTCGGGGATGTTGTTGCAGAGGGGGTCGGAGAGCATCGCCCGTCGCAGCAGGGTTTTGTCGCCGGAGACGGCGGCGTCGGCGGTCAGTTCGTGGGTGTCGAGGCTTTGGAACTGGAGCTGCCTGACGCCCAGCGGCATGGGGCCCAACGGCAGCGGAACCGGGCCTCGCATGTCGACGTGACTGCGCAGCTCGACGAAGGCGTCGTAGGGCAGGTTGCTGATGGCCCCGCGGTTGGGGCTGTTGATGTAGAACACCTTGCCGAGTCCGCCCCACATGCTCTCGATGATGTCCGTGGCGTGGTCGTTGTGGTTCTGCTCGTTGAAGTGCTTGACGGAGAGCTTCCCGGCGGCGTACTGCTCGGTGACCTTCCAGGCGTCGGCCATTTCCTCGGCGCGGTTGGCGGCGTCGAACAGGCGGATCGGCTCGGGCTTGTTGGGCTTGACGCCGTAGCCCTGGAAGAAGGGGACGTATTCCTTGGTATGGCTGATGGCGGTGGGCAGAGCGCCGAAGAGCTCCAGCAGTTCCAGGGCGTAGTTCTGGTTGAAGCGGGGCTTGGCCTTTTCGTGGGGGTCCTTCTTTTCCTCGCGGGCGTTGCGGCGGACGATCTGCCGAAGCTTCGGCATGAGATCCTTGCCGTCGTAGCTCGCCCGGACCAGCCAGGTGTTGTGGTTGACCCCGCCGATGCGGAGGTCGAATTTCTTGAGCACCTCCGGGGGCACTTCGGTCGCGTCGTGGGGGACGAGCTGGAAGGTCTTGGCCCACATGAGGGTGTTGTACGGTTCGTGGTGCCCGTCGCAGAGGGCGAAGCTGCGGACGTCGGTGGCGTACTTCTGCAGGGCGATGCCCAGGACGGTCGTGGGGTTGATGAAGTTGATCACCCAGGCGTCGGGGCAGAGTTTCCTCGCGTCGTGACAGACGCCAAGCGCTTCGGGGATTTCTCGCATCGCCCGGAAGATGCCGCCCGGCCCGATGGTGTCGGAACTGCACATGCGGATGCCGTGCTTCGCGGCAATTTCGGTATCCACGCCGCGGTAGTGGGCGTTGCGGTCGCTGAAGGTCAGGACGACGAAGTCACTGTCCTTCATCACTTCGCGACGGTCGGTCGAGCCGACGAGTTTGACCGGGGCCTTGTTGGCTTGGAAGACCCGCCGGGCGAGTTTCATCATGGTCTTGAGGACCTTCTCGTCGGTGTCGACCAGCGCGAGCGTCCCGCCGGCCATGATGTCGCTGGTCGCCATTTTGTGGATGACGGGTCGGCCGAAGAAGTAGCTGCCCGCGCCGATGACCGTGATTTGGGGCCCTGCCATGTTCGTTCCTTTCCTGCGCGATCGTTCGAGTAGCGAAACCCAACCCGTCCGCCACGATACCGGCCATGGCGTGGATGTCAAGCATTCCGGCTGGCGGGGCTTAGGATAAGGACAGTAGAATACGTCCGCCGGAGGGATGGTTTGACGAACGGAGCGAGACGAGAAGACCTTCGTGGTCCACCCCCGC
>CAYMAP010000314.1:0-2303 GCA_964388425.1 uncultured Planctomycetaceae bacterium
TGGCGAGGTTGAGGAATGAACTGGGACGGTGTGCCATGCCTGCGGCCTGCCTGCCCGGCAGGTCCGGGCGGGGAATGAGGCCGACGGATTCGCTGGGAGGCCCCTCGCCGGCCCGGTGTCAAACCGGCTGCGATATCGCTTCGGCGGGTCCATCGCGTGTCCGAATCCTTGGGAGGGCTGGCCGACGGGTAAGGCGGCGCAAAAACATGCCTGCCCCGATGTCAGGACAGGCACACGAGGCCGACGGGATTCGAACCCGCAACCACCGGATCGACAGTCCGGTACTCTAACCAATTGAGCTACGGCCCCAGATTGTATTCGGTCAGTATACCCTAGGCAAGGCAGAAGGGAAAGTATACAACCCGACGAAAAAAAGTCAATGGGCTTTGCCCGGCAGTCGCAAAAAAAGACGCCTCCCTCAGAACTGCCAAGAACACGCCGGGAGGACCGTTTTGGGGATGGCTGCTCCAGACAGCTGGAGTTGCACGTTGTCCAGATGATAGAGACTGGTTGTGCCGTATTTCGTCCCGCCGGTGACTTCGCCGACAACGATCTGGTCCCACGCCTGGGTGATGTTGAAGTCAACGATCTGCTTGCTGACGAAGGTCGAGCCGTTCTCCAGCCGAGTGACCAGCCAACGCTGTTTCGGGGGAAGGCCGGTCAGGGTTTGCCGGAACGTTCAGTGGGTTGGCTTGGGGACAGCGGGGGAGCATCGATGAGCAGTTTCCGGAAGCCGGGCGTCATTTCGACGCGGTAGTCGTCCGGCTCGCCGACGACGAGCATGGCCTCGATACCCGTGCCGGTGAGTTTTTTCAGTCCCTCGGGGCCCAGGACGCTCAGGGCGGTGGCCCAGGCGTCGGCGGTGCGGGCTAGGGGTGCGACGACCGTCACGGACGGGCAGGCGTCGACGGGCATGCCCGTCCGGGGGTCGATGATGTGGCTGAAGCGTTTTTCGCCGATGACGCTGTACCGCCGATAGTTTCCGCTGGTGCAGACGGCCCCGGCGGGCAGTGCGATGCGGACGAAGGTCTGCCCGCAGTCCGGCTGGAAGGGGTCGGCAATGCCCACGCGCCAGGGCGTGTCGCTGGGCTTTCGCCCGAAGACGCGCACGTCCCCGCCGATGTCCACCACGCCCCCGAGGCACCCGGCGGCGAGGGCGGAGTCCGTCGCGCGGTCGATCGCGAAACCCTTGGCCATCCCCCCGAGGTCAACGGCGGCGGTGGGGACGGTCTTGCGGACGCCGGTGTCGAACAGTTCCAAATAGGCCCATCGGCTGGCGTTGCGGGCGGCGAGCAGTTCGCCCCGGCCGGGCAGCGTCCCGGACCGCCCCGTCTCCTGCCAGAGCAGGATCAGCGGGCGGATGGTCACGTCGAAGGCTCCGTCGGTCTCGTCCCAGTAGCGTTGCGAGAGGTCCAGGGCTTCGAGCGTCATCGGCGTGAGCGTCACGAGCCGACCGGCCGGCGCGTCGTTGAAACGCGACAGTTCCGAAGCCGGGTTGTGCACGTTCATCAGATCGGCGACGCCGCGGGCGGCGGCGTCGGCGGTTGCCAGGATATCCTCGACCCGCTGCTGGTGTTCGAGGTCGACGACCAGGCTGATCGTGAACTCCGTGTCCATCACCGTCGGCCGACGATAGGTCTGCATCAGCAGCGGCGGGTCCTCGCGGTGCGTCTGCCAGAGCCCCAACACCACCAGCGTGAGGATTACCAGCATCGCCGCCCCGACCACGGCGGTGAGGATGGTCTTCGCCCGGGCCATCACGACGGACTCCCTTCGTGCGTGGCGGTGACGGTCGAGTGCATGCCCCCGCGAGGCGTGAATTCGCCCGTAACGGTCATCCGCTTCGGTTCGAGCCGGGCGACGAGATCGTTCAGGACGCGGTTGACGAGATCCTCGTAGAACACGCCCTCGTTGCGGTAGTCCTGGAGGTAGAATTTCAGGCTCTTGAGTTCGACGCACCGCGGGCCGGCGACGTATTCGATGGAGATCGTCCCGAAATCCGGCTGCCCGGTCACGGGGCAGACGCTGGTGAACTCCGGGGCGACGTGGCGGATGACGTAGTCCCGCCCCGGGTGCGGGTTGTCGAAGGTCTCCAGACCGGACATGGGCTTATTGTACGTCGACCCGAGCTTCGGGCAACCCGATTTTCCATTGCAGATGACGGATTGGAAACATCGCGCTGTCTGGCATGGACGGTCACGATGCTTCGATTGAGTGCCGTAGCGCGGATAGGGTTTCACTGGGTCTGCGCACCACAACCCGCGATGTCTCCCTGTCGTTGCCTCGTCGGTCGGTTTTTTTAG
>CAYMAP010000315.1:0-2291 GCA_964388425.1 uncultured Planctomycetaceae bacterium
CCGGTCGTGTCGCAGTCCATCATGAACCCGATCGTCCCCGTCGGTGCCAGCACCGTCGTCTGGGCGTTGCGGTAGCCGAACCGACCGCCTGCATCGAGCGCCTCGTCCCATGCGTCGCGGGCGGCGGCCTGCAGGTCGGCGTCGAGCGCCTCTTTGTCGATGGCGTCGACGGCCTCGCGGTGCCGCTGCATGACATCCAGCATGGCTTGACGATTCTTGTAGAACTGCGGGAAGCTGCCCGACCGGCTGGACAGTTCGGCACTCGTGGCGTAGGCCGAGCCGGTCATGATCGCCGTTACGCACGCCCCCATCGCCCGCCCGCCGGGCGAGTCGTACGGCAGGCCCATCGACATGATCAACGCACCGAGATTGGCGTACCCCAACCCAAGCGGGCGGAAATCATGGCTGTTTCGACAGATTCGCTCCGAGGGATAGCTCGCGTGGTCGATGAGGATTTCCTGGGCGATGACGAGGACCCGCACGGCCGCTCGGAACCGCTCGACGTCGAAGCCGCCCTCCGGCGTGCGGAACTTCATCAGGTTCAGGCTCGCCAGGTTGCACGCCGAGTCATCGAGGAACATGTACTCCGAGCAGGGATTCGAGGCGTTGATCGCCCCGCTGGCCGGACAGGTGTGCCAGCGGTTGATCGTCGTGTGGTACTGCATGCCCGGGTCGCCGCAGACCCAGGTTCCTTCGGCGATCTTGCGGAGCAACTGCTGGGCGGGATATTTAGCCATCGGCTCACCCTTGGTCACGGCGTAGGTCTGCCAGGGCTGGTCGTCGATCGCCGCCTGCACGAACTCGTCGGTGGCGCGGACGGAAAAATTAGCGTTTTGGTACATCACCGACCCGTAGGCCTCGCCGTTGAACGAACCGTCGTAGCCGGTCTCGATCAACGCCCAGGCCTTCTTTTCCTCGCGGGCTTTGGCCTCGATGAACTCCATGATGTCCGGGTGGTCGCAGCGTAGGGACTGCATCTTGGCGGCCCGGCGGGTCTTGCCGCCGGACTTGATCACCGCCGCCACCTGGTCGTAGACCCGCATGAAGCTCAACGGCCCCGAGGGTGTCCCGCCGCCGGAGAGTTTTTCGCGCGAGCTGCGCAGCGTCGAGAGGTCCGTCCCTGTCCCGCTGCCGTGCTTGAACAGCCTCGCCTCCTGGCCGGCCAGGCGCATGATGCTGTCCATGTTGTCCTCGACACTCTGGATGAAGCACGCCGAGGCCTGCGGATATTCGTAGCTGCGAAGCGTGGGGACGGGCTGCTCGGATCGGCTGTCCCAGTGAAAGCCGCCATGCCCGCCCGACACGCCGTGGATCTGATGCAGCCCGACGTTGAACCAGACCGGCGAGTTGAACGACGCGACCTGGTTCGCGCACAGCCAGGTCAACTCGTCGTAGAACGTCTCGGCGTCGGCTTCACTGGCAAAAACGCCGTCAGCCTTGCCCCAGTCGGCGATGGTGCGCGTCACGCGATGGATCAGTTGCCGGACTGACGTCTCGCGATTCTCGCTGCCACTCTCGCCGTAGAAATACTTGCTGGCCACCACGCGGGCGGCGGTCTGCGACCAGTCTGCGGGGACTTCCACGCCCTGCTGCTCGAAGATCACCTCGCCCTTCTCGTCTGCAATCGTCGCCGTCCGATTCTCCCACGACAACTCGTCGAACGGATGCTGGGAAGGGCTGGAGAAGACACGCCAGACCCCCAAGCCGTTATGCGCACACCGGGATCGGCTGTGCTGAGGGGATTCGCCCGGCGATTCGTGGCGACGCGTGTTAGGTTCCTTCGAGCTGGCCATTCGTGGTTTCGCCTCGGGCTGGCTGCGACCGTCTGTCGTTGCTGCCGGTGGTAAAGAAGACATCGTTGCGTAAGGCGGCGGGCCGTCGGGTAACTGGGCCGACATCACCAGTTCAAGCCCGCCCATCGCCGCAACAGATCAAGCAGGTCAGTATGAGTGTGGCAGTATACGCTACATGTTGTGGTAATCAAGAAAAAACAAACTAAATATTGGATATTTTTCCAAGACGTACCATGGCAGACAGTTACGGGCGGAGCATTCCTATCTGCAATCTCATCAAACACATACCAACACCTTATATTGATGCGCCCCTCAAAAGTCGACGGAACGGAACATCAGGGCGATTCGTCAACGCAAAGAATAGAGTTACATCCCCAAAATGGTCCTCCCAGCGTGTTCTTGGCAGTTCTGAGGGAGGCGTCTATATTCTATGCTACGACTCCGGGGCACCTTGAAAAATTCACTTTTCGGCCTCGCTGGTCTTTTCACTCCCTGGCG
>CAYMAP010000316.1:0-2283 GCA_964388425.1 uncultured Planctomycetaceae bacterium
GTCGGGCTGGTCGGTGTGGACGGTCGGCTCGGCGCCGGTGGACAGGGCCATCGCGTCGCGGTAGAGGCTGGCGAGCAGTTCCAGCAGCGTGCCGGCGGCTTGTCGGGTCGCGAGGTTCTTGCTGAGGTTGGCCCCCTCGTCCTTCTTGACCTGTTTGACCTGGGCTTCGGCAAGGTCGTCGGCGAGGGAGGCGAGTTTCTCGCCTAGGGTCGCGTCGCCCTCGACGCTGAGGGTGGCGAGGTCGTCGGCGAGGGAGCGTTTGATGTCGTACATGCCGGCGCGGGTGAGCTTCAGCGCCCGGCCGAGTGAACCTGCGGTGTAGCCGGCCCAGAAGTCGGCCTCGGCCGGGTCGACGCCCTCGTCGGTCAGGCGTTGGACGACGAAGCCTCTCGGCAGCGGGCCGAAGCGGACCAGGCCGCACCGGCTGAGGGTGGTCGGCAGGAGTTGTTCGGGGCGGTCGGTGATGAGGATCAGCGCCACGCCGGGCGGGGGTTCTTCGAGGGTTTTCAGCAGGCAGTTCTGGGCGTCTCGGCTCATGAGGTCGGCTTCGAGGAGCACGAAGACCTTCCTGCCGGCGCCGGTTGCGGCCCGGCCGGCCGGGGCGATGACGAACTGCCGGATCACCTCGATGCCGAGGCTCTGCATGACGCGGTTGCGGACGGCGGGGTCGTCGTGGTAGCGGGCCAGTTCCTTGGTGATGACGTTCAGGTCGGGGTGCGAACCGGCGGCGGCCTGTTTGCAGGACCGGCAACTGCCGCAGGGCGTCTGCCGACCGGTGAGGTCGGTCGAGGGCTTCTGGCACAGCAGCAGCCTGGCCAGCGCGAGGGCGGTCGTCCGTCGCCCCACCCCGACGGGGCCTGCGAAGAGCATCGCGTGCGGTAGCCGACCGGCGGCGAGGTACGCTTCGAGCCGGCCGACGGCCTCGGCCTGTCCGACGATGTCCGGTAAGTCAATCATTCGTGAACCGCAGGGTCAGGGCGTCTTGGATGCGTTGGGCGACGTCGTCGGGCTCGCCGGCGGCGTCGACGATTGTAACGGGGCCTGGGTAGTGGCCCGGGAGGTCCAGGAAGTTCCGGCGGACGGCGTCGTGGTAATCGCCGGTGCGACTTTCGAGGCGATCGCCGTCGCCGAACAGCGCGAGCTGGCCTTCGGCGGTGCGGGGTCGTTTGAGCCGGCTACGCCCGGTGCCGACGCGCTGGATGCCGCGCTGGGCGTCGATGTCCAGGACGACCGTCAGGTCCGGCCAGAGGTCTTCGGTAGCGATGCGTCCGAGGTCGATGATTTTCTGCGGGTCGACTCCGAGGGCTCCCTGGTAGGCGAGCGTGGCGGAGATGTAGCGGTCGCAGAGGACGACGTGACCGGCCTGGGTGGCGGGTCGGACGAGTTCGGCGACGAGCTGGGCGCGTGAGGCCATGAACAGCAGCGTCTCGCAGAGCTGGTGAATTTGGAGATCTTTGTTGTGGAGGAGGATGTCGCGGATGGTCTGGCCGGTTTCGGTCCCGCCGGGGTCGACGGCGCGGGTGACGGTCAGGTCGGCTTGGCGGAGGTCGTGTTCGAGGAGGTCGAGCTGGGTGGTCTTGCCCGCCCCGTCCGGGCCGTCCATGACCAGGAACGTCCCGCGGAGGTTCTCGGCGATGCGTGCGTCCATGGGGGGACAGTATGCCGAGTGCACGCCGGTATGACAAGCGTGGTCTAAAGGCGCTGGTTGAAGGTGGCGAAGTATGCCTTTTTCGAACGGACGATGATGTTCCCCAAGGCGGTCATTGCTTCGGCAGCAGGGAATGGTAGAACGCCATGGCGACCCCTCGGAGTGTGAGGTCCTCGACGAGGGCCTGGACGAAGCCCTCGCTGCCCGGCTCGGGGCAGATGCGTTTGGCGTCTCCGCCGGTGAGGATCAGGACGGGCCAGGTTCCCAGTTCGGTGGCGTAGGCCTCGACACGTTCCCGCAGGGCACCGCGTGCGCCGTAGACGATCCCGCCGAGGATCGCTTCTCGCGTGTCGCGTCCGAAGACCCAGTCGGGCGGGTCGTGGGCCTGGACGTCGACGGCGGGGAGTTGGGCGGTCGACTGTCGAAGCGCCTCCGCTGAGGCGGCCAGGCCCGGCAGGATCGCGCCGCCGAGGAAGACGCCTTCGTCGCTGACGCAGTCGATGGTGATGGCGGTTCCGAAGTCGGCGACGACGCACGCCTTGCCCAGCCGATCGTAGGCGGCGACGGCGGCGCAGAGGCGGTCGGTACCGACGGTCTGCGGGTCGGACAGGTTGGTGGGCATGGGCATGGGCAGG
>CAYMAP010000317.1:0-2264 GCA_964388425.1 uncultured Planctomycetaceae bacterium
CGGGAAAACTACTTCCCGCTGGGACGCACGGAGTAGACTTGCACACCCAGCGGCGGGAAGGAGTCCGTCCAGTGCGTGTCGGTCTTGCCTTCTTTTACCGATACCGCGCCGTCGCCGTCAAAAAAAATCTTTTCGACGCGGACATTTCGCCCCGGCCAGAGGAACTTGACTTGTATCGGTGCCCGGTCGATGTTGGCTGCAAGGATGCGATATTCCCCGCCATACTTCTTGATCAGCACACGGATAGGGGCGGGGGTCTTCGATTCGCCGGCAATCTGAACCTTAAGCTCGGCCTTACTGGTCGGCGAGTACAGCCAGGGCGTCAGTGTTTTGATCTCGTTGTTGATACGGGCAGCCTGGTCCCAGAGTTCTCGCATGGCCTGGAGTTCCTCTTCCGTGGCGACGCGATGTTTTTTTTCGTCGGGGTCGTAGCTCGCCAGGGGTGCCGGCGAGATGCCCAGGATATTTGCATCGCGGGTCACCCAGTTGTCGTAGCTGAAAATACTGATGCCCGTGGCGCCGTGGATCAGTGCGGTGTAGACCATGGCCCGCAGTTCGGTCGGCGTCGGCAGGGGCCAGCGTCCTTTGCCGTCGCGCTGGTCCGTGAAGGCCTGGGCGATCATCCAGACGGGCTTTTTCTGATCGGTCACAGACACGGCCAGGGAGACCGTCTCCGGGATGCCGATGTTGAACGACAGCGACGGCCGCGGCGGCGTGCCCTGGGGGTGTTCGATGGGGTAGTTGTCGTGGCAGGCGATGTCGCCGATCTTCTGCCATTTCACCCACCAGGGCAGGTTCGGCGGGAGAATCCACGCGACGTTATTGACGAAGATCGGGCGCTTCGGGTCGTATTTGCGAATGCCATCGCGAAACTCGCGGTAGATCTTGAACCGGTGGGGGTACGCGCTGAATCGACCGTCGTGGTCCGGCTCATCGATGACGTCCCAGGCGTACAGCGCCGGGTGCTGGCCGAAGTTCTTCGCGTCGTCCGGCCTGGCAAAGCATTTGATGATGCGGAGGTTGTGCTTTTCGGATTCATCGAGCAGCTCGTTCGAGAGCTTCGCGGTGGTTTCAATCATGTTGTACCCGGCGGCCTCGATGGCGGCGAAGTCGGTGGGGAGCTTGCCCGCCTTGTCGAGCGTCAGCCGGGGGTGGTAGAGAATCCGTGGAAAGACGAATTTCGCCGGGTCGTAGGCCATGCATTTCTGCCCGTCGCGGTCAAGGTGCGGCACGCCGTCGAGGTAGATGTGCTGCACGGAATCGCCGCTGTGGCGGAAGGTCAACTTCTGGGGCTCATCGGCCTGGAGGCAAGCGGCCTGGAGCACAAGCAATACAAGGGCGAAAACGGCGAAACGGTTCATAATTGTTCCTTTCGTGTCAGCAGGAGACGTGGGAAATAAATCTCAACGCGGATCGCCGGTCAAGTTCACCCAACGGAAGTAGCCCCCCCCGTCGAGGAGCATGGTATTGTCGCGGGGAACGTCCCAGGCCTGCGCGGACAGGTCGGCCATGAAGGCGTTGACGGTCCCGTCCAGTCCCCCCGGGTGCCGCCAGGCGAAGTAGCTCGTGGAGGGCTCCAGCACGGCCGCCTGGAAATAGGCGCTGACGGAGGGTGGAGGCGTGACGTAGCCGCTGTCGGCGAGGATGACGCCCTGGTCCGGATGGTTGAGCTTTTCCAGCGACTGGGGGTAGTAGCTCTCAGGGTCGTAGGACACGGAGACGGAGAGGTTGTAGTGGGCGTTGTAGCTGAGGCTCAAAGGTCCCTCGTTGTAAGGCTCGTCGAGACCATAGGGGAAGTCGTTCATGTTCAGCGGGGCATCTTCGGCGGGGCAGTGGAAATTCCCCGCCGCAACCGAGACGCCGTAGTCGGCCAGCAGGTCGAACCACATCTTCTTGTCCGCGGTCCACCAGCCGCCTTGCCAACTCGGCGTGGGGCAGAACAGCGGCAGGACGGTGTCGTAGTCTTCGGCGTAGAGTACGCAGGCCATGCCTCCCGACCGAAGCGTTGAAAGACACGTCACCGCACGAGCGAGTTCCTTGGCCTTGTTCAGCGAGGGCAGCAGGATGGACACCAGCAGGGAGATGATCGCAATGACGACCAACAGCTCAATCAGTGTAAAAGCGTTTCGCCCACACGGGCGTCCGGATGGACGGATTGAAGAAGCACAGAAAGGGCGTCCACGGGGATGGCAACAGGAATTCGGGGCTATGAATTCGGCGTGTTGAATGGATGAACTCATGAGTTTGCCTTGTCCGAAAGTCGG
>CAYMAP010000318.1:0-2243 GCA_964388425.1 uncultured Planctomycetaceae bacterium
TCAATAGTGTTTTCCGCCCTGGCCGCGACAGAGGCGTCCTACCGCAGTGATGCGATGACCAACAGGTCCCAGACGACGTGGCTGCACGCCGCCACCGCATAGCCCCGCCAGAGGTACAGCACGCCCCACCACGCACCGGCCAGGGCGAGGAAGACGGCCTGGCCCCAGCGTGGCGCCGGCCCCGACCATTCCGAAACCGGAAAATGACACGCCGAAAACAGCAACCCCGAGACGCACAGCGCCCCGACCGTCACCGCCAGACGTGGCAGGTTCAGCAGGTCCACCAGAAGCAGCAGAGAAGCCGAGAGAAACACCAGCCGAAACAGAAACTCCTCGTAGACCCCGGCCCCGATGGCTTCGAGGACGTTGCCGAACGCCTCGCCGCTCTCCCCGACACCGGCCGGCGAGCCGTGCCGCGTCAGCCAGCTCATCGCCAGTACCGGCAGGACCCAGAACGCCGACTCGACGATCATCCCGCCGGCCACCCAGCCGCTGAGACGCAGCCGATCCTTCCGCGCAACGTGCTGGCCGACCAGCACCGCCAGGACCAGCCCCGCAGGCAGGTACCGCCCCGTCACGCCGAAGGTCCCCAACGCATCGCGCAGGTAGACCGGGACCAGCAGTGCGCTGCCCAGGAACTCCGACCCGACGTGAAACAGTACCAGCAACGGCAGGATGACCAGCAACTGGTTCAGCGGGCGGTGAATCTCCCGCCGATAGCTCATCGGCCGGGACGGTGGCGGGATGGGAGCCGGTTCGATCAAGAGGCGAAGTATACACCAACGCCGCGCCGGGCACAGCCCGTCGTCCGCCGGGCCGGGCGGTTACTCCAGGTTGAACCACTCCACGGCGTCGGAGGCGGTGTCCAGCAGCAGACAACCGGCGTCGGGGCGATCCTTGGGTTTGTGCAGCGAGCCGGGATTGAGCACCCGAGCCGAACCGATGCGTTCATCACGCCGGCGGTGCGTATGGCCGTGACAGACGTAAGCGAACTGACCCCCCTCGACAAGCCCGCTCAAAAGTTCTTCGAGGTGCCCGTGGGTCGCGGCGAGCTGTCGTCCGTCACCGAGTGCGACGGTGACCACCTCGGAAAAAAACGCGACGCGTGAGAACTCCGCCGCCAGCCGAAGCTGCTTCAGCAGATCCTTGTCCATGTTGCCCGCGACGGCGTAGACGGGTACGTGCAGTCGGCCCAGCCGATGCAGCGCGTCTTCGTCGCAGAGGTCGCCGCAGTGGACGATCACCTCCGCGCCTTGGGCGACGAGCAGGTCCGCCGCCCGGGTCAGCCGGTCGTTCTTGCCGTGCGAATCGCTGAGAATCCCGATATGCATCTCAGGGTCCTTTCCGTGGAGGGGGACGTCGGGCCAGGCCGCTGGAAGACGCTTGACCTTCCCGAAGCGGGCATGGCGTGTCAAGAACGTTTTCGACATACTCCGTCCCCATGCTCTCGGCCATGACCAGCCGGGGGCGCATGCTCGCCGCCTGTCCGGACCATCGCCGGATCGTCCGGACCACCGGGGGCGTCGCGCCTCCGGGCTGCCCGCTGGAAACCTTCGCCGAGATCGGCCGATGGCGTGTCGACCTGAAGCTTCGACTGTGGCGGACCGACACATCCGCACCGAGACGCCGTTCCGCCCGGGCGTAAAATCGGTTGCAACCCGCCCGCTTCTACCGTAGAGTCAACTGCCACAAGACCAGTGACCTCGCGTGCATAACGCATCGGGGAGCGAACGGCTGGCAGGGAGGTGGCCTGTGGGCCCCGGCGACCGGGAATTCCCGCCGACAGTGCAGCGGTTCGTAGACTCCCTCACACGGGAAGAACGCATGCTGATTGTCCTGAAGCGGGAACTCTACGACGGACGCTGGGACGATATGGTCAACGACCTGCAAGCCCGGCTTGCGGGCGGTCCGTACATCTTCAAACTCGCCAGCCGAATCGAAGACGACCTGGAACGGATCGATCGGCTTCGGGGTTTCGAGAAAGCCCACGACCGCGATCTGAGCGAGCTGTTCCCCCTGGAATCCAATGAATTGTAAACCCCGTACCCGCCGACCCGTCCCCGCAGGAACCCGCCGAGGGTATCCGCGGGCGGTCGCCCCGTTCCGACCGGGCCTCGTGAGCCCGACGACCTTTGACACGAGGAGTTGTCCATGCCCCACATCACGTCCCGCCTGATCTGCTCAATGCTCGTCCTCACCGCCTGTCTCCTGCCGGCCTGCACCGAACCGGCCCCCGTCGCCCC
>CAYMAP010000319.1:0-2225 GCA_964388425.1 uncultured Planctomycetaceae bacterium
CTTGTTAGGCTTGCTCGGCTGTAGACTGGCGGTTGACGATGGCGGCGTTGAATCCGCCGGCGAAGCCGTTGTCGATGTTGACCACGCTGACGCCGGAGGCGCAACTGTTGAGCATCGCCAACAGAGCCGCCAGCCCGCCGAAACTCGCCCCGTAGCCCACGCTGGTGGGCACGGCGAAGACGGGGCAGGCAACGAGTCCGCCGACCACGCTGGCCAGGGCACCCTCCATGCCCGCGACGACCACGATCGCCCGGGCCTTCTGGAGCGTCTCGACCTCCGCCAGCAGCCGATGCAGCCCCGCGACGCCGACGTCGACGAGGTTGACGACGTTGGCGTCGAGGAACTCGGCCGTCACCTTCGCCTCGGTCGCCACGGGCAGGTCGCTCGTGCCCGCCGCCACCACCGCCACCAGACCCTGCGGTTCAGGGTCGCTTCGGCGGAGAACAATCGTCCGGGCGGTCGCGTCGTAGGTCGCCTCGGGCAGGTCCTCCGCGACGGCTTGGTGCATCTCGGGCGTCGCACGCGTGGCGAGCACGTCCGGCTGGTTGTCGGCCAGGTTCCGGACTACCTGCCGAACCTGCTCGACCGTCTTGCCCGCGCAGAAGACCACCTCACCGCAGCCGCAGCGGATCGAGCGGTGGTAATCCAGCCGAGCCTGCGTTCCTTCCGGCCCCACCACGTCGCCGAACGGCAGACGCTTCAGCGCCGCGACGACCGAATCCGTATCGAGGCTTCCGGCGCGAAGCTGATCCAGCAGTGTTCGCAGTTTCCGTTCATCCATGCCCACAGCATACCGGCCCGGAGGGGTGCGGGAAATCCCCAAATGTAGACGCCCCCCTTCAGGGTCGACGGAACAAAAACATCAGAGCGACTCGTCAACGAAAACAATCGTGGTACGTTCCCCAAAGGATGTCCTGCAAACGCGTCCTTGGCGGTTCTGAGAAAATCCCCGAATGTAGATGCGCCCCTCAAAATTTGACGGAACGAAACATCAGAGCGATTCGTCAACGCAAAGAATAGAGTGACATCCCCCAAACGGTCCTCCCAGCGTGTTCTTGGCAGTTCTGAGGGAGGCGTCAAAAAAGTTTCAACAGGTTATCCACAAAATTTAATATGATCTTAATGGTACGCAAAGAAGATCTTTACGTCAATAACCGATACTTGCGAATGAAGCCTTTGTGGATAACGACGCAAGGATTGCCCGCCCATGGCCGATGCATCCCACCCGCCTGTGGAACCCAAACCGGACGCGGCGACCCGGCTGAAGAACATCTTCTGGTCCGCCGCCAGTCAGCTTGCGCTGCACGGAATCTGCCCGTGGGACCTCGAAGAACACTGGCTGCACATTCATCGCCGGGCGATGTCCCTGCCCGGGCTGGGCAAGGGGCTCTGCGGGGCCCGTGTGGTGCATCTCTCGGACATCCACTGCAGCCCGCTGCTTCGGCAACGGCATCTGGCGTGCATCGTCGAGCGGGTCAACCGGCTCGATCCGGACTTTGTGGTCATCACGGGGGATTTCATCTCCTCCTCGACGCGGTACTACATCCGCCAGGCTGGACAGACGCTCGGGCGGCTCCGCCCGCGAATCGCCGCTCTGGCCGTTCTGGGCAACCACGACTACGGGCTGTACCATCCCACCCAGCCGATCATCCGCGGACTGGCGGAATTCCTCACCTCGCAGCTTGAAGCCGGCGGCATCCGCGTTCTGACCAACGAGCGAACAACCTTCCGGCGCAAAGGTGCGACGTTGCACTTCGCGGGCATCGGCGAGTTCTGGACGCCGCACTACCGCCCCAAGCGGGTCCTCGGAAGCATCCCCGGTGGCGAGCCGACCGTCGCGCTCGTCCACAACCCCGACGCCGCGCCGTACCTGGCCGACCTCGGGGCGCACTACGTCCTGGCCGGTCACACCCATGGCCGGGGCACGCCGGATACGCGGTTGCACAACCTCTTCTTCCCCGTCGACCACAAGCAGTTCGTCGTGGGTCATTACGACCTCGGCCGGGGTCGTGGGCTGTACGTTAACCGCGGCATCGGCCCGTCCCGACGCGATGCCACCAGCCTGCCGGAAATCTCGCTCTTCACCCTCCGCAATGCCGCCCGGACCGACCCCTGGGCCAAACCCCTGTTCCGCCATCAGTCCCTCCAGGCCCGCTGGAGCGTCCACGCCTCCCTGCCCGCATTGGCCTGAGAATAACAGGGACAGTCCCGAATGGCACTGCCGT
>CAYMAP010000320.1:0-2189 GCA_964388425.1 uncultured Planctomycetaceae bacterium
AAGTTGCCCCAGCCACAGTAGTTGAAGTGGTTGTTGAAGGCGCCGTCCTGGTCATGGCCACGGATCACGTAGCCATCGATCCGCGTGAAGACGCTGAATTGCGCCTCGTGCTGCCGGTTGTTAACCAATCGTCGACCATCGGGGCTTCGCATCTGCCAGATCAGTCGCCCATCCAGGAACAGTTCATGCAAGTCATCGGAGGCTTGGTACTGCCAGGCGACGTGGTGCCATTCGGTGTCGCGGATGCCCGCCCTGGCCGGGTTTCCGACGATCCCCTCGGGACGTTTCCACGGGTGCAAGTCCTTCAGTGCCTCTCCCGGCTCGGCTCCGAAGAAATGCGCCCCGACGGCCATGCTGCCGTCCGGCGAATCGAGCGAGGAGAGGTACAACTCCCAGACGCCCCGTTCGGTTGTATCATACGTGCCGCAGATGTGCCCATAGTCGAAGGGGCGGCTTGGGACAATCCTGCCGTACCAGACGCCATTGCATGTCTCGCCTGGTTCGTTTGTGCCGGGCTTCGATGTGCCCCAGGAGATATTCGGGCCACCCCGACGCACCCACGCTTCGACCGTCCATTCGTCGGGACAGGTGCGCAGGTTGTGTTTGTCATGGTTTTTTGCCGTTGAAACAAACCCATGCTCTCCATGTCCCGGCTCCTGGGGGAACCGCTCGCGGCGTCCGGGATAATGGACCCGGCGATCTCCGCCCATGTTTGTCCAGTCGAGCGTAAGGTCCTCATGGCCCGCCAGATCGGGAATCGGCCGGGCCTTCTCGCCCTGCCAGTCGTATAGGAAAACCGTATGCGAATCCACGCGGAGTTCTACCAGTTCCCCGGGCAGAACGCGCAGTGTAAGCGAGCGCTCGCAGGCGACACCTCGGCTATCGGTCACGCGGACGCAAAACGTTGCCGTTTCGTCGTTGGCAGCGGTGCCGGCCACACGTCCAGTCTCTGCGTTTAGATGCAAGCCTTCCGGAAGGGCGCCGTCCGCGATGTCCCAGCGTAAAGGGCTTGCAAGGTGCTCGGCAGCCAGGACGGCCTCGAATGTCTTGCCAACGAACGCCGGCGGCAACGATTCCGTGGTGATGCGTCCCGGGCGCACCGCAAACTTCACCAGATGCCGGTCCGAATGTCCTGCTTGATCCGTTGCCTGAAGCACTGCTTCGCACGATTCGAGTTCCGTTTCGCAACGGCCTGAGATTTTGCCGCTTTCTGCATCGAGCGTCAGGCCGGCCGGAAGGGCACCATCCGCGAGGCTCCATCGCACCTTGCCCTCGGCTGCGTCGGTGGTGAACTGGTTGGCGTACGGAAGATTCATGCCGGCAAGGAAATGCCGATTCTCCCACGAGTGGCCCATTTTCTTGACAATGGAGAGCTGCTGCGCCACCGGATATCGCATGACGCGCGAAATCCGGAGTTCGCAAATCTCGCCCTCGAGATTCCCGAAGCCGCGCATGAACGGTGGATCCTGCGAGTGGACGAAGCCACCGACGGTGAACGGCACGCCCACGTTTTGGGAATCATTGACCACTTCGCGCATGGCAGCGCGGTGGTTGGGAAACTTGATTCTGTTGAGGAGACAACGGTCGATGAAGAAGAAGTGGGTCTGGTCCGCATACCGGAATTGCCACGCGATGTGATGCCATTGACGCTCGCGGATGAAATGCTTCCGCGGTACGTGTTGCCAAAGTGGCCCACTGGGGCACATACTCCCACTGGTGTCATGATGCGGATCACGGAGTGGCGGGTTTCCTAATCCGCCCATGAATCGCGCGCAGGGCGCCAGGCCATCCTCGAGCCCCCCGCCGTCAGGTCCGCTGTGCAGAAGCAGAGTCCATCCGCCCCGCAGGCCGTCGAGTCCAAACCCTTCATCGTCGTTGCCGCAGATGTTGGCGTAGGTGCGGCCCCGTTCACCACCGCCCGGTTCGATGCCGCCCTTCCCGGTAAACCGGACCCAGGCCTCCACCGTCCAGGCTTCGGTGCATGGTCGAAGATGCAGCTTGTCGTTGTTGCAAGGTCCGACGAAAACGGTGGCATCATCCTCACGGCGTTCAAAGCGAGCGACCGCCCCGCCGCCGGGGCGGTCACCCCATTGCGCCGCATTGGCGTGTAAGGTCAGTGCCGGATCGCCGCAGGCGCTGTGGGCCGCGTTGCCACTTCCTTCGTCGAAATGGTAAAGGGCGATCGTGTC
>CAYMAP010000321.1:0-2186 GCA_964388425.1 uncultured Planctomycetaceae bacterium
GGATGGCCCTGGGCGTGGGCTGCGGCGAGCCGATCGTCCCGGCGTACTGCCCGCCGGCCGCTTATGACGCTTTTGAACCGGGCCGACTCGCGCCGATCGTCCGTCGACTGGCTGACCCGCGTCTGGGGGGGCGGATGGCGGGGACGGCGGGCAACGGCGTCGCCGCCCGCGGCATCGCCGAGCAGTTCGCCCAGGCCGGCCTGATTCCGGCCGGGGAGGGGGGAACGTACCGCCGACGGTTTCCGCTGGCCCGGCTGCGGGTGGGGGCGCACGTCAGCAGCCTGCGGGCCGATGAGGAGTCGCTCGTGTTCGGGCAGGACTTCCTGCCCTCCGCAGCCGGGGCACGCGGCACCTTCGCCGGGCCGATCGTCTTCGCCGGATTCGGCGTGAAGAACCGCGTCCGGGGCTACAACGACTACCGGAATCTCTCCGCCCACGGTGCGGTGGTGCTGATCGTCCAGGGCGAGCCCCACGACGACAACGGCCAGAGCCTCTGGGCCCCCAAGGGCAAGTGGACGGAACTGATCGCCCTGCCCCGCAAGCTTCGGCTGGCGCGCGAAGCCGGGGCCGTCGCCGCCCTGGTCGTGACCCCGCCGGCACTGAGGAAACATGGCGACCCGCTGGCCGACGTGCTCCCGCCGAGGCGGCGGGGGCCGATCCCGGCCGTCCGCATCAGCAGGCAGGCGGCCAACCGCCTCCTCGCCGCCGGCGGACGATCCGAGACCGTCGACGATCTCGCCCGCGTAATGCGCGACAACGAAACCTTCCGCGGGTTTCCGCTGGACCTGCGGGTCGAAGGAACCTGCGACTTCGTCCCCGGCGTGGGCGAGAACCTGATCGGCGTCCTCCCAGCGGGCAAACACTACCCCACGACCCACCCCGCCGACGCTACGGACGACGAGACGTTCGACGACGGCCTACAGCCCCCCGTCGTCGTCATCGGCGCACACTACGACCACCTGCCCGCCACCGGACAGAAAGCTCGCGACGCGGGGTTCGGCGCCAGGCCGGGCGCCGACGACAACGCCACCGGCGTAGCCCTGCTCTGTCAGCTCGCCGAGGCTCTCTCGAACATCCCCGAGCGCAACTGCGAGTACGTCTTCGTCGCCTTCGACGCCGAGGAAATCGGATTCCTCGGCTCGAAGCAGTACGTCGAGCATCCCGCCCGCCCGCTGGACCGGACGGTCCTGATGGTCAACCTCGACCAGCTCGGTCGTCTGCGGGACGAGGAGGTCCTGGTCATCGGGAAGGGCGATTCGCTCCTGTCGCGGGTGCTGACGGACGGCAACAGTCTCGGGGCGGGCCTGAAACTCACACGCGTGCCCGCCAAACGATGGTCCCCCTGGTCCGCCGACGCCCCCTTCGCCTCCCGCGGCATCCCGACGCTGTTGTTCACCACCGGCCTGCACCGCGACTCCCGCACCCGCCGCGACCGCTTCGAGAAGGTCGATATCGACGGACTGGCCCGAGCCGGGCGACTGGTCTTCGACACGCTGCGGTTCTTCGACGAGGCCCACGCACCGAAACCATGAGGTGGTCTCCCGACGAATCGGCTCAAGCAACGGCTTCGGAACGGTCGGACGGGTCCTGCGAAGGAGGGCCGGCGGATTCGTCCCGCCCGAACGATCGCTGGCGGACCCGGCGGGGGGAGATGCAGGGCCGGCGGGGCAGAACCTTGGCCAGGCGGAGCAGTTCGTAGAGGTAATGCGCCTTGCCCGTCAGGCCCAGCAGCAGCAGGTCCCCGTCGGTCTGGATCTGCCGGCGTCGCAGGAGGATCAGGCTCGCCAGGGCCGCGGTGGTCGTCTCCCGGCAGGTGCGGAGGTCAAGCACGACGACCCGGCCGTGACTGGTGGGCAGAAACTCCTCAGCCAGATTCAGAACGTCCGCATTGGTCAGACGCTCGCCCTCGAAGACAATCCGTTTGACATTCCCACGACCCATTGAAACCCTCGTTGGACAGGTGTCCGCCTCTTCGTCACCGATTGTTGTATTATACCGCTCCTCGGGCAGCGGACCACTGTTTTTCGGAAAAGCCCGCAATGTTCATGCACTCTTAACGAATCGAAGCGGACGGATGGGCTATATCACCTCAGCTACACGATTGGGAGGGTGGGTGCTTGCACCCACGCGGATCATTTCCTCAGCCGAGGGCGGCTGAGCTACACCATTGGGGGCGCTTGTTAGGC
>CAYMAP010000322.1:0-2186 GCA_964388425.1 uncultured Planctomycetaceae bacterium
CAGCCCGGGCGCGTGAACACGTCGGCCTCGGGCACGACCCAGCCCGCCACGCCCGGTGGCAGGAAGGACGCCTCCTCCTCGCCGGGCCTGACTTCGTACCACAGCGGATACGGCGCCAGGCCCGCCTCGTTTCCGCACCAGCGCACGTCGGGGCTCGTCCCGCCCATGATCACCGCCCCGGGCTGAAGCTCGCGGGCCATCTCGATCAGCCCCGGCCAGTACCGCGAGCCCACCGCCTGCCCGTCGGGGCCCCGGACGTCGGGAGAGAACGGGTCCAGCGCACCGTCCAGCCATATCTCGCACAACTCGCCATATCCCGAGAGGATTTCCCGGAACTGGCGGGCGAAGAGTTCAAGGTAGCGGTCCGCTTCTCCGAGCTGCCGGCGCTGCCCGTTCGGCTCCGGCGTGGAAAAACATCCCTGGTTGACGTCACCCGCCGAGATGTAGAACCCCACGCCGAGGCCCGCGGCCCGGACCGCCGCGGCAAACTCGGCCAGCGCGTCGCCCCGCCCCTCGCGCCAGGGGCTGTTCCGCACGCAGTATTCCGTCGTCTCCGTCGGCCAGAGACAAAAGCCGTTGTGGTGCTTTGCGGTCAGGACGACGTGGCGGGCGCCCATCGCGACGGCGGCGGCGGCCCACTGTGCGGCGTCGAGTTCGCGCGGGTCGAAGACGCTTGCCGGCGGCTGGGCTGTCATCGCCCCCCAGAGGTTCATGTCGAAGGCGTAGGGCTCGCGCAGGCTCCGGGGGAAGACCGCGGTCTCCGGGCCGTCGTACCATGTGGCCATACCGAAGTGCACGAACGCGCCGAATTGGCGCTCCTGGAAAGCCCACTGCCGCGCCGAGGGCACGACCCGCTCAGGCTCGGCGTAGAAGGCCTCGAAGAGTTCCCCGGCTCGGCCTTCGAACTCCGCGAGTTGCAGGTCGCCCGCGGTCTGCTGATCTCCGCCGTTGAAGTAGGTGCTCGTCGGGTCCTGCCTCGATCACGACCTCGGGATCAGACCACGTCCGGAGATCGTCCGACGTGGTCAGCGTGATCTGCTTGACCGTCCGCCAGGGCTGGCCGGCAGGGTGCCTGCCCGCGAAGACATACACCCGGTCCTGCCAGACGAAGGCCGTGCCGAAGGAATGTCCCTCGCAGACCACCGAGACCAGTTCGTCGGCCCCGACGTCCCAGACCCGGACCTGGTCGTCCATGAACTGATCGGCCACCGTCGCGTTCGGCAGGTCCATGAACTTCTGCCAGTTCTCCAGCCGGTAGAGCCTGCCGTTGAAAACCAGCGGCGTGGTCTCGCCCATGAGCGGCTTGACCGTGCCGATCTTCACCAGTGGGTTCCGCCAGCCTGTCGCGGAACCCTTGACCTTGTCCGCCCGCTTCGCACCGCTCATGATGCATCCTTTCGGGTTGGATGCCCGCCCGAGGACGAAGCCTGCGGGCGGGCGACCAATGAGCCTCTCGCAAACCCCCGACGTTCGGCGGAACCGCCGTCGAGCCTTCGAGAAGCATGTCTGAGGCTGGATAGAACGTATCCATCCTTGCTTCAACGGTCAAGTGATTGACCCCCTGAGCCTCTTGCAAAACCCTGTCGCGTGATGGTTTGTTGCCGCAGTCTGCTCGCGTGTTGCGCGAGGCAAGGCCATCTGATCGCGTCATAGGCGTCCGAATGGATTGCCGGCCCTACTTCCTTGCCAACGCGATACTTCATGGCCACCCATACGGGCAGGCTGCAAGCATGGCCATGGCACCTTCAACCCGTAGGCATGCCACCTGCCGTGCAACAGCCGGACCAGCCGCCGGCAACGAGTTGCCGGCGGATTGTGGCCTACTGTCCGATGTTCATTCCTGCCAGAAAAAAAAAACACTTGACAGATACCGTGGCTCCCCGTACTATCGAAACAGTTACGATGTTTCAACAAACTTCGTCTCGGCAGGGTACAATACCCTGCAGAACGGTTTCGATGACAGGATTGGCAGACAACCTCAGGCTCCGCCCGCGTTTGAAAGATGTCGCCGCCTTGGCGCGAGTATCTCCGTCGACCTGTTCGGCCATTCTTTCCGAGCGCAGCGGGTATTACGCTCGCGAATCCACGCGGAAAAAAGTCACGCAGGCCGCCGAGCAGCTCGGCTACCGCGCCAACCGCTTCGCCAGCAGCCTGCGGACCAACCGCACCCGGCAGGTCGGCTGCAT
>CAYMAP010000323.1:0-2181 GCA_964388425.1 uncultured Planctomycetaceae bacterium
GCACGTTCACGCCGTGCTTCTCGTAGCTGGTACCCGCGTGGTGCATGTCCTCCAGCCCCAGCACGCCAACGCAGGCACAGGTGAAGAAGGCGAAGTCTTCGGGCAGCTTCGGGCGGAGTTGCTCCACCCGGTCGCGCGTCGAGCGGATGCGGAAGCGAATCCAGTCCCGCCAGAGCGGGCTGGTGTAGTCGTCCAGCGGCCACTCGCCCGGCGCGGGCAAGTCGTAGCCGAACAGTTCGCGGAACTTCCGCCGGCAGTGCTCACACCCGCAGCCGTACTGGCCGCGGAAGAAAATGATGTCGTCGTACATCAGCCCGTCCACACCGGTCCGGGCGATCAGGTCCAGGACGTACTCATCGTAATGCCGCTGGTACTCCGGGTTGTTCACGCAGAGGAACCGGGTTTCGTCTTTTGGGTACGGCTGGCCGGTGCGGATGTCCACACAGACCGCCGAGTTCGGATCCCAGCCCTTGTATGTCCCCTCGATTGCCGTCCACAGCCCCGTGGAGGTGTGGTGGTCCCAGGTCCGCAATCCGTGCCTGTGGGCGGCCTCGGTGATCCGGCGGTTCAGGTCTGTGATTTCCTCCAGCACGTCGAGGTACATGAACCGAGGGTGGAAGCCCGCGCACTGAAGGAAATTGACCCCACGCTCGGCATATCGGACCACCGCCCGCTCGATCTGCTCGTCGGTACGTTTCAGCAGGTCGCGATGGCCTCCATCAACGCCCTTGCCCGGAAACACTGCTCCCCGGATCGACCAGACCCACTCCGGGGCAGGAGATCGTACCTCAACCGCTTCGGCGTCCGATTCGAAATGTCGCATTGCAGATTCCTTTTCTGACGGGCCAATTCGGCCCGCTGGTTCGCGATGCCAATACAACCTCAATCACCGCATAGTGTAATAGCCGCTATGGATTTAGGGTACTTTGAAAAATTCAAATTCGGATATCGCGTAGGATTTTCGCTTTCTGGCAAAGAGCAAAAAATGGTGCATATGGGCTCATATTCCGCCGTTTTTTGCGATGCCGCCAGGGAGCGAAAAGACCAGCGAGGCCGAAAAGTGAATTTTTCAAGGTGCCCTTTATTTTGATCGTGCCCGTTCGCATCGAAAAAAACCGAAAACAGGGCTTGACACGATCAGCTTTGTAAGGTAAAGTAAACCATGTTCTCATTGACGGCAAGGACAAAAATGGCAAACGGCTGCACAATCTGCGATGTCGCCCAGGAAGCTGGCGTGACCAAGACCAGCGTTTCCCTGGCGCTGCGGAACAAGCCCGGTGTATCGAACGCGACCCGGCAGCGAATCCTCCAGATCGCCCGCAAAATGAACTATCTGCCGAGCCCCAACCGCGTCACCCGCGGTCGCGTTCATTACGGACAGATCGCCTTCGTGGCGATCTCGGAAGACCCGCCCCTGCTGGATGAATCGCCTGGCGGGTCTTACCTCCACCGCATGATCGAAGGGGCCCTGCATAGGGCTGAAGAGGCCGGCTTCAGCCTTGGAATGGGCAAGCTCACCTGGCAGCAGGTCCACGACCGGAACTGGCCCTCGCTGCTGCAGAAAGGCCATTTCGACGGCATGATCCTCCGAGGCTGGATCATGCCCGAGGTCGATGACTTCCTGAAGCATCTCGACCGCCCCATCGTCCTGCTGGACTGCGACCGCGTCGTGCCCGGCTGCCCGCAGGTGCAGATCGACAACATCGCCGGCATGGACATGCTCGTCGGCAATCTCTTCCAACGCGGGGCGCGAACCTTCGCCACCATCACAGGCGACATGGAACACGTCAACGCCCAGGAACGCCTCGCAGGCCTTCAGATGGCATTGACCCGGCGCGGGCTGGAGCTGCCCGCCGAGAGAATCGTCCTGGAGCACGGCTTTAACGCGGAATCGGGGCGGCGAGGCCTCGCCAAACTGCTCGAACGAAACGTCCGCTTCGATGCCCTGGTTTGCCAGTCCGACCTCATCGCCCTCGGAGCCATGGACGTACTCGAGCAGAAGAACCCCGAACCCCTCCTCGCCGGCTTCGACAACATGAGCTTCCTGGAGCACCTCGATATGCCCCTGGTCACCATCGACCCCGCGACGGAACGCATGGGCGCACGGGCCGTCGAACTCGTACAGGACTGTATCGCCGGGCGGAATATCCAGGACAACAACATCAAAGTCCATCCCGTATT
>CAYMAP010000324.1:0-2180 GCA_964388425.1 uncultured Planctomycetaceae bacterium
ATACCGCGCAGCCGGGACGAGACGAAAGCCAAAAGGCAGCGAGGCGGCAAATCAGACGCCGACCTGGGCTTTGGCGGTACGGGCGTGGCGTTTGCGGGCGTTTTCGGTCAGGTGGACTTTCCGCAGCCGAATGTTCTCCGGCGTGATCTCGACGAGTTCGTCGTCCTCGATGTACTCCAGGGCGGCTTCCAGGGTGACGGTCCGCGGGGCCTTGAGTACGACGGTCGCTTCCTTCGTCGACGAACGGATGTTGGTGAGGTTCTTGCGTTTCACGACGTTGACGGGCAGGTCGGAATCCCGACAGTGTTCGCCGACGACCTGGCCCTCGTAGACGTCCTGGGTGGGCTGGACGAACATCACGCCCCGGCCGGCGAGCTGTTCCAGGGCGTAGGCCGTCACCGGGCCGGTCTCGGTGGCGGTCATCACGCCGTTGGACCGGTGGGCGACCGTCCCGCCCTGAGGCCCGAAGCGCTCGAAGCGGTGATGCATGATCGCCTCCCCGGCCGTGGCGGTCAGGACCTTGCTCCGCAGCCCGATCAGGCAGCGGGCGGGGATGAGGAACTCCAGCAGGCTCCGTTCGCCGACGGATTCCATGTGGAGCATCTCGGCCTGTCGGTCGCCGAGCAGTTGCATCACCGCGCCCATCGCCTCGGGCGGGATGTCCAGCATGAGCCGTTCGTACGGTTCGGTCACCGTGCCGTCCTCGTCGCGGTGGAGCACGACCTGCGGCTTGCCGACCGACAGCTCGTAACCCTCCCGCCGCATCGTCTCCAGCAAGATGCCCAGGTGCAGCAGCCCTCGGCCGGCGACGAGGAACTCCTCGCCGCGGTCCTCGACGCGCAGGGCGACGTTGGACTGCAGCTCGCGGTTCAGGCGGTCGCGGAGCTGTCGGCTGGTGACGTATTTGCCCTCCCGCCCGGCAAAGGGCGAGTCGTTGATGCGGAAGATCATCTGCAGCGTCGGTTCGTCCAAGGCCACGGCCGGCAGGGCGCGCGGGTCGGCCGGGTCCGCCAGCGTGTCGCCGATGTCGACGGCCTCCAGCCCGACCACGGCGCAGAGGTCGCCGGCGTCGATCTGCTGGACCTCGACGCGACCGAGGCCCTGGAAGCGGAAGAGCTGGGCGATCTTCTGCGTCGAGCGGTTGCCCTCGCGGTCGATCCGGCAGACGGTCCGGCCCGCGCGGAGCGTGCCGGCGAAGACCCGCCCGATGCCGATCCGCCCGACGTACTCGCTGAAGTCCAGCGTCGTAATCAGCGCCTGGACCGGTCCGTCCGGGTCGAGGTCCGGGACGGGCACGTGGGCGATGATCGCGTCGAAGAGTTCGTGGACGTCGCTGGCCCGAGCCGTCTGGGCGGCGTCGAGGTCCGCCGTGACCCACCCGTCGCGGGCGGAGGCGTACAGCACGGGGAAGTCCTCGGCGTGGTGGTCGGCGTCGAGCTCGATCAGCAGGTCGAAGACCTCCTCGTGAACCTTCGCCGCCCGCTGGTCGGGGCGGTCCATCTTGTTGATGACCACCAGCGGGGCCAGGCCCGCCTCGAGCGCTTTGCCCAGAACGTACCGCGTCTGCGGCATGACGCCCTCGAAGGCGTCGACCAGCAGCAGCACGCCGTCGGCCATCCGCAACACGCGTTCGACCTCGCCGGAGAAATCGGCGTGGCCCGGCGTGTCGACGATGTTGATGTGGAACCGCTCGCCCCGGCGGTCGGTGTAGTCGATCGCGCAGTTCTTCGAGAGGATCGTGATCCCACGCTCGCGCTCGAGGGGGTTGGAATCCATGATGAGATCCTCGGCCAGTTCTCCCGTGCGGAACAGACCCGACTGGCGGAGGAGTTGATCGACCAGCGTGGTCTTGCCGTGGTCGACGTGGGCGACGATGGCGACGTTACGGATGGCAGTGCGTTGCATGGGAGACTCCGGAAAACCCGCCGGCAGGCGGAAGCGTGGGGGGACAACGAGAGGAAACGGGAAACAGGGCAACTCGCCGAGGCGAGCGGCGGCGTTCAGCCGTCGAGGAATTCCAGGAACTGCAACGGCTGGAGGTACGGCTCAGCCAACGCGGGCCGGGGTCGCTGGGCCGACAGCGTATTGCTGGCGAAGCGGGCGGATTGACGAGGGGCGAACACCATCGCCGCATCGTACCCGAACAAACTGATTCCGGCAAGACAGTGTATGGCAGTCCC
>CAYMAP010000325.1:0-2162 GCA_964388425.1 uncultured Planctomycetaceae bacterium
CATGTACCGTATGACACTTGCTCTGCTGTTGACCGGATGGGTTGGCGTCTGTACCGCCGTCGCAGACAACGCCCTGGCCGACGGGGGCTTCGAAGACCCCGCAAGCTGGCAGGTCTACCACGACTCCGTCACTGTCCAGGCCGCCAACGCCTCGAAGTGGTGGGTCGGCGGGGACGCCACCGGCTGGACCCGACCGCTCGCCTCGGAATACCCCTTCCCGCCCCTCTCGGGACAGGCCTGCGCGGGCGACAACGACGGGGCGGGCCCCTCGGCCGGTCTGGTCCAGTTCGTCCCGGCCGGCGGGACGCACACCACGGTGTCCGTCAGCTTCCACTACCTCCTCTGGGCCGGCGCGGACGTCACGACCTTCACCTACGGCGTGTTCGGCTGGAACGAAGGCGACGTCATCGATCTCGGCATGGCGGGGCCAGGCCTAGAGGCCAACGTCCTCGTCGGGCCGACCACTCTCGCCCAGCCCGAATACTACGGCGACTGGCCCCCTGCGGACCACTACACCCTTCAGACCGAAACCGCCACGTTCGGCCCGGGACAGTACGACTACATCGGCGTGTGGTTCCAGTACGAACTGGCCGGCGGGAGTTTCTACCTCGACGAGGCCACCCTGGCCACCACCCCCGAGCCGACCAGCCTGAGCCTGCTTGGATTTGCCGGTCTCACCCTGCTCCGCCGACGACGCTGAGCGGACCGCGAAAACCTCTTGGCCCGGACCCGGGCGGGCGATACCATGCCCGCATGAACCGGACCATGGACAAGTCCGCCTCGGCGATGCAGCGGGCCTGCAAGGTCCTCGTCGGCGGGGTCAACTCCCCCGTCCGGGCCTACGCCGCCGTCGGCGGGAACCCTCCCTTCATCGCGCGGGCCTGCGGGGCGAGGGTCGTCGACCTCGACGGCAACGAATACCTCGACTACGTTGGCAGTTGGGGACCGGCCATCCTCGGCCACGCACCCCAGGAAGTCCTCACCGCCATCAACAAGGTCCTCCGCGGCGGGACGAGCTTCGGAGCTCCCACGCTGCACGAAGTCCGGCTGGCTGAGGCCGTCGTCTCCGCCTTCGCCTCCATCCAGAAAGTCCGCCTGACCTCCAGCGGCACCGAGGCGGTCATGACCGCTGTTCGGCTGGCTCGCGGAGCGACGGGACGAGCGAAAATCGTCAAATTCATCGGCGGATACCACGGCCATGCCGACCCGCTGCTCGTCCAGGCCGGCAGCGGCGCGACGACACTCGGCGAGCCCTCCAGCCCCGGCGTGCCCGAAGGCGCCACCGCCGAGACCCTCCTGCTGGACTACAACGACCTGCCCGCCGTCGAAGCCGCCTTCGAGTCCCACGGCCCGGACATCGCTGCCGTCCTCGTCGAGCCCGTCGCCGGCAACATGGGCGTCATCCCCCCCGACGACGGTTTCCTGCCGGGCCTGCGCGAACTCTGCTCGAACCACGGAACCCTGCTCGTCGCCGACGAGGTCATGACCGGCTTTCGGCTCGATCGCGGCGGGGCGCAGGAACGCTTCGCCTTCCACGCCGACCTGACCACGCTGGGTAAGATCATCGGCGGGGGCCTGCCCGTCGGTGCCGTCGGCGGGTCGGCCGAACTCATGGACCACCTTGCGCCCCTCGGGCCGATCTACCAGGCCGGCACGCTCTCCGGAAACCCCGCAGCCATGGCCGCCGGGGAAGCGACGCTCCAGGCGCTGCTGGAAGACGGGGTCTACGCCCGCCTGGAATCGACCTCCGCCTCCCTCGAAGCCGGCCTGCGCGAAGCCGCCCAAACCGTCGGCCTCGACGGCAAAATCTGCATCCAGCGCGTCGGGTCTATGCTGAGTGTCTTCTTCACCCCGGGACCCGTCCGCAACTACACCCAGGCCACCGCCTCCAACCCCGCCGCCTTCACCGCCTTCTTCCACGCCATGCTCGCCGCGGGCGTCTACCTCCCGCCCAGCCCCTACGAGAGCTGGTTCGTCTCCCTCGCCCACGACGCCAACGACATCCGCGCCACCGTCCGCGCCGCCGAATCCGCCTTCCAGCAGGCCGCCGAACACATGGACTCCTGAGCCGTTGGCTCTGAGAACCTGTATAAAGACGCCTCCCTCGGAACTGCCAAGAACACGCTGGGAGGACCGTTTTGGGGATTTTGGGGATGTAACTC
>CAYMAP010000326.1:0-2161 GCA_964388425.1 uncultured Planctomycetaceae bacterium
CATCCCCAAAATGGTCCTCCCAGCGTGTTCTTGGCAGTTCTGAGGGAGGCGTCTTCTATACACGTTCTGGGGGGTTCTGCCCCCTGCGTCGACCGGAAGAGGCAGACTCGTCCTGCCCCGCGGACCGGGGTCGAGACAGTTGCCCGATTCGCCGTCAAACAGGGCGCTTATGTCTGAGGCCAGACCCATGCGATTGGCGGTGGCGTTTCTGTCCGGCGGAGGGCTCAGCGGCGGAGCGAGCAAGACCCTTCGCTCTCTCGTGCCCCGGCTGCGGGAGCATTCTGCCATCGCGTTGCTGGAATTGTTCCTGCCCTTCCCGGCGTTGAAGCAGCCGGACCTGGCAGGACTTGACGCCCGAGGTTTCCATGCGGGTCGTCTTGGCAGCGGGGACCTCCCTCGCCGGCTGCGCAATCTTCGGCCGGACGTCGTGTTCGTCCCCAACGCCGCCCATCCCGGTCGTTGCGACGCGCCTGTGGTGGTGATGGTCCGCAACGTCGAGCCGATCGTCGCGCCCGTCGGGCGCAACCGGTTCGGGGCGGCCTTGCGGAATCTGGCCCGGGCCCACCGGGCTCGCCGGGCCTGTCGTCGCGCCGACCGGATCATCGCCGTTTCCGGATACGTCCGTCGGCTGCTCACCACCCGTTGGGATCTTCCGGCCGAACGCATAGGCATGGTTCCACACGGCGTGGATCCTGCTCCGCCCGGGCCTAAGCACCGTCGGCCGACTTCGCTCCCCGAGGGGGTCGAGGGCAAGTCCTGGCTGGCCGTGGGATCCCTGGTTGCCTATCGCGGACTGGAGGACGCCGTCGCAGCCCTTGCGGATCGCGTTCGTCAAGACTGCGACGAACACCTCCTCGTCGCCGGTGGGGATGTGTACGGCCTGGGATACCGTCGATATCTTGCCGATCTTGCCGAACGCCTGGGCCTGGTCGGCCGGGTGCATTTTCTCGGCCAGTTGCCCCGTGAGGAGCTTGCTTTCTGCTACGCCCGCACGCTCGGTCTGCTGATGACCAGCCGGCTTGAAGCGTGCCCCAACGTCGCCCTCGAAGCCCTCAGCGCCGGTTGCGAGGTCATCGCGACCGACTTGCCGCCCATGCCGGAATTCTTCGCCGACGCTGCCATGTACTACCCGCCCGGCGGGATCGACATGCTCGTCAAACGGATGCAAACGATCCGAAGTCTTCCGCTCGCCGCACGCGAACAACGGTCAAAACACCGCAGAAAACGAGCGGAGGGGTTTTCCTGGCAGCGATGCTGTGAGAGGACCGTCGAGGAACTCGACCTCGCCCGGTCGTAACGCCGCGGGCGGCGGACTCTTGGAGGGGGCCAGCCTATGTGACTATTTGGCTCTGCGGTGCCAGGAGGGGATTGAGAACCCCTCCTGGAATCTGTACACTGTCCGCGACCCAACTGAGGAGATTTCGATGGCAACAGCAGATATGACGGCAGCCGACCTGTTCCGCCCGAACGATCGCGTCGGGGCGTGGGCGTACAACGTGACGCTGGCTGTGGCGGGTTCGGTCCTGCTGGCGGTTTCGGCGAGGGTGAGTTTCACCCTGCCTTTCTTCCCGGCCGTCCCGGTGACGGGACAGACCTTCGCGGTCCTGCTGCTGGGCGCCCTGCTGGGTCCTCGGCTGGGGTCGGCGACGGTCGGGCTCTACCTGCTGCAGGGCGCAGCCGGCCTGCCGGTCTTCGCCCGCGGCGGCGGACTGGCGTACATGGCCGGCCCGACAGGCGGGTACCTCGCCGGCTTCCTCGCTGCGGCATGGACCGTGGGAACCCTCGCCCGCCGAGGCTGGGACCGAAGGTTCTTGACCACCGTCGCCGCGATGTCGCTGGGTACGGTGCTGATCCTCGGTCTCGGGGCGGTCTGGCTGGCGGTGCTGCTGGGACCGGCCCGGGCACTATCGGCCCAGGTGCTCTTCCTGCCCGGTGCGGTTCTCAAAATCCTCGCCGCCGCCTTGCTCCTGCCGATCGGCTGGAAACTGCTCGGCCGACGGTGAGAAACAGTGCGGGTGATGCCCGTCAGGTCAATCGTCATGCGAAGGCCGAAGCGCCCACCGCCAAACTTGGCGATTCCCTCAGAACTGCCAAGGACGCTGTTGCAGGACCCTTTGGGGGGCGTAACTCGATTGTTTTCGTTGACGAATCGCTCTGATGT
>CAYMAP010000327.1:0-2106 GCA_964388425.1 uncultured Planctomycetaceae bacterium
CGACGGCATCGAGGTCCGCCCCGAACCGTCCACCGTCACCTTCGAGGTCCGCGTCAAACGCACCACGAGCGTCAGGCATATCCAGGTCAGCGTCAAAATCCTCACCCCCCCTGAATGGGCCGAGACCGGCCTGTCCGCCGCCCCGGCGATGTGGACCGAGTTCGCCCTCGACCGCCAGAACCTCGACGACTGGCGGATCGAACTGAGCGTCAGCGGCCCGACGGAAAACCTCAAGGAAGAGAACATCGTCGCCTACGTCGAACTGACCAACAACGACCGCCCCAAACCGGGCGACGACAGTTGGCTTCCGGGCAAGCAGGTCAAGGTCCGCTTCCGTGAGGGCACGGGACTGTCGCTGACCCGGCAGCCCCCGGAACTGAAACTCCGCCTCAAACGCCGGCAGGTCGGCCCGGCGCGGTAGCAACAAACCGCCCCGACGATGTATACTTCATCCTGTCGCAGGCCCAGCAGAAGCTGGTTTCGCCCTGGTCCATTCCGGGAGATCCCATGAACGCCACGGACACCATCCGCCAACTCGCCACTACCGCACGCCAGGCCGCTGCCGCTCTGGCCACAACCCGCGGAGCCCAGCGCGACGACGCCCTCCTCGCCGCCGCTGCCGCCGTTCGCGATTCCGCCGACGCCCTCCAGACCGCCAACGCCCAAGACCTCGAACGTAGCGAGGAGTTCGGTCTCAACGAGGCGATGCAAGACCGACTCCGACTGGACGGCAAACGCATCGACAAGATAGCCTCGGCCCTGGAGGCCATCGCCGCCCAGCCCGATCCCGTCGGGCAGACCCTCGCCGGGTACAACCGACCCAACGGGCTGCGGATCGAGAAACGGCGAGTCCCGATCGGCGTGGTCGGCATCATCTTCGAGAGTCGCCCCAACGTCACCGCCGACGCCGGCGGACTCTGCCTCAAAAGCGGCAATGCGTGCATTCTCCGCGGGGGCAAGGAAGCGATCCACTCGAACCTCGCCATCGCCGCCGCCCTCCGCGAAGGACTCACCCGCGCGAACCTGCCCACCCGCGCCATCACTGTCCTGGAGAGCACCGACCGGGATTTGGTCCCGGCCCTGGCGACGGCGGAGGGATTGATCGACGTCATCATCCCCCGCGGCGGGGAGGGGCTGATCCGCGCCGTCACCCAGGCCGCAACGATCCCCGTCATCAAGCACTACGACGGCATATGCCACGTCTACGCCCACCGCGACGCCGACCTCCGCCTCGCCGAAGCCATCGCCCTCAACGCCAAGTGCCAGCGCCCCGGCGTCTGCAACGCCATGGAAACCCTCCTGGTCGACGAGGCTATCGCGCCGGCCCTGCTGCCGGACCTGGCGAAGAAATTCCTCGTCGCCGGGGTCGAACTCCGCGTAGACACCCCCGCTGCCGCAATTCTGGCCAAACACCAGATCGGCCCCTGCACGCAGGCAAACGAACTCGACTGGCGGACGGAGTACCTAGACCTCATCCTCGCCGTCCGCGTCGTGGCCGACATCGAGGAGGCCATCGGACACATCAACACCTTCGGCAGCGGGCACACGGACGCGATCGTCACCGACAACCTCGAAGCGGCCGAGCGATTCACCGCCGCCGTCGACTCCGCCAGCGTCATGGTCAACGCCTCGACCCGATTCAGCGACGGGGGCGAGTACGGCCTGGGCGCGGAGATCGGCATCAGCACGGACAAACTCCACGCCCGCGGACCCATGGGGGCCGAGGACCTCACCACGACCAAATGGATCGTCACCGGCAGCGGACACGTCAGGGAGTGACGGCCGGAGGCAGGACACTGACGGATTGCACGCCTGCCTCGGGCGTGCCGGAAACCGCCTGGGGGTAACCGTCCACCAAAACGTTGCGTTCCTTGAATAATCCTATTATGGGCACCTTGAAACATTGGATTCACGACATTGCTTGATCTTGTTGCCCGCTGCCTGCGTCACAAAAACCGGCGAATATTTCAGAATATGCACCGATTTTCGTTCCTTGGCAGCAAGCAAAGTCTCGGCGCGATCTCGCAAATCGAATGTTTCAAGGTACCCTTATGGCGATTCCCTCAGAACTACCCAGGACGCGGTTGTAGGACCCTTTGGGGGACG
>CAYMAP010000328.1:0-2072 GCA_964388425.1 uncultured Planctomycetaceae bacterium
AAGTTTTGTCGGAAATCTGTCCCGCGACGACCTGGACATGGCCCCCGCGCTGGTCAATCGGCGCCAAGGGTGCTTCCTGCGCCCAGGCCGACGCGCCCAGCACCACCACCAGCGCAGCGGCCACGCCGGTCAGCAGGCCAATGACAGGCCACTGCCACCCGGCCCGGCGGGGTTGCGGCAATGCGGAGGTTCTCTGATCCATGTCGTCTCGCGGGATTCCCAGTAAACAATACCAACGCGGATTATAGACTGGCCACCAAACGGTTTGCAAGGGTTTTATCTCTCGCCGCCACAACAAGGTAGCCCGACTGGTCAGGGAAATGTCTGGCCCCCGCCAAGCCCGGGCGGTATACTCGCCTCGGCTGGTCGCTGCTGCGGGCGCGAGAGCGTCTGCGGGTGAGGCCCGCCTGCCAGTGTTCTGGCGTTCGGCCTCCGGCGACGGACCGGAGACGTGAAACCTGCTTTCCCGCGGGCCGCCGCGACTGAACGATGGAGTCTGTCATGACCGAACCGGCCGACCCTGCCGGGCCCGACGAGCCCCGCTCGCCTCAGGAGAACTCCGCCCCCTGCCCTGCCCCCGCCGAACAGCCCACCCCGCCCGCGGAGCCATCGCAACCGGCCCGGCCGGACGACCGCCCGGCTGGCCCTGAGGGCGATTCCTCGAACAAGTCCGACGGCGGAGAGTCCCGCAAGCAGACCGTCGTGGTCCGCTACGGTGCGATGCACCAGATCGGCGAGTTCCGCCACAGCCTCAAGGTCCAGCCCACGCCCGGCACGAAGCTCGTAGTGCGATCCGAGCGCGGCGTGGAACTGGCCCAGGTCGTCGCGCCGGTCGACCGCGACGGCCAGGGCGAACATCAGCCGCGGACAATCTCCATCGGCAAGCTCGACGAGTACATCCACGAATGCGGCAAGGATTACCCCTTCCCCCGCAACGGCCGGGTGCTGCGGCTGGCCAACTCGCAGGACCTCATCGACCACCGCCATCTCGAATCGACCGCACACGAGGCCGGTCGCTTCTGCCGCAAACGCATCGCCGAACGCAAGCTGCCCATGCGCCTGGTGACCGTCGAGCACACCCTCGGCGGCGAGCGAATCATCTTTTACTTCACCGCCGAGTCGCGCGTCGACTTCCGCGAGCTCGTCCGCGACCTGGCCAGCGAGTTCCGCACGCGCATCGAAATGCGACAGGTCGGCGCACGCGACGAGGCCCGGCTGGTGGGCGACTACGAACGGTGCGGCCAGCACTGCTGCTGCAGACAGTTCATCAAAGACC
Organism: uncultured Planctomycetaceae bacterium; assembly: GCA_964388425.1. Classification (GTDB taxonomy): domain Bacteria; phylum Planctomycetota; class Phycisphaerae; order SM23-33; family SM23-33; genus CAYMAP01. The sequence goes on from CAYMAP010000328.1 coordinate 1,277, forward strand.
TCAAGCCCGTCTCGATGCGTATGGCCAAGCAGCAAAAGGCCACCCTCGACCCGGCGAAAATCTCAGGCCGGTGCGGCCGACTGATGTGCTGCCTCCGCTACGAGGACAAATGCTACAAAGACCTCCGCAAGAATCTGCCCAAACGCAACACCTGGGTCCGCACCGCGACGTACCTCGGGCAGGTCCACAATACGCAGATCATCACACAACTGGTCCAGCTGCGTCTGCCGGACGGCACGATCCAGACCGTCGGCGTCGAGGAGATCACCGAGCACGACGTCCAGCCGCCCGACGAGCAGCAACGCAAGCAGGCCAACGCCGACCACGCCGCCGCCCGCCGCAAAGAGGCCGCCATCGCCGTCGACGCCACCCTCACCCACGACGGCACGAACAAACCAACCGCGTCGCAAGAGAAGTCCGACGAGGACAAAGCCTCCTCCGGCGGCGGCCAGAAGCAATCCGGCGATGAAAAATCTTCCTCCCGCAGGCGCAGGCGAGGCGGCAAGGGACGCAGCCGGGGCAAGTCCGGTGGTGATAAATCCTCCAGCCCCGATGGCGGCTCGAAGAACAAAAGCAAAAACCGACGCCGACGCCGGCGGAAGAAAAACACCTCCGGCGGCGACTCCAACAATAAGTCCGATGGCGGCGGGTCAAAAAATTCCGGCGGATCGTAACCCTCGCCACGGGGTTCTCAGCGAGGCCGACGGGGACTCTTGCTGTCTCGGGCCTTCAGCCCTGAAAGACGTTACCCCCGGCTGGCGCCGGGGGCTATTGCTGTCTCGGGCCTTCGGCCCTG
>CAYMAP010000329.1:0-2070 GCA_964388425.1 uncultured Planctomycetaceae bacterium
CAGGGAGCGAAAAGACCAGCGAGGCCGAAAAGTGAATTTTTCAAGGTGCCCAAAAGCAGCACCTTCAGACCCTGCTGGACCAGTGGGGCGTGCGGTACGTGGACCTCGACAAGGTCCTGCCGGACGGGCTGGTCCGTGACCAGGCCCACGTCGAGCCGGTCGCCGAGCACTTTCGCCGTGCCGGCGTGGACTGCCTCTTTCTGCCGCACTGCAACTTCGGCACGGAGGGCGCGGTAGGCATGATCGGACGTCGGCTTGGCCTTCCGGTCCTGCTCTGGGGACCGCGCGACGACGCACCCGAACCCGACGGCACGAGACTGCGCGACACGCTCTGCGGACTCTTCGCTTCCAGCAAGGTCCTCGTCAAGCTCGGCGTGCCGTTTTCCTACATCGAAAACTGCTCACCTGACGAACCGCGTTTCCGCGAGGGGCTCGACGCCTTTCTCCGAGGCGTCGCGATGGCGGACGTCCTGCGCGGCCGCAGACGCATCGGACAGATCGGCCAACGCATCGACTTCTTCTGGACCACCATCGTCAACGAAAGCGAACTGCTCGAACGCTTCGGCGTCGAGGTCCTGCCGATCGACATGGCTGAGTTTATCGAACACCTCCACGACCGCGCCCGTCGGGGCGAAGCCGGCTACCGCGACGAAGCTGCCCGACTCCGCGAAACCCTCCGAATCGAAGACCTCGACGACGGGGCGCTCGTGCGCATCCTGGCCATGCGGGACCAGGCGCTGGCTTTGGCTGAAGACCTCGGCCTCGACGCCCTGGCCGTCAAAACCTTCCCGTCCCTCCTCAACGCCCTGGGTGCCTACGGGTCGCTGGCCTCGAGCCTGATCTCCGAAACCCTCCCCTACGCCGCCGAAACCGACATTCACGGCGCACTCAGCGCCCTGATGCTGCGACGCGCCACCGGCACGAACGCACCGACCTTCCTGACCGAGTTCACCGTCCGCCATCCCGACAACGACAACGCCGTGCTGCTCTGGCACTGCGGGGCACCGCTCAGCCAGGCCCACCCGGAGGTCACCCCCCGGCTGGGCAAGCACTGGATCCTCCCTGGCCAGATGTCCGGCATGACCCACTTCCGCCTCCAGGACGGACCGCTGACCGTCCTGCGGTTCGACGGGGAGACGGGCAACTACCAACTCGCCGTCGGGCAGGGCCACTCCGTGCCCGGCCCGGAGACGCTCAACAACTACCTCTGGATGCAGGTCGACGACTGGCCCCGCTGGGAACGGGCACTCATCGAGGGCCCCTTCATCCATCACTGCGCGATGGCGCCCGGCCATCTCGCCGATGCCGCCCGCCAGGCCGTCCGCTTCGTCCCCGGCCTCGAACTCGTCGAACTGTCCGGACCACGTCGGATCTGACCCGCGGACAAAACCACCCGCCGACCATGACAACGGGCGCCCCCGGCAACGACATGGACCCGCCGCGAAACCTGTCGTCTTGACAAGGGCGCGCCCATCGCAGACGATCTGCTCCTTCGCCGACGTTCACTCCGAATTCCTCCGCCGAGACCCTCGACCGAACACGAAAAAAAACAGCCTCGATGGCAGTCGACCCCAAGCCCCAATGGCACGCGACGAGCTGTATCTCGAACTGCCCGTCGCCGAACCCGATACCCCGGTTTCCGTCATCGAACTGACGGTAACCTGACCCCCGTGCGAGACGGCACAACCCGACTACCCCGGGCGGGATTCGAACCCACGACCTTCGGTTTAGGAAACCGATGCTCTATCCTGCTGAGCTACCGGGGCAATTCTTTGTTAGGCAAATACTTAAGTGTTGAGCCTGTTGCACAATAATTCTGGAACCCAACCGTTGGATTCCGATTTAGCGTGAGGGAGACGGCTCTTTTTTCTCACTCACGCGCGATAGGTTGTCTCAAGGGTACTTTGAAAAATTCAAATTCGGGTATCGCGTAGGATTTTCGCTTTCTGGCAAAGAGCAAAAAATGGTGCATATGGGCTCATATTCCGCCGTTTTTTGCGATGCCGCCAGGGAGTGAAAAGACCAGCGAGGCCGAAAAGTGAATTTTTCAAGGTGCCCTCAATTCGTCAT
>CAYMAP010000330.1:0-2059 GCA_964388425.1 uncultured Planctomycetaceae bacterium
GCGTTGACGAATCGCCCTGCTTTTTCGTTCCGTCGACTTTTGAGGGGCGCATCTTCTTTCTCTAAAAAGACGCCTCCCTCAGAACTGCCAAGAACACGCTGGGAGGACCGTTTTGGGGATGTAACTCTATTCTTTGCGTTGACGAATCGCCCAGCTTTTTCGTTCCGTCGACTTTTGAGGGGCGCATCACTCAATGTGCTTTTCTTTCCGTGTATGGTGTGTTTCGCCCTGCGCATCGGCCGGGACGAGCATCAGCAGCCAGCCTTTACGATAGTCCACCGGGATCGGCTCGTCGAGTTGAAATGTCCGGGCGGGCTGGTACTTCTCGATGGCCTCAGCCCGCAGGACATAGCCCTTCGGGTCGAAGGGCAGCTTCTCGGCGTCGATGTTCAGGCGGACCTTGTTCTCGCCGCCTTTCCAGCTTGCCAGGGCGATCAGGGCCCGGTCTTTGAGAACGTAGGCCGTAGCCGGTATGTTCTTCTCGCCGGTGCTGACGGGGCAGCGATCGGACCAGTAGCCGAGCATTTCCGCTGCGGGCAGATCGTGCTTCAGGACGAACTCCCGCAGGGACTTCGAGCAACCGTGCCACGGGGCCGGCTGGAACGCATAGAGCATGCCCATCCATGGGTTGCCCCCGGAGTTGTATTCCAGCATCGTACTGGAGGTACCGAAGGGGATGCCGGTCATCTCGGTCATGTAATAGTCCGGCGAGCGGTTGTAGTCGAACCCTTCCCCGCACCAGAGCTTGTCGATATAGGGCAGCAGGTCCATCTCCCGGTTCATGGAAGAAACCCGATTGGCAGACCAGTCGTATCCGTTGCCGGCGTGCAGGCGGACCGTCGCTTTGGGGTTACGCTGCTTCATGACCCGCCAGGCGCGGCGGGCGACGATGCCCTCATGGCCCACGCCGTCAAGATACACCCCTTCCAGGCCGATCTCTCGCATGAGGAAGGCAATGCCCTCCAGCCAGTAGTTGCTCCATCGGCTGTTGGGGCGCAGTGCGATGGAGTGGTCAATTTCCTCGAAGGGCAGCGGCTGCCGCCAGCCCGGCACGTAGTCTTCCACCAGGTGTTCCCGCAACCAGACGTGCCCGCCGCCGGCCTTGCTGGTCCACGACTCGTCGCCGTAGTACAGCTCGGCGAAGTCATCGCGGACGATCTCACCGCCGAGGCTTCGCAGGGCCCAGAGTTCAGGGGCCCGGCTGGCAAGTTGGTGAGAGGTGTAGTATATCTCGACCCAATTGCCCGCATCGCGCTGCTCCTTGATGAATCCGGCGAGCTTGTCGATCGTCAGGAAGGGATAGTTGATCCACGGATTTTCCCACGTGCCGTGGTGTTTGCCGGCGACGTTCTCGCCGAGCCAGTTTTCCCAGTCGGGCCTGAACGGTCGGAAGGGCGTGACCAACAGCCGGAAGCGGTAGGTTACCGGCTGGCCCTTTGGCAGCGTCCGCGGGCCGGTAAAGGTACGCAATACGAACGCGCCGTCCTGCTCGGCAAGGACCGCCCCGCCCCCGCCGCCGTTGAACCAGGGGTTGTGCTTTTCCCGGCCGTCACGCCAGTTGGCCTCCCAGTAGCGCAGCGGCGGGGTCAATTGGACCTGCATGCCCGATTCGGGCGAGCCGATCCAGACTTCATTGTGCTGCCGCTCGGGATCCCACGCCCAGCCCCACTGCTCGGGCCGATACCCGCCGCGGAATCCCATTCCCATCATGTAATCGTCTGAGGCGGCGACATAGGGGACAACCAGCGAGAAATCATCAATGGTCAGGTCTTCCTGCGGCGTGATCGTCGCTTCGACCATCACGCGTCCGTCGAAGTCCACGGTGGTCTTCGTCTCGAGTGTGCAGGGGCCAAGCGATCCGCTGGCCTGGCGGGTGCAGCGGCTGTTGCGGGTCTGCGTCACTTCCCCGGCCGGGCCTGTCGCGGAGAGGACCTCCCGCCCTTGCGTCATGCGGAGCTGGATCGGCCCGGCAAGCACGTCGCGTCCATTGGAGGTGATGGCGGTGGGCAGGCCGGCCTGCCCGAAGCGGATCACCCGGTTGAGGATGTGAACCTCATCG
>CAYMAP010000331.1:0-2052 GCA_964388425.1 uncultured Planctomycetaceae bacterium
CTATAAGGCACCGCTCGCAATCCGCGGAGCCTCGCCCACTACGCCTGCTTGTTCGTGGAGGGATCCGTCTCGTTCTCGGCGTCGTCCCGCGAGGGCAGTTCGCCGGGGGGGGGCGTCTCGACGTGGTTCGGCTTGTCGCCGGAGTCCATGGAATCCTCGATGTCGCTCATTTCGCGTTTGAAGGACTTCAGGCCGCGTGCGAGGCCTCGGGCGAGTTCGGGGATTTTCTTCCCACCGAACAGCAGCAGGACGAGGATGAGGATGACGACGATTTCGCCCCAGCCGGGCGTCCAGGCGAGGATGTGCGAGAGTGCAAGCATGGCAGTCGGTTCCGCGTTCATACGTTTCTGATCGTCCTGCGGTGTATTCTACCCCCAGGCAGGAGCCGTTGGAAGGGCGGTTCATTACGGATTGCGGATTTTGGATTGCGGATTGGAAACAGCACGCAATCTGTCTGAGGGTTTCTGCTGTCTTTGAATCCGAAATTTCAATTTCCGACAGAGCAACGTGTCGCCCTTCGGCGTTACGGGGTGTTTGCATCGATGGTCTGGAGGGCATCGTCGACAATGGCATCGGGTTGGCGGTTGTCGGCCCGGGCGTCGAAGTTCAGCACCAGCCGATGCCGCAGGGCCGATCGCGCGACGGCGCGGACGTCCTCGGCGGCGACGTGGGGTCGGCCGGCGCGGAGGGCGGCGACCTTCGCGGCCAGCAGGACGGCCTGGGCGCCCCGCGGGCTGGAGCCGTAGCGGACGTATCGGCGAACGAGATCGGGCGCGAGGTCCGATTGCGGGTGGGTCGCCTCGATCAGCCGGGCGATGTATCTGAGGAGGTGCGAAGCGCACGCCACGGCCCGGACGGTCCGCTGCATGCGGAGGATGTCCTCCCCGCCGGCGACGGGCTGGACGGGGTTGGGCGAGGGGCCTGTGGTCTGCTGGAGGATGGTCTCCAGGTCAGCAGGGCTTGGGCGGGAAACGTTGATTTTCAGCAGGAACCGGTCGAGCTGGGCCTCGGGCAGGGGGAAGGTGCCCTCCATTTCGATGGGGTTCTGGGTGGCCAGGACGGCCCCGGGGGTCGGCAGGGCCCGGGTTTGCCCACCGGCCGAAACGGTCCGCTCCTGCATCGCCTCCAGCAGGGCCGACTGGGTCTTGGGCGTGGCCCGGTTGATCTCGTCGGCCAGGACCAGGTGGGCGAAAATCGGTCCCCGGCGGTAGCTGATGACCTGCCGACCGTCCGCTTCGGTTACGAGAATGTCCGAACCGGTGATGTCGGTCGGCATGAGGTCGGGGGTGAACTGGATTCGGGTGAAGTCCAGATGCAGGGTTTCGGCGAGGGTGCGGACGATGAGCGTCTTGGCCAGGCCGGGCAGGCCCTCCAGCAGTCCATGCCCCCCAGCCAGCAGGCAGCAGAGGACCTGCTCGACCACGCCGGTCTGCCCGACGATCCGGCGGGCGACCTGCCCGACGACGGTGTCGTGAGTTCGGGTGAAATGCTCCCGGTCCTGATCGAAATCGGCCATGGCTGGATTATCGCCCAACGAGTCGGCGAGGTCCATAGCGGGTGGGGAGCGTTTCGGTGCCGTGAATCTTGGCCGGGCCGGCGGAGTTGGTCGCTCAGGAGAATCGGGACGTTCGGACGATCCGGCGGGGGCATGAAACGGTTCCTTTCCGACGGCTTGGCGACGTGAAGAACTCAGAACCTGTGTGGAAACGTGGCATGGCCGTCTCGTTCATGCGTTCCACGGGCATCCTGCCCGCCCAGCGGGCCGGCGGCGCAGGGCCGGGATGGCCCTGCAACTGCCCGGCAAGATGCCGGTGCCACGAAAACGAACGGTGTTCATACAAACGGGATGCAGTCTACTGAATTACATGACGATGTGCCAAGGCCGTGGGAATTTGTGCAGAACCCGCTTTCGTCCGCGCTACCGGGGAGGTACAGTGAAGAACCGAGTCGAACGCGCGCGGAAGGACATGGGTTCTCCCCGTTGCGACGGAAATGATTTTGCTTTGTCTTGTTCGTGCTGTTTTGATGCGCCCCTCAAAAGTCGACGGAACG
>CAYMAP010000332.1:0-1960 GCA_964388425.1 uncultured Planctomycetaceae bacterium
TTTCAAGGTGCCCTCTAACGTGTGGCTCTGCCGACCCGGCTGAGGATTGCTCCGGCAACAAGTGGCCGTCCCCACGACTGGCTCTCTGACTCATTCACAGAATAGCCGTGGGCGCGAGACCACGGTGCGAGTACAATACCCCTGACGAGGACGTCGCATGAGAAGTACAGCATGGAAGCCCGACCTTCGGCGGTGGGAGATCGCCGATCCCCATCCGCTCGCGGCGGACCTGGCCCGGCAGCTTCGGACGAGCGAACTGGTCGGGCAGGTACTGCTCAACCGCGGACTGGGCGACCCGGACCTGGCCCGGGCGTTTCTGGCGCCGAAGTTCACCGACCTCCACGACCCGACGGAGCTGGTCGGCTGCGCCGCCGCCGCCAGGCGCATCGCCCGTGCCGTCGACGAAGGCGAGTCCGTCGCGATCTACGGCGACTACGACGTCGATGGCATGACCGGCTCGGCGATTCTGCACCGCATCCTCCGACACGTCGGGGCGATCCCCCGCCTGTACGTCCCCCACCGCATCGAGGAGGGCTACGGCGTCAACGCCGAGGCGTTGGAAAGCCTCCTGGCCGAGGGAACCGATCTGCTCGTCACGGTCGACTGCGGCATCGGTGCGCGAGAGGTCCTCGCGGCCGCGGGCGGGCGGGCCGACGTGATCGTCACCGACCACCACGCCCTGCCCGAGAAGTTGCCCGACGTCGCCGCCGTTGTTCACCCCGCGCTGGGCGACTACCCGAACCCGGACCTCTGCGGCGCGGGGGTGGCGATGAAGCTCGCCTGGCAGGTCGCGCGCGAGGTCGGCCGGGCCCGGCGCGTCGACGAGGAACTCAAGCAGGTCCTGCTGGAGGCGACGTGCCTGGCGGCCCTGGGGACGATCGCCGACGTCGTGCCCCTGCTGGGCGAGAACCGCATCCTGGCGACCTATGGGCTGCGGGGACTGCCCGCGACGAGGCACGTCGGGCTCCGCGCTCTGCTGGGTGCGGCCGGCCTGGACGGCGAATCGCTCGACGCCTACCACGTCGGGTTCGTCCTCGCGCCCCGCCTCAACGCCGCCGGTCGCATGGGCCACGCCGAGGACGCCCTGGAACTGCTGACCACCGCCGACCCGGCCCGCGCCCATGCCATCGCCGAGGACCTCGCGAAGAAAAACACCCAGCGACAGGCCGTCCAGCGCGACATCACCGCCGAGGCCTGCGCCCTGGCCGAACAGGCCGGCTGCGACCTCCCCGACTGCCGGGCCATCGTGCTGGCCAGCGAGAACTGGCACGGCGGGGTGATCGGCATCGTGGCGTCGAAGCTGGTCGAACGCTACCACCGCCCGACGGTTCTGATCGCCCTGAACGGCGACGGGACGGGGCAGGGCTCGGGGCGGAGCATTCCCGGCTACGACCTCGCCGAGGCCCTCCACGCCTGCCGGGAGCATCTGGTCGGCTGCGGGGGGCATGCGATGGCCGGTGGGCTGAGCATCCGGCGGGAGAAAATCGAGGACTTCGCCGCTGCCCTGGCCGACCACGCAAGGCAGCGCCTAGCCGAGGAGCACCTCCAGCCCGTGCTGCACCTCGACGCCGAGACCACCCTGCCGGCCCTGGGGTTCCATGTCGTCGATCGGCTGGGGCGGATGGCGCCGTTCGGGCAGGGCAACGACCGGCCGGCCTTGGCGGTGCGAGGCTGTCGCGTCGTCAACCCGCCGAAGCGCATCGGCCGGAACGGACAGGCCGTCAGCATGCTCATCGAGCAGGACGGCGTGACGCTGCGGGCGGTGGGGTTCGGCATGGGCGACCTGGCCGACCGGCTCGCAGGAGGAGGGGCGGTCGACCTCGCCGTCCGCCCGCAGATCAACACCTTTCGCGGGCGAAGCAACGTCGAACTGCACCTGCTGGACGTCCGGGAAGCCTGAGCCGGTGACCGGGCGTGCAATGCAACCAACGTGGCCGCGCTGCGCGACGGCCATGCCACC
>CAYMAP010000333.1:0-1946 GCA_964388425.1 uncultured Planctomycetaceae bacterium
CCTTATAGCCTGTATGAACACCGTTCTTTTTTCGTGGCACCGGCCTCTTGCCGGGCAGTCACAGGGCCATCCTGGCCCTGCGCCACCGGCCCGCTGGGCAGGCAGGATGCCCGTCGAACGCATGGCCGAGACGGCCATGCCACGTGTTGATACAGGGTCTTACAGATGCGCCAGCCGTTGAGCCTTGTCGTGGGCGACGAGGGCATCGATGAGTTCGTCAAGGCCGCCGGCGAGGATGCGTTCGAGGTTGAAGTTCGCGCCTTCCTGTCCCTCGCCTTTGAGGCGGTGGTCGGTGCATCGGTTCTGGGGGAAGTTGTATGTCCGGATGCGCTGGGAGCGATCGCCCGAGCCGATCATTTCCTTGCGGGCGGCGGCCTCGGCGGACTGCTGCTGCGTGCGAAAGTGTTCATACAATCGTGCCGCCATGATCTGCCGGGCCTTGGCGCGGTTCTTGTGCTGGCTCTGCTCGTCGCGCATTGAGACGGTGATGCCCGTGTCCTTGTGTTCGAGCTTGATGGCGGACTCGACCTTGTTGACGTTCTGGCCGCCGGGCCCGCCGGCGCGGGAGGTGTGTTCGACAACGTCGTTGTCCCAGTCGATCTCGATGTCGATGTCCTCCGGTTCGGGCAGGACGGCGACGGTGGCGGCGGAGGTGTGGATGCGCCCCTGGCTTTCGGTTTTCGGAACGCGCTGGACGCGATGCCCCCCGCCCTCGTAGCCGAGCCGGCTCCAGACGCCCTCGCCGCGCACGGCCGCCGTGACGTCCTTGAACCCGCCCAGTCCCGTCGGACTGGCGGAGAGCAGCTCGACCTTCCAGCCCATCCGTTCGCTGTAGGCGCGATACATGCCCAGCAGGTCTCCGGCGAAAAGGGCGGCCTCGTCCCCGCCGGTCCCGGCGCGGATTTCCATCAGCACCGACCCGACGGCCAGGTCGTCGCTCATCACCAGCAGGCCCTTGACGCCATCGAGGGCCTGCTCGGTCGCCTGGCGCAAATCGTCCAGTTCCGCCGAGGCCAGCTCCCGCAGGTCCGGGTCGCCGTCGGTGTCCTCCGCCAGTTCCGTGGTTTCCTCGAGCTGCTTTGCCAGCTCGCGGTAGCGACGGTAGGGCTCGACGACCCGGGACAAACCCGCGTGCTCCTTGGCCAGCGTGACGATATGCGTGCCGTTGCGCGCGACTTCCGGATCGTTCATCAGCGCGGTGATTTCCTCGAACCGGCGATCCAGTTCGTCGAGCTTATCGGTCAGGCTGTCCGGGGCGTGGGTCATGGGAAATGTCGAATTCCAAACCGCGAATGGAAAGAATACCAACAAGTGGGTTCCGCCTGCGCGGGAATGACGGCGTCCTCAGCCAGGGCGGTTCGACTCGCTCACCGCTGAGCGAGCGACTGAGCTGCACGACCTGGAGGGTGGGTGCTTGCACCCACGCTATTCCTCAGCCGGGCCGGCCAAGCGACACCAGGGTTCTTGTGTCCGGACATAACAATGCCGGAGTCACCGCGGGTGGTACCGCGAGGGCTCCGGCGTAATGGGGCAACAGCAGCTACTTGCGTTCTTTACCGACGGTTTTCTTGGCCGACTTGGCGAAGTAGTCGCCGCCGAATTTCTTCTGGAATTTTTCGACCCGACCTGCGGTGTCGACAAATTTTTGCTTGCCGGTGTAGAACGGGTGGCAGTTCGAGCAGATATCGACGCGCATCGCGTCGTTCTTGATCGTCGAACGCGTCTTGAACGTGTTTCCGCACGCACAGGTCACTTCCACGTCGGTATAGTCCGGATGAATGTCGGGCTTCATGGCTGGATACCTCGTCGTCGAATCATCGAATGGACAAAAGGGTCAAGCACCGTATCGTACCAGAACCTGTTCGGAATGCAATCTATTTTTCGGGCTGATGGGGGGTGGGCCGGGCTCTGTCTCGAAAGGACATGGCTCAGCCGCCTCGTCTGCG
>CAYMAP010000334.1:0-1918 GCA_964388425.1 uncultured Planctomycetaceae bacterium
GATGCGGTCGAAGTTCGGCGTGCTGACCAGGTGGTTGATGCTGGCCGGGCCTTCCTGTGGCGCGTAGGCCGAGGCGTATCGGCCCCAGTCGTCAGCGAAGGCGAAGAGGATGTTCGGGTGGGTCATGAGTATCCTTTTCACAGCCCCGCCATGCCCGGGGCGGAACGATTCTAGAACAGTTTGCCCAGGGGCGGCAAGTCGCCGACGATGGGTTTGGCGTAGTTGACGAAGGCGGCGGTGATGTGGTTGCCCGCCTTGTTGATGTAGCTCTTGGGCAGGTCCTTGGTGTGGCGGGCAACGTCCTTGAGTTCCGCCCGTTCGTAGCTGATCTTGTAGGCGTTGCCTTTGGCGCGTTTCATGACAATGGACCCGTCGATGTCGCCCTTCAGGGCAAGTTCGGCAGCCTTGCGACCGCACTGCCGGGCCTCGTTCTGGTCGACCTCGCTGGCGTACCCGGCGAAGCTGCGCTGCAGGTAGCCGTAGGTATCGGCCCGGACGCGGAGCTTCTTGCCGCGCTGCTTCGAGGAGACGTTCTTTTTGATGTACTCGGCGAGGAAGTCGCCCAGCGCCCCGCTGCCGGAGAGCTGCACGTTGCCGTGGCTGTCGCGTTCGACGCTGTGGCCCAGCCGTTCGGCGAGGTTGACGGCCATGGGGGTGTGGGTCTCGTCGGCGATGCCTTCGGAGACGGCGATCAGGCATCGCCCGTGCTTGTCGTAGGCGTTCTGCACGTCGTCGAGGAAGCGGTCGATGTGGAAGGGCACTTCCGGGACGTAGACGAGGTGAGGCCCGCAGGAATTGTCGATCCGCCCAAGGCCGCTCGCCGCGGTCAGCCAGCCGGCGTTTCGACCCATGACGACGGAAACTTTGATGCCGGGCAGGGCGGCGTTGTCGCGGTCCTCGCCGGCAAACGCCGAGGCCACGAACCGCGCCGCCGAGCCGTACCCGGGGGTGTGGTCGGTGACGCGCAGGTCGTTGTCGATGGTCTTGGGGACGTGGAAGCAGCGCAGCTCGTAGCTGGTGCTCGAGGCCATCTCGTTGACGATCCGGGCCGTGTCGGCCGAGTCGTTCCCGCCGATGTAGAAGAAGTAGCGGACGTCGTTTTTCGCGAAGACCTTGAAAATCCGCTCGCAGTAGGCCTCGTCGGGCTTGTCCCGGCTGGAGCCCAGCGCCGAGGCCGGCGTGCCGGCAATCAGTTCGAGGTCCTTTTTCGAGACCTTTTTCAGGTCGATGAAGTCGTTGTTCACGATCCCCGAGACCCCGTGGTGGGCTCCGAGGATTTTTGGAATGCTTTTGCAGTCCTTGAGGGTCTCGACCACGCCGACGAGCGACTGGTTGATGACGGCGGTCGGGCCGCCCGACTGCCCGATGACGGCATTGCCTTTGATCATGCTCATGGAAATTCCTTTCTGAAACGCCTGAGAAACCCGCCTCGGCGGGGATAGGGATTCGCCGACCGACATTGTACGAAACTTGCCGACCGGGTCAAGAATGGCCTGTTGCGGAACCCGTCAGCGACGAGGAAAACTCCTTGCGTCCGGCTCGATCGGGGGACATCCTACTCAACTCAAACTGACCGTTTCGCCGCGCCGCAGCGTGGAAATCGGTCAGTTTGAATTCTCAATTCTCAAGTACCCGGCCAATATGCGCTTGACTTGCCTTTGGGGGCGGTTTACTTTCGGTTACTCTTCTTCGGGCAGGTGGAATGTTGCGCCACAACGGATGACGCGTTTGTAAATGAACCCCGGAACGTTGCATGAAATGGATAGAAGAACAAAAACGCACATTGAGGGCAGACTGGCTAACTTCTCTGAATCTATCTACATGGGCGTTTAGCTCAGTTGGCTAGAGCGCATCCCTTACAAGGATGAAGTCACTGGTTCGAGCCCAGTAACGCCCAGTGCTGCGAGCACACCGAAAA
>CAYMAP010000335.1:0-1917 GCA_964388425.1 uncultured Planctomycetaceae bacterium
CCCCCGCCTGGGGCAACGACCTCCAGACCGAACACGAACGCTTCCTCACCGAGGAAACCTTCGGCAAGCCCGTCATCGTCACCGACTACCCCGCCTCGATCAAACCCTTCTACATGTACGTCAACGACCCCGACAGCCAGGGGCGCTCCACCGTCCGCGCCATGGACGTCCTCATGCCCAAGATCGGCGAGATCATCGGCGGTTCTCAGCGGGAGGACCGCCTCGACGTCCTCGAAGCGCGCATGACCGAATGCGGCCTCGACCCGGCCGACTACGCCTGGTACGCCGACCTGCGACGCTTCGGATCGATCCCCCACGCCGGATTCGGCCTGGGCCTGGAACGCTGCGTCCAGTTCTGCACCGGCATGGCCAACATCCGCGACGTCATCCCCTACCCCCGCACGCCAGGACACGCCGAGTTCTGATCCGCTTGCTCAAAACGACACGCTTGATGCCATAATCAACCCATGTCAATCGAGGTCACACCACGACGGAACGGGTATTCCTCGTCGAGGAATCTCCCGAAGGCGGGTACACCGACCAGGCCCTCGGTTCGTCCATTTTTACCGAGGCCGACACACTCGATGAACTGCGAACCCATATCCGCCAGGCCGTCCTCTGTCACTTCGAGTCACCCGAAGACCGCCCGCGTTATCTCCGTCTGCATCTGACCCACGACGAGGTCCTTGCATTGCGAGATGGCCTCGCGACCTCTCAGGACCGGATCTCCTCTAGGCAACGGGCAAACTGGGTCATCGCCCAACCCGGCAAGTCGGCAGCCACATCCGCCTTACGCGAACCCACAACGGGCAGCACCATGGGACCCTCCCGAATCATGCCCCCGATCCAAATCGGTACGCTCAACGCAATTCTCCGGGACGTGGAACAACATCGACGCGTCCCTCAAAAGTCGACAAAACGGAAAATCAGAGCGATTCTTCAACGCAAATCATAGAGTTACGTCCCCAAAATGGTCCTACAACCTCGTTCTGGGTAATTCTGAGGGAGGCCCCAACATCTCTCCCTCTTACGAAATGAACTCCTGCCGCCACTCTTCGGTTGACGCTCACGCCAGCGCTTCGTCCGGTACGGCTGACAAATCCGGGGCCGTGCTGTCCGCACCGGCCTCGCCGAGCGTCTCGGCGGAGAAACTCGTCGTGATGCCCAGACACCGCGCACCGGCTGCTTTCGCCGCCTGACAGCCCGAGACCGCGTCCTCGACCACCAGGCACGCCTCGGCCGGCAACGCCATCGCCTCGGCCGCCAGCAGGAAACACTCCGGGTCCGGCTTGTGCTTCGTGACGCAACTGCCCGTGATCACCGCGTCGAAGTCCTCCACCGCGAACCCCAACTGCCGAAGGTTCCCCTCAACCTTCATGCGGTCCGCCGCCGACGCCACCGCCATCTTCAGCCCGCTGGCCTTGCACGAACGGAGGAACTCCACCGCGCCCGGCAGCGGCGGCATGACGCCGGCGATCAACTCCAGGTAAATCTTGTACGTCGCTATCTTGTCCGCCGGCAGCTCGATCGAGTGGCCGTACTTCTCAGCCACCCCGCCGATGAAGCGGTTCTCGCCCATGCCGGTGAACGGCAGGAAGTCCTCATCCTTCGCCTCGATCCCGAACCGCCGGCGCAGATGCTCCTTCGCCGCCTGCCGGATGAACGGCTCGCTGTCGCACAGCACCCCGTCCATGTCGAAAATCACGCCACGTATCGTCCCGGACATCGTTGACTCCTTCGTATGTATCTCAAAAGGTGTAGCTCAGCCGCTCTCGGCTGGGAACTGCCAGAAATGCCTGCGATTCAAGGCCGGGGACGGCTGTGCTACACGTCGACCTTCACCAAGGCATCCCTTTTGGGCACCTCCCTCAGAACTGCCAAGAACACGCTGGGAGGACCGTTTTGGGGATGTCACTC
>CAYMAP010000336.1:0-1913 GCA_964388425.1 uncultured Planctomycetaceae bacterium
CCGAAGACTACGCGGCATCAGATGAGGCTGCTCGTCCGCACGCCCCTGGCGGTGGGCGTGGTGGCGCTTCCTTCTTCGCTTGAGCCGAAGAAAACAGAACCCATGGTGGGCAACACGGTGCCCACCGTACGGGATCACAGCTATGTGTTGTATGGGTCGGTCCAGCCGGTGAAGAAGGCCTGGACGCCGCGGCGGAGGTTGCGGAGGTTGTATCCGCCTTCCTGGACGATGAGGGTGGGGATGCGGAGTTTCGCCAGTGCCCGGCCGACGGATTCCAGCCCGTCGGGGGTCAGGGCGAAAAACCCCGTCGGGTCGCCCGCGAGGGTGTCCAGCCCGAGACTCACGACGAGCCAGGCCGGGCGGTGTCGTTTGATGCGTCGCAGGGCTCGGCGGAGCGTGGCGAGGTAGGTTTTGTCGTCGGTGTCTTCGGGGAGTGGGAAGTTGCGGTTGGCGCCTTGTCCGTCATCCATGCCGGTCTCGTCGGCAAAGCCGGTGAAGTAGGGGTACGCATCGGCCGGGTCGCCGTGAAGGCTGAGGGTCAGCACGTCGGATCGGCGGTAGAAGATGTCCTGGGTGCCGTTGCCGTGGTGGAAGTCGATATCGAGAACGGCGACGGTCCCGTGGTCGGCGAGTTTCTGCGCGGCGACGGCGGCATTGTTGAAGTAGCAGAATCCGCCGAACCCCTCGACGGTGGCGTGGTGGCCGGGGGGTCGGCACATGGCGTAGGCCAGGGGCATGCCGGCGAGGAGTTCGTCGGCGGCGGTCAGCGCGACGTCGACGGCGGCGCGGGCGGCGCGATACGCTCCGGCGTCGAGGGGGGTGAAGGCGTCCATGCAGTAGTAGCCGAGCAGATCGGGGTGGATGCGTCTGGGCCGGCGTCCGGGCCTGCGGTGGGGGAAGGTGTCCGCGTAGGTGGGGCGTCCGGAGGGGAGCTGGTTGCAGAGCCGTTTGAGGAACCCCACGAAGCGTTTGTCGTGGACGGCGTGGATGTGGGACTCGGGGAAGCGGCGGGGCCGGACGGAGGTGAACAGTCCGGTGGCGTTGACGGCCTTGAGCAGGGCGCCCACGCGCGCGGGGCGTTCCTCGTAGCCTCGCTCCCGGACATGGTGGATGACGTGCTGGTGGTTGACGACGAGGGCGTAGCGGGTGTCGAGTCGGCCGGGCTTCGGCGGGGCGGGGGTGCGTCGGCGGATGTACCTGGGGGGTCGGATCGTGACGGGATCGTCGCGAATCGACCGCACGACCCGGCGGATGTAGGCCGGCTCGGTCAGGTCGCCGAAGCGTGTGGTGAGGATGGTGCGGACGGCGCGGCGGGCTTCGTCGCGGGGCAGGGCGGAGCGTTTGCCCAGTCCGTCGAAGAGCAGCCAGGCGTGCGTCGGGGGCTCGCCGAGGGGCAGGTGGTAGTCCGTGCCGACGATCGGCCGGACGCCGTAATGTTCGTAGAAGCGAAGCCGCCTGCAATTTTCGGCGAGGGTGTCGGGGTCGTCGACGAGGTCGGGGTCGTCCGGTTCGGTTTCGAGCAGCAGCCCTCGCGAGCCGACGTCGAGGCAGTACTCTCGGACGGCTTCGTAGAGGGCGCTGCCCAGCCCGCCCCCGCGGATGTCCTGCCGGACCGCGAGGTAGTCCAGGAACGACATGTTCAGCCGGGGAAAGTGCAGCACGAGCGCGAAGCCGTTGACCCGCCCCTGGCCGGTCTCGGCGACAATGAGGACCGCCCGCCACCCGCTTTGGACGGGATCTCGCAGCCATTGAAAAATACGGTCGGCGTCGTGCTCCCAGCCGGGGAAGTTCCGGCGGTGGATATCCTGGGCCTGGACGATGCGGTCCCGGGCCAGCGGGGCTTCTGCCCCCTCGATGATGCGAAGGCGGATCATGGAACGCGAGTATACCCAGCGGGGCGGGCGGATGTCATG
>CAYMAP010000337.1:0-1911 GCA_964388425.1 uncultured Planctomycetaceae bacterium
GGAGAGGGGTTCGAGTCGCCTGGTCTGGCCGCTCGCGGAAAAAACACGCTGCCCCTTGTCGCTGCATCCCTGCGATGCTAGACTCCGCCTCCATGAACAACGCAATGGATCTGCTCGGTTCGGTCAGCGACAAGACGGACGAAACGGAATTCTTCACTCCCATGCCCGAGGGGTATCAGGTCGGCCGACACAAATACGTCGCCGTCTTCGGCACCGTCATGAGCGGGCTGGGCAAGGGAATTTTCTCCTCCTCTCTCTGCAAACTGCTCAAGGACAAAGGCCTCTCCGTCAGCCCGATCAAGCTCGAAGGCTACCTCAACATCGACTCCGGGACGCTCAACCCGTACCGCCACGGCGAGGTCTTCGTCCTCGACGACGGCATGGAGTGCGACATGGACCTGGGCACCTACGAGCGGATGCTCGACCAGGATCTGTCGCGGATGAACTTCACGACCAGCGGGCAGATTTACCGCGCCATCCTCGACCGCGAACGCAAGGGCGGATACCTCGGGCGGGACGTCCAGATGGTCCCCCACGTCACGGGGGAGGTCAAGCTCCGCCTGCGCGAGCTGGCGATGCGGACCGACGCGGACGTCGTGGCCGTCGAGGTCGGCGGGACGGTCGGCGACATCGAAAACGCCTTCTACATCGAGGCCCTCCGCGAGCTGTCCTACGAGGAGGGCGACGGCAACGTGCTGCATGTGGCCCTGACGTACATTCTCAACCCCCCCGCGCTGGGCGAGCAGAAGTCCAAGGCCGCCCAGCTCGGTATCAAGCGCCTGATGGAAAGCGGCATCCACCCGCACCTCGTCGCCTGCCGGAGCATGAAACCCGTCACCGACAAGGTCCGCCAGAAACTCGCCGTTCACACCAACGTCAAACTCCCCCGCGTCTTCAGCATGCACGACCTGTCCAGCATCTACCTGCTCCCGGAGAACATGCGCGAAGCCGGCGTGGACAACGAAGTCGTCCAGCTTCTCGGGCTGGGCCATCGCGTCAACTTCGCCACCGACGCCCGCAACGCCGCCCAGTGGGCCAAGTTCACCCGCCACATCGGCCAGGCCCGGCGGAAGGTCACCATCGGCGTGACGGGCAAGTACGTCGCGCTGCGCGACAGCTACGCGAGCATCATCAAGGCCCTCGAACACGCCGGCGTCGCCAACGACGCCGAGGTGGACATCGAGTGGATCGAAACCACCGACCTCGGCGAGGCCTCCGCCCCCGACGCCCTGGCCGAGGTCCACGGCATCATCGTGCCCGGGGGCTTCGGGGTGCGAGGCACGGAGGGCAAAATCGCCTGCATCCACCACGCACGCACCGCGAAGCTGCCGTACCTCGGCATCTGCCTGGGCTTCCAGATGGCGGTCATCGAGTTCGCCCGCAACGTCTGCGGCATGGACCGCGCCGACAGCACCGAGTTCCAGCCCGACTGCCCCCAGCCCGTCATCGACATCCTGCCCGAGCAGAAAGAAATCGAAGGCCTCGGCGGGAATATGCGGCTCGGCGGACAGGACGTCCTCATCGAGCCGGACACGCTGGCCGCGAAGCTCTTCGACGGCGCGACGCAGATCCGCCAGCGCTTCCGCCACCGCTACGAAGTCGACCCCGCCGTCGTCGAGGACCTCTGCGCCGCCGGGCTGATCTTCTCCGGCCGGCACCCCAGGCAGCCCATCATGCAGATCCTCGAACTGCCCGGGGGCATGCACCCGTACTTCCTCGCCGCCCAGTTCCACCCCGAGCTGACCAGCCGACCCCTGCGGCCCCAGCCGATGTTCGTCGGCCTCGTCGACGCCGCCTTCCGCTACGCCGAGCAACGCACCCCAACAGCTTCCTGATCACTGCCGGGGTCTGGGGGACTCAAGCAATCTTATTCGTAACTTATCGAATTGCTTATAGTTGAAGGCCCTGCCG
>CAYMAP010000338.1:0-1904 GCA_964388425.1 uncultured Planctomycetaceae bacterium
GGCGCGTTGCAGGTTGCCTGCTTTCCTCAAGTTCCCCTTGGGTCCGCCGGCTCGCGGACGTATCATGTCCTGCGGGTATTCCACGATCTGAACCTTGGGAGACGTGCATGTCTACGGAAGTGAAGCTGCCCGACCTCGGCGAGGGCATCGACTCGGCCGAGGTGGTCAACGTCCTCGTCGAGGCCGGCCAATCGGTTAAAAACGAGCAGGACATCCTGGAGATCGAGACGGACAAAGCGACCGTCACCGTGCCGAGTTCCGCCGCGGGGCAGGTCGAGGAGATACTCGTCGAACCGGGCCAGACCGTCCAGCCCGGCCAGGTCGTGCTGAAACTCAAGGGCGACGGCTCTCAGCAGGACGAGCCGGCAACCGCGGAGCGGGAAACCGACGAGCCGGCCGGCGAGGAACCGCAACAGGCACGGCCAGAGCCTGCACAGGAACCCGCCCCCCAACCGCAGGAGAGGGCGGCGGATGGCCGGAAGCCTTCTCCGGAAACCACCGGCGGGGCGTCGGACGTGCCGTTGCCGGAACTCGGCGAGGGCGTCGAGGGCGGGCAGGTCGTCAGCGTCAGGGTCTCGGTCGGCGACGCGGTCCAGGCTGAGCAGGCCCTGCTGGAGGTCGAGACGGACAAGGCCACCGTCGAGGTGCCCAGCCCCCGCGCCGGCGTGGTCGAGGCCGTCGGCGTCAGCGAAGGCCAGTCCATCCAGGTCGGCGACCCGATCGTCTCGATGCGCTCGGTCGGAGAGGGCCAACAGGCCGCCCCGCCCCCGGAGCAGGCCGACTCTGCGTCGGGTGATGAGGAACCCCAGCCGACCGCCGAGCCGAAACCCCAACCCCGGCCCGATTCGGAGTCGAAGTCCAAATCCGAAGATCGGCCCGATTCATCGAGGGGCGGCTCAACGAGCGGACCGGGCCTGGCTGAGTCCCGCCGCCCCGGCGCGGACATCCCGGCCGGCCCGGCGGTGCGGAAGCTGGCCCGGCAGCTCGGGGTGGACCTCCGGCAGGTCGAAGGCTCCGGCCGCGGCGGGCGGATTCAACAGGACGACCTCTTCCGCGCCGTGCGGAAGCACAATCTCTCGGACTCGGGGCGCGAAGAGACCGTCGCCCTGCCCCCCCCCGCCGACGCACGGCCGAAGTCTGGCCAGCAGGACTCCGGCACCGCCGACGCCTGGGGCCCGGTCCGTCGGGAGAAGCTCTCGAAGATTCGCGCCACCATCGCCGAGACGCTCGCCCGGTCGGCCTCGACGATCCCGCATGTGACGCACTTCGACGCTGCGGACATCACGGAACTCGAAGACTTCCGCCAGCAGCGCAAAAACGACCTCGCCGACGAGGACATCAAGCTGACGATGCTGCCCTTCATCATCAAGGCCGTCTGCGAATGCCTCCGCCGACACCCCCGCGTCAACGCCACGCTCGACCTCGACGCCGGCGAGGTAATCTACAAGGAGTACCTCAGCATCGGCATCGCTGTCGACAGCGATCGCGGGCTGGTCGTGCCCGTCCTGCGCAACGCCGGCGACCTGGCCATCGCCCAACTCGCCCGGGGGCTGAAGGACCTCGCAGGCAAGGTCCGCGACAACGACTACACCGTCGATGATCTTCGAGGCGGGACGTTCACGATCTCCAACCAGGGAGCCGTCGGCGGGCAGTACGCCACGCCGATCATCAATCCCCCCCAGTCGGCGATTCTGCTGGTCGGGCGAGGGAAGCAACAGCCGACCGTCACCGACGACGGGCAGATCGTCCCCCGCCTGATCCTGCCGTTGAGCTTCAGCTACGACCACCGGCTCATCGACGGAGCCGACGCCGGGCGATTCGTCAACGATCTCGTCGATCTGCTGGAACACCCCGGCAAGCTGCTGTTGAGACTCTGACGTATTCCACCGAGCAAAGACGCGTCC
>CAYMAP010000339.1:0-1879 GCA_964388425.1 uncultured Planctomycetaceae bacterium
CATATTCTGCGGCGGGCCGGACGGCGGCGAGTCGGGATAGCCCGGCAGGAGGTAGTCGTTGGTGGTGTTGAACACCGTGCCGCCCATGGCGACGTAGCCGTCGAGCGTGCAGTCGGCGGTGAAGTCGGCCGAGGCCGTCCCCGCCGAGACCAGGGCGACCACCAGGGCGACCGCCATTCCAGTGAACTTGCTTTGCATCCGATTGTGAATCTTCATGTTCTGTATCCTTTCCGCGTTCTGTAACGCGTGTTGGTGATGAAGCTGGCTGTCCTCCTCACGCGGGTAGGATGGCTGGCAGGGTTCGAGGTCTACGTTTTCTGAGACGATCCATTTTTGTTACATTGTTCGTGTCCTCACTTTCGTCTTTACAGTGCGATTTAAACGTTCTTTCAGCAGGGCAGGTCCGGCGGCCAGGCCCAACGACAGCAGACTCCAGATCGCCGCCCGGGCAATGACCCCGCCGGTCTCGCCCTGGGAAAAGTTCGCGTTGATGCGGTCCGCAAAGGTCCGGTTGCACAGTTCATATTTCGTCTTCGCGGGCATGGCCTGGACCTTCTGGCGGGCTTCGGCGACGATCGGCTCGGGGACGTCCGCGAAGTCGAACACGCCCATGACCTTCCGCTTGTGGCACAGCCGCATCGCCGTTACGCGGACGCACAGGTCGTCCACTTCTCCACCGGACACAGCCGTCTCGGCTTGCCAGGCGGGCTGATAGCTGCCCCAGGCGAACACCGCCAGGCCGACGCCTGCTGCTGCGAGACCCACGGACACCCGCTCGCCCGGCGAGGGCCACCGGAAGGACAGCGACACCAGTCCTGCGGCAAGCCCCGAAAGCAAGGCCAGGGCGCTGAAGCCCCAGCCGAGCGACTTCGACAGCCAGCCCAGGCCAAGACCGGCCAGCACGGCCACGCCGCAGGCCGACGCGAGAAACAGTCCCCATCGTTTGTGTGTGTCTTCGATCATAGAAAGATATCACTCCGTGCAGGGCGGGCCCCAGAAGGCGGGGGCGTCCTCGGCGGTCGGCAGGGACAGGCCCGGGAAAAAGGCCATCGCCGGGTCCATCAGGGCACCGCCCGGCCACTGGCCCGGCGGCAGCGGATCGACGGGGCGACCGGCGAATTGTTCGCCGTGGCCGTCGGCGTAGTAGACGTTCATTTTGTCGCCATGGAAAAAGCCGCTGGTCGCACGGTGATGGAATCGCGTGCGGGCATTGCTGGCCGACGCCCCGGCCTCGGTGAAGGCCTGCTGCACCGCCGGGTGGTCGAGGTCCACGACCTTGCCGTAGTTGGTCGTCTCGCCGAGCATCATGCAGGCCGACGTCGAGCGGATGTCGTCCTGGCTGGTAGCACCGCCGAAAGGCCCGACGCGAATGGGCGCTCCGCCGCCCATGGCGAAGTCCGTCTCGGCGCCGTTGACCATGTACGAGGTGACTTCCATCTCGCCGGTCATGTACGGTTTGGGAAACGGGTCACCATCGCAGGGGCAGAACAGCGCGGCGGGCATGTTCTCTCGCCGGGAATCGAAGCTGTTATCCGGCCGGCTGCCGCCCAGGGTCGGCAGGATATCGTCGATCCAGGTTTCCGACGAGGGCAGCCGGCCGCCGTACTCGCTTACATGCAACTGGATGGCGGTTCCCAGCCCGCGCTGATTCGCCTGGCAGGTGACGGCCTTGGCCAGCTCCTTCGCCTTGGTCAGCGAGGGCATGAGAATACTGACCAGCAGAGCGATGATGGAAATCACCACGAGAAGCTCGATTAAAGTAAAACCGCGCGGCCTCGCTACAGGCCGTTCGATGAGGACAAAACCGTTCTCGCCGGTGGTCACGTATCTGCGTTTGGTCATCATGGCATGGATCTCGTGTTTGCAGGAGGGAAAAAAA
>CAYMAP010000340.1:0-1830 GCA_964388425.1 uncultured Planctomycetaceae bacterium
ACGGCGAGCATGGCGCGTGCTGAGCATCCATGCTCGCCTTGCAAGCTTCAAGCGGAGACGGAAGCACCCACCGTCCACGCTGGAACATGAGGGCCCGGGCAGTTTTCCTCTTGATCATCGCGCCTTTGGCCGATATACGGTCGGCTTATCGAATGTATTAGCCGTACGGCACACTCTTTCCTCGAATGTAAGGAATCCCCTATGTCCGCCCAACCCACCGGCATTCTCGCCACCGCCCGCTGGAATATCCTGCAGACCGCCCGCCGGCTCGATCTCGACGAGGTCATGACCCGGCACCTGGCTGAGCCCAAGGAACGCATCGAGATCACCATCCACCCGTTCCTGGCTGGCGGCAGGCCGATTCACGTCAAGGCCTTCGTCGTCCGCCACGACGACACGCTCGGCCCGGCGAAGGGCGGCATCCGCATGACCTCCGGCGTCAGCCTCGACGAGGTGACCGGATTGGCCATGGAAATGACCTGGAAGACCGCGCTGATCGGCGTGCCGTTCGGAGGGGGTAAGAGCGGCATCTGCTATGATCCCCGCACGAGTTTCGCCCGGGACACCGAAACGGTCATCCGCAGTTTCACTCGCGGGGTGGTCCGGCACATCGGGCCGGAGATTTACGTCCCCGCGCCGGACATGGGCACGAGCGAGAAATCCATGGGCCACATCCGCGACTGCATCAGCTATTCCCACGGGATGAGCATCACGCGGGGCTGTTTCGTCACGGGCAAGCCGGTCCTGCTGGGCGGTATCGTCGGTCGGCGGGAGGCAACGGGCAAGGGCGTGGTCTACGCCATGCTCGCGGCGATGGAGAAGCTCGGGCTCGATCCGGGCAAGACCCGCCTGGCGGTGCAGGGGTTCGGCAACGTCGGGGCGGTGGTCGCCCTGGAAGCCGACCGTGCGGGACTACCCGTTGTCGCCGTGGCCGATCTGACCGGCGGAGTCCACCACCCCGATGGGTTGGACGTCAACGGCCTCGCCGAGCACGTCGCCTCGACCGGCGGGGTCGCGGAATTTGCCGGCGGGAAGCCCGTCGACCCGGCCGGCATGCTCGAAGTCGACTGCGACGTCCTCGTCCCCGCCGCAGCCGGCAGCGTCTTGAACCAAGACAACGCGTCCGCGGTGCAGGCAAAGCTCATCGTCGAGGGCGCCAACGCCCCCACCACTCCCGAAGCCGACGGCATCCTCAACGAACGCGGCGTGCTCGTCGTCCCCGACATCCTCGCCAACGCCGGCGGCGTCTTCGTCAGCTACCTCGAATACACCCAGGAGACCCAGCGCGAGCAGATGACCCTATCGGCCGTCAACAGCCGACTGAAGCACCGCATGAAAGAGCGCTTCGAGGAAGTCCACGCCCTGGCCGAGGACCAGGGCCTGTCCATGCGCGAGGCCGCCATGAACCTCGCCGTCCGACGGGTCGTCGACGGCATCGAAGCCCGAGGCCTCCTGCCGTAAGCGGCTTGCCTGAAGCCGGAGAGTGGGTGCTTGCATCCGCGCTGCGACCTCTACCGCGACTTGAGGAACAGCAGGCAGACGACCCCGATGGCGGCAAGACCGACCACCGCAGCGACGGGCACTACAAGCCAGTCGCGGTCCCAGTCGTTTCGTTCCGATCGCCTGGACGCGGACCGGTCCGCTCCTTCCGCTCCGGAGGCGTTCCCGGCCGGACGCTGCGCGGGGGCGATTGGGTCAGGGAGAATTTCCCCGGCGGGGACATCTTCCGAGACGACCTCCACGGTGACCGTTGCGGGGTCAACGGCCGGCGAACGGGGCGCGGGGACCGAAGCCCTTCGGCCGGCCTGATCCATCGCGCGGGGGGCTGAG
>CAYMAP010000341.1:0-1827 GCA_964388425.1 uncultured Planctomycetaceae bacterium
AGAGCAGTTTCCGCAGAATGGCTTGGACGGCGGGCTGGTCGTCGTCTTCGGAGAGGCTGAATCGGAAAAACGCCGTCGGGCAGAGCGTCAGGTTGACCCGTCCTGCCGGTGCCTGGAAGCGGACCGTCGCGGTCTGGACGAACTCGGCGTATTCGGCGAGGAACTCGATGCCGTGCTCGGTGTCGAGGAATTTCGGGCCGTAGGTCCCCAGCATATAGCTGTTGTGAGCGTAGTCGGTGATCCGCACGCCGCGGAGTTGGAACGTTTCGGTCGATTCGCGGAGTTTTCCGATGGCGGCGGGGATGTCCAGCGGAATGGCATTGACGACGGTGGGTAGGGCGAGGCTGGAGGCGAGGAACTCGGCGACCTGTTCGATGCTGGTGGCGGACCCGTCGTAGAGTTCCAGCACGCCGCGTTTGGGGAACAGGCCCATCGGCAGGAGGTGGACTTTCTCGACGGCGGCGCTGGTGATGTCGGGCCCTGCGGGGTCGAGGGTCTGGACGGTCTGGGTGACTCGGCGGATGACGGTGGCGAAGGCGGCGGCGGAGCTGCTCGAGCTAGTCAGCACGCCGAAAGGATCGTCCTCCGGTAGACCGAAGGCGTCGAGGGTCTCGGCGAGTTTGTCCACGGGCGGGGCGTTGTCGAGCGTGGCGATGTTGAGTTTGTATGTGGCCATGGGTTCCTTACTGTCCCAGCGTCTGGAGTCGTTTGATCCGTTCGCCGATCGGGGGGTGGGTGGCCAGGAGGCTGCCGCGGTCTTCCCGTCCGCGGGCCTTGAGGATGGGCTGGACGATGAACAGCGGCGCGGTGGCGCGGTTGGCGGCCTCGAGGACTTCGGTGTCGCCCGAGAGTTTCGCCAGGGCCGACGAAAGCCCGTCGGGGTTGCGGGTCAGCTCGACGGCGCCGGCGTCGGCGAGGTACTCACGCTGGCGGGACAGGGCGAGCTGGATGATCTTGGCGAGGATCGGGGCAAGGATGGCCAGGACGATGGCGACGATCATCAGGATCGCCTGGGCGCCCCCGCCGGAATCCCGGCTGGAGCGTCTCCGTCGACCGGCCCCGAACCAGAGACTTCGCAGGAACAGGTCGCAGAGGATCACGACCGTCCCGACCAGCACGGCCATGAGCATGGCGTAGCGGATGTCGTAGTGGCGGACGTGGGACAATTCGTGGGCCATCACGCCCTGGAGTTCGTCGCGGGTCAGCCGGTTCCGCAGGCCTGTCGTGATCGCCACCGACGCGTGCTTCGGGTCCCGCCCGGTGGCGAAGGCGTTCATGGCGGTGTCGCGGATGAGATACATCCGCGGCATGGGCAGCCCGCCGGCGAGCGTCATCTCCTCGACGACGTTGAACAGCTCGGGGTCGTCGGCCTTGCGGATTTCCTTCGCGCCGGCGACGCCCATGAGCATCTGGCTGCCGGAGTACCAGCTCGCCATCGTCAGGAAGAACGCCAGGATGCCGGTGAAGATCGCGACCATCACGCCGAAGTGAAAGCCTTGCTCTCCGCCGCCGCCCCAGACCGTGCCGATCAGCAGCCCCAGCCCGATGAAGAACACCACGAACAGTCCCACCAGCAGAAGGCTGTTGCGTTTGTTCCGGGCGATCATGCCGTGAAATGTCTGGACAGCCATGGTGCCATTTCCTGGTTGCTGGGTGCAGGGAAACAGAAAAGACGTTCTGCACGAATTCATTTCGCTTCGTCGCGTGCGAAGGGGGATTGTATCAGTCCGGGGGCGGGGGAATCCAGCGCCGGCCAGCTTTGATGTGGTCGGGTAGCCCCGGGTGTGGACGTGCCCTGCTCTTCGACCCCGGCGGGACCGGTGGGCC
>CAYMAP010000342.1:0-1806 GCA_964388425.1 uncultured Planctomycetaceae bacterium
AGGGTACCTTGAAACATTCGATTTGCGAGATCGCGCCGAGACTTTGCTTGCTGCCAAGGAACGAAAATCGGTGCATATTCTGAAATAGTCGCCGGTTTTTGTGACGCAGGCAGCGGGCAACAAGATCAAGCAATGTCGTGAATCCAATGTTTCAAGGTGCCCTCAAGCCGGAAGCGCTGTATTATGGATCGGCAACACGATCACCGAAAGGCAACGTTGCTTCATATTTTTTTGGTCGCCCCCTGCTCAATCGGTACCTCAGGCCAGTTCCTCTCCGGAGGAACCGACGGCGAGGTCGGCGTGGAGGACGCCTTTTTCGCGGTGCATGCGGTCGACGAGTCGGCGGATGTCGGCGGGCTGACCTCGGACCATGATCATTTCGGCGCAGTGGTGGTGGTCGAGGTGCAGGTGGGTGGTGGCGAGGACCTCGCCGGTGAAGTCGTGTTGGAGGCGCGTCAGCCGACCGCTCAGCCCGCGGGCGTGGTGGTCGTAGAGCAGCAGGACCACGCCGAGGGCCTCGGCCTGGCCGGCCCACTGCTGCTCGACCAGCCGTGCGCGGACCAGGTCGCGGACGAACTCCGAGCGGTTCGTATAATCGCTGTCAGCCACGAGGGCTTCGAGCTTTTCGAACAACGGCTTTTCGATCGACAGACTCAGGCGGACCAGATCGCTCATGGGAACTCCAGGGGAAATGCCCAACGTTCAATGTTCAATGCTCAAACCCATCGCACTCCGAAGTTCTGAAAAAAGTCAACCGAAGAGGCGCAAAGGCCGCGGAGAAAAACAACAAACTCCATTCTGATTGTCTCCCTCTGCGTTCTCTGGGTCTCTGTGGCCCGCTGCTTCAGAATTCTCATGTTCGGCTCCCCCGCCGGGCCCGCAGGAAGAACAGGTCTTCTTCGTTGCGGTAGTCTTCGATCACCAGGCCCGCCGGGCTCAGCAGTTCCCCCCACTCTTCGCGGGCCACGGGCATGACATCGCCGTGGACCGCCCCGTCGAGCCGGGCGTGGAAGGCGTTGATCCGCTCGGCCGACGCGAGGTGCATCACGATCAGTCGACCGGTGGGCTTCACGGCCGCCGCGAGGTTGCGGGCCGCGCCCGGCTGGTCGCGGAAATGCGGAAAGACGTGGAAGCACAGCGCCACGTCGTATGCCTGCTCGGGAAGCGGGTCCCGGCAGAGGTCCCCGATTTGAAAATCGGCCCCGAGGCCCTTGACGCGGGCACGGCCGATCATGCCCGGCGCGAAGTCGACGGCGGTGACCCGGCCCGGGCTGACCTGTTCGACCAGCCAGCCCGTCAACTTCCCCGTCCCGCAGCCGACCTCCAGCAGCGACTCGCCCGGGCTCAGCGCCAGCAACTCGGCGCGAGCGGCGACGCCGGCGGTCATCGTCTCGCTGCTGGGCTCTTCGGCGTCCCAGGTCTCCGCGAGCGTCTGAAAATAGTCGATTCGTGGGTCGGTCATGTTGGGCTTTCGGCGATTGCAATGCGCAAGGGCTCGGCCGCGAACGCACGTTCCAACCTCAGCCCGGGGAGGCTGAGCTACACGTCTTGAAATGCAGCGACACGTTTGGAGACAGAACCGGAGTTCTGTCCTCTTTCTGTGGCCTGCGG
The DNA here is from genome assembly GCA_964388425.1 of uncultured Planctomycetaceae bacterium. Classification (GTDB taxonomy): domain Bacteria; phylum Planctomycetota; class Phycisphaerae; order SM23-33; family SM23-33; genus CAYMAP01. Next base: position 1,612 of record CAYMAP010000342.1, read on the forward strand.
GAGGACAGGCGGTATTACTGCTGAAAAAAAAGTAATAATTTTTCGTTGACACATCCAGCCCGCGCGGTACCATGTTCCCTGTTCGCCGCCCGGCGGTCAAGACTCAACCGTCGGATTGCTCCGCTCGACTTTTTTACGAAAGGAACCCTGTCATGCTCAAACGTACGCTTTGTCGGATGGTATTGCCCTGTCTTG
>CAYMAP010000343.1:0-1788 GCA_964388425.1 uncultured Planctomycetaceae bacterium
CCATTTCCGCCAAGCATGTCAATATCCTCTTTACCTGTGCGGGCCGACGCGTCGGGCTTCTCCGCGCCTTCCGGCGGGCCATGGACGAACTCGGCGTCAAGGGCAAGCTGCTGGCCACCGACGTCTCCCCCGCCGCAGCCGCTGTCCAGGAAGCCGACGGGTCCGTTATCGTCCCCCACGTCGGCAACGTCGAATACCTCCCGGCCCTGACCGAAATCGTCCGCAAACACAAAATCCGACTCATCGTCCCGCTGACCGACCTCGACCTCCGCAGCCTCGCCCGCAAACGTGACGACTTCCTCGCGATGGACTGCGAAGTCATGATCGGCACGGACGAGGCCATCACCCTCTGCCGGGATAAAATACAGTTCAGCCGATTCCTCCAGGCCCAGTCCCTGCCCTCCATCCGCACCCTCCCGCTGAACGCCTTCTGGAAGAATCCGTTCTTCCCCTGCTTTGTCAAGCCGGTCAAAGGATCAGCCGGCAAAGGTACGGCCGTCATCGAAGACGAAGCCGACCTCAACGCGCACGTCGAAATGTTCGGCAAGAAACTGCTCGTGCAGGACTACATCCCCGGCCAGGAGTTCACCGTCGACGTCTACCAGTCCCAGGACGGCCAGGTCCGCTGCGTCGTGCCCCGGCAGCGCCTGCTCGTCCGCGGGGGCGAAGTCGACCAGGGCATCACCGTCAAAGACCCGCAGATCATCGACGCCACCGTCGACCTCGCCCGACATATCGACGGGCTCTGGGGCGTCTACTGCTGCCAATGCCGACGCCCCAAAGGCAAGGAACCGCACTTCTTCGAGGTCAATCCGCGCTTCGGAGGCGGCTCGCCCCTGAGTATCGCCGCCGGGGCGAACCTGCCGCTCTACCTCCTCCAGGAAGTCACCGGCAAGCCCCTCACCGCCGAGATGAACGCCTTCACGGATCAACTGCTCATGCTCCGCTACAGCGAAGAATTTTTCCTGCCGTTCGACAACCCACGCGACCTGCCCGGCTACGACTCGCCGATCATGCAGAAATAACCGCCATGCCACCCACACGCGAGCACACCGCTCCGTCCCTCCAGGCTGTCGTGTTCGACCTCGACGACACGCTCTACCTCGAACGCGATTTTGTCCGCAGCGGCTATCGCGCCGTCGACGAACATCTCCGCGACACACTCCAACGGTACGAACCCTTCGAGGACTGGCTCTGGCGACGGTTCCTCGCCGGACAGGCACGCAATGCCTTCGACGCCCTGGACGAACACTTCCGGCTCAACCTTTCTGAAGCCACGATCGCGACGCTCATCGACGTCTATCGCTTCCACGAACCAGCGATCCAGCCCTGCCCTGGCGTGACGGACCTGCTGCGTCGGCTCGGAAGCCAAGTTCGGCTGGGCCTGATCTCCGACGGCCCGCCGCGCATGCAACGAAACAAACTCCACGCCCTCGGGCTCATCGAAACCTTCGGCGAAATCGTCCTGACCGGCGAACTCGGTCCCGAAGCCGGCAAGCCCTCACCGAAAGCCTTCCTGAAAATCCAAGGGCGGTTCGATGTCCCCCACGACGCCTGCTGCTACGTCGCAGACAACCCTGCCAAAGACTTCCTCACGCCCAACCAGCTCGGGTGGACATCCATCCGCTACTTCCGAGACGGACAGGTCTACGCAACCACCCCCGCGCCCCCCGGCGGCGAACCGCAAGTCACCGTCCGCACCGACAGCGAACTGCTGCATTGCCTGCGAATCGCTCCGTGATCTCGAAAGCGACTCTTGAACGACGCGCCCCCTCAAACGTCGACGGA
>CAYMAP010000344.1:0-1781 GCA_964388425.1 uncultured Planctomycetaceae bacterium
CGCTGGCTGTCTTCGCCACCGCGGCGTAATACTGGCCCGGAAGAGATATTCAGCACGCCCTGTCTTGTACTTTCGGCAAGGGTTCGAAGATGGTTTGGACCGGACTGAAGGAGGCTTTAGTCCCACTCGATAGCAAAAAGCCTTGCTTGGGTCATGTGCAGGCGAAGGACGGTTTGGTCGGTTTCGGAATCGCTCGGCAGGGCAGAGTGCCCATTCCAGGTGACCGGCTGGGAGGGGCTGTCGCCGAAAAGGGGGTCGCAGTCCTGAAAGGTATATCCCTCCATCGACTCGGCTCCGGTAGGTGGCCAGAGCCCCTTGAATGTAATGAGTTCCACACGAATTGTGCCGCCTTTGTGTGTGGCGTAATTGAGTCGAAGTTCATTGCAAGCCTTGCCACGCAGCAGGACCGTGCATGTGCCCTCCGAGTCGGCCTGCAGGGCGACCAGGCGATTGGCCGGCCAGCATGCCCAGCGATAGGTTGTCGGCTGGGTCTGATCCAAAGGCAGAAACGCCATGTTGTGTGGCTGATCGCTGGCGGCATACAGCACGCCCCATCGGTCGGGCTCCAGCACGTGGATGCCCGGGGAGGCATACAGCGTCGCCCCCGCACCACTGCCCTCGGCGCCCAGCGGGATGATGGGCTTGCGTTCCGGCCGGGACCACTGGTGGCCGTCGCGGCTGACGGCGAGGTGGACGTCCAGCGTATCGCGGTCCCGGTGATACATCGCCGGGAACATGAAGTGCATGTCCCGCGCGTCGGGGTGCATTTGGATCGCCTCGCTTCGCCCCATGCGGTCGAAGCCCTCGGGCCGCCGGGCATCGAGATAGTCAGGATGACGCGAATAAGCCGGCGTGTAGAAATCCAGGGTCGGCGGATCCTGCGAGTCCGGTTCAAGGACAATCGACGGATCGGGCAGGTTCGCGAGTTCTCTCCCGGCCGTTCGGCCGATGGCCCGCCGAGAGCCCCGCGCATATCGGACATAGCAGACGTATTCGCCCAGGCGTTCATCGTAGAAGCCGACGTTCTGCGTGTCGCAGTACATGTCGAGCACCGGCTGATCTTCAAAGGTCCAGTGAATGCCGTCCGGCGAACGCAGGCTCCGCATCGCCTTCCAGATCGACTTGCCGCCGGGAACGGGCTCGTCGTGGATCAACATGCGGTACCCGCCGTCACGGTCGCGAAACACCGTTTCCAAGCCGTCGTCCTTGCATGGCAGGACGATGTTGTTGGCCGAGGTCCCAGCGAAGTCATGGAGGCCTAATTCGGGCTTCCGCCAGATCATGCCGTCGTCGCTCTCGGCATAGCAGACAAAGCTTCGCTTCTTTAGGCCCTCGAATTCCCCAGCCATGGGATCGAAGTTCATCCCCTTCTTCGCCTGCCCTTTGCTTGGGTCGTATTCGATCGCATTGACCAGGTACCACATCTGGAAGCGCGTCTCATTCCTCAGTACGCAGGACCAGAGCAGTCGATCCTCCCACGGGCGGTCGGCTTGGAGCACCGGGCCGGTTGTTTCGGCCTTCTGAACCGCAAGCCGAACGCCGCGAGGTGATTCAAGCAGTTGGCCCAGGCCGTCCTTGTCAAAGCCCACCGCTCCCGGCCAGACCGAGTACCAATCTACAAATGTTGTCAGTCTATTGTCGGGCATTTAATGCTTTCTCCGCGATACTGTTCAGGGTTGTTCCACCATGGGGGCACTCGACGGAGTACCTCAATGCCCAAATCACACCACTCTTCAAAACCAGTTCACGCAAACGTCGTACGTTGCAAGTACGTGCCTCGA
>CAYMAP010000345.1:0-1761 GCA_964388425.1 uncultured Planctomycetaceae bacterium
CAGGCAGTTCGATCAGCAGATCGCCAGCCAACTCACCGGCGGCTGTGACTTTTTCATCGCCGAGACCCTCGAGTACCTCGGCGAGGCGCTCATCGCCACCGAAGCCATCAAGGCCCGCGACGTACCGGCCATGGTCACCATGGGGTTCAAGTACGCCGACCAGACCCTCGACGGAACCGTGCTGGAGGACGCCTTCCGGCAACTTGCCAACGCGGGTGCGGACATCGTCGGAATCAACTGCTTCCGCGACCCGATTCGCACGCTGCCGCTGGCCCGCCGGGTCCGCCAGGCCGTCGGCGTCTACCTTGCCACCCAGCCCGTCGGATACCGCTGCAGCGAGGAAAAACCCTACTTCCAGATTCAGCGCTACGCCGGGCGGATCGCCTTCCCGCTGGAGATGGACCCGCTGTTGCTGAGCCGGCGGGACCTGGCCGAGTACGCCCTCGAAGCCCGCGCCGCGGGCGTGAACTACATCGGGGGGTGCTGCGGCGTCGCGCCGCACCACCTCCGCGCCATGGCTGAGGCACTCGGGCGGACCGTCCCCAATACCCGATACACCCCCCAGCTGCACCAGCATGCGATCATCGGCGACGACACCCACCGCCGCGAACGCAACGTCCGCATCGTCTCCGAACAACAGGGCGTCGATGGCGAGGCGATCTGAGGCAATGGACCTCGACAACAACACGCTTCGCCTCGCCGCCTGCAAGCTTCTGCGGTGGTACGCCCGCGCGAAGCGCGACCTGCCCTGGCGGGTAACGGACGATCCCTACGCCGTCTGGGTCAGCGAAGTCATGCTTCAGCAGACCCGCGTCGAGACGGCCCGCGACTACTATCGCCGATTCCTCGACCGCTTTCCGGACGTCGAAACCCTCGCCCGGGCGCGGGTCGATACGGTTCTGAAGCTCTGGGAGGGGCTGGGCTATTACGGCCGTGCGCGTCGGCTGCACGAAGCGGCCCGGCGAATCGTCCGCGAGCACGGCCGGGAACTGCCACACAGCGTCGAGGTCCTGCGGACGCTACCCGGCGTCGGCCGATACACCGCCGGGGCCATCGCGTCGATCGCGTTCGGCCTGAACGAGCCAGTCCTCGACGGCAACGTGACGCGCGTCCTCTGTCGACTGGCCGAGATCGACGACCCGCCCGCCAGCGCCCGTACGCAGCAACGTCTCTGGAACCTCGCCAGGCGTTTGATCCGGCCTGGGCCAGCGGGGGAAATCAATCAGGCGGTCATGGACCTCGGCGCGACGGTCTGCACACCCCGCCGGCCGGTCTGCACCCGCTGCTGCCTCCGTGACCTCTGCTTCGCCCGCCGAGCCGATCGGCAGGACAACCTGCCCGTCAAACCGCCTCGACGCACCCTGCCGCACCACACCGTCGTCGCCGCACTCATCCGCCGGGGTCGGGGCGCGAAACAGCGCATCCTCATCACCCGCCGGAAACCCGCCGGCCTGCTGGGCGGGCTTTGGGAACTGCCCGGCGGGAAGGTCCAGCCCGGCGAGACGCTCACCGATGCCCTGCGGCGCGAGGTCCGCGAGGAGACGGACCTGCGAGTCCGTCTCGGCGAGCGACTCTGCCGGGTTGAGCACGCCTACAGCCATTTCCGCATCACGATGCACGTGTTCGGCTGCCGGGTCCGCAGCGGGACCGCCCGCGCGATTTCCGCGACCGCCGTCCGCTGGGTTGCCCCGAACGACCTCGACCGATACGCCTTCCCCCGGGCGACCCGCAAGGCCTTCGAAACCGTCGGTCTGTAAGGTA
>CAYMAP010000346.1:0-1760 GCA_964388425.1 uncultured Planctomycetaceae bacterium
CATCCACAAAACGGTCCTCCCAGCGTGTTCTTGGCAGTTCTGAGGGAGGCGTCTTTTTTGGCCGCGAACGCACGCGAACCGCTGCGAACTGAACCTACTTTTTCTGCCTATGGCCTGCTGCTGAACTTCATCCAGGCCGCGCAGGTTCCTTCGGAGCTGACCATGCAGGGCCCGATGGGGTGGACGGGCGTGCAGTCGGCAGCGAAGAGGGAGCAGTCGGCGGGGATGACTTTGCCCTGGATGACCTCGCCGCATCGGCAGCCGGGCGGGTGTTCGTCCGGCCCGAAGGTCACGTTGAACCGCTGGCGGGCGTCGTATCGTCGGAAGTCGTCGCGCAGTTCCAGCCCGCTGTCCGGCAGCGTGCCCATGGCCCGCCAGTCGGCGTCGGCGGAGGTGAAGATCTGATCGATGAGCTGCTTGGCCACGGGGTTGCCCCCGGGCGAGACGGCGGCGGGGTAGCAGTTCTCGACGCGGGGGTTGTCCTCGTCGAGTTGTTCCAGCAGCGAGGCGATTCCGGCGAGCATGCCCGCCGGCTCGAAGCCGGCCACGGCGCAGGGCTTGCCGAACTCCTCGGCGATGGGCCGGTAGGCGTCCGAGCCGAGCACGACGCTGACGTGCCCGGGGCAGAGGAATCCGTCGATCCGCACGTCGGGGTCGGCCAGCAGGGCTCGCATGGCCGGCAGGACGAGTTTGTGGCCCGGTAGGACGGAGAAGTTCTCCGCGCCGGCGGCGTGGGCCTCGATGAGAGTCGCGGCCGTCGCGGGTGCGGTGGTCTCGAACCCGACGGCCAGGAAGACGACCTGGCGGTCCGGGTGCTGCCTGGCCCAGGCGAGGGCGTCCCTCGCGGAGTAGACGATGGCGACGTCCGCGCCTTGTCCGCGGAGGCTCTCGAGGCTGCCGCGTCGGCCCGGCACGCGGAGCATGTCGCCGTAGGTGCAGAGCGTCACGTCGGGGCGGTCGGCGAGGTCGGCCGCGGCGTCGAAGTAGCCCTGACTCGTCACGCAGACCGGACAGCCCGGCCCGGAGAGCATGGCCAGACCCGCCGGCAGCATCTGCCGGACCCCGCTGCGGAACAGGCTGACCGTGTGTGTCCCGCAGACTTCCATGAGCTGGACGGGCCGACCGATTCGCGCATGGAGTTCGGCGATGCGTTCGAGGAGGGAGTTCGCGCCTTCGGTCACGGGCCTTGCCCCCCCGGGCCGAGCGTTTCCTCGGCCGCCTCGCCGAGGGCCTCGCGGAGGCTCTCGAAGGTCTCCCGCGCCTCGTCTTTGTCGAGCTGGGCGATGGCGAAGCCGGCGTGAACGAGAACCCAGTCGCCCACGGTTGCCTCGGGGGTCATGGCCAGCGAGGCCTCGACCCGGCTGCCGTGGAACTCGACCCGCCCGACCCGCCCGCCGGCGGGGGCGTCGGTGGATTCGATCGAAACGATTTTTCCAGGAACCGCAAGGCACATGAGGGGTGATCTCCATGGGGATTGGCGAATGTCGAATGGCACAAGACAGAGTCGCTTTCCGCCGGGTGCCATGCCTGCTCCTGCGGGCATGCAGTCTGGAACTCATCTAGGCGTTGACGCTGACTTCAGGGCACCTTGAAACATTGGATTCACGACATTGCTTGATCTTGTTGCCCGCTGCCTGCGTCACAAAAACCGGCGAATATTTCAGAATATGCACCGATTTTCGTTCCTTGGCAGCAAGCAAAGTCCCGGCGCGATCTCGCAAATCGAATTTTTCAAGGTACCCTTCAGTATACCGCTTGGG
>CAYMAP010000347.1:0-1725 GCA_964388425.1 uncultured Planctomycetaceae bacterium
CCTGGAGCAACTGGCGGTTCATGCCCGGCGGGAGCATGGTCTCCGGCCAGACCGCTACGTCGCAACCCGTGCCGATCAGCGACATGCTCTGCTGGAGGTGGGCGTCGAGAAACATTTCACTCGGGATCAGTTCCCCGTACAGCGAGATCGGAAACGCCTCCTGCACCACCCCCACCGTCGGGCCGGGCGAGGTGGCCCGCTCGGCCTCGGCCAGCCGCCAGTGCCCGTACAACTCCAGGCCGATCAGGCAGAGCAAGACCCCCCCCAGTCCACAGAGGATATGCCACGCCATCCGCACCCTGCCTCGCAACTGCACGAACAAGGGACTCGAAAGCAGATCGATGCACGCACCGTTGACCATCGCGACGAAAAACGACACGCCGTACTGCCCCGTCACGTCGGCGACCTGAATCAGCCCCGTCCGTCCGTACTGTGTCTGGGAAAGGAAGAACCACGGAAACGTGATCAGCCGGGCCCGAAGAAATTCCATCGCCACCCACAACACCGGCAGGACGATCCACATCGGCCAGTTCCGCAACATCGCCCGGCGAACCAGCCACGACCCGACAAGCCAGTACAGCGACAGATACACCACCCCCGCGAGATAGCCCGGCACGGTCGGCAGCATCAGCCAGTAGACCATCCCCGCCCAGAACACCCCCCCGCACAGCCAGCCGATCAGCACCGTCCGGACCGGCCTGAGGCCCCCCGCCATCGCCAGGGCCCACGGCACGAGCGCGACGTACGCCAGCCACCAGCAGTCGAACGGAGCGAACGACACCCCCAGCAGGACCATGCTCAACAGCGTCACCAGCACCACGCTCGGCCAGCGGCGCAGCTCAAGCCGACGGCGCAGCACTTCCTGCGGTGCGGTCCGGTCAAGAAGTCCGCTCGTGGAATCTCTCCGTAAGCGGTCCGTCGGTGTCATTCCTGGTGTGCCCATCCAACCGGGCTATTCTCCCCCACCCTCCCGACCGCCGCAAGAGTACGACACGCCGATCGCGGAACGAATCAGGCGAATCGACTTGTTGAGACTGCATCTAATCTTACTCCGGGCGATGTGACCCGACCCGCACTTCGATAGAATGGTCCGCGACCACTTCCCGCGGGATGCCACGAACTTCAGACGAAGGAGATGTCCATGTCCCTAAAGCGTAACACCCTCTTCCAGTGCCAGGACGACCAATGCCCCGCCGTCTTCGAGGTCGTCAACCCCTGCGAGCACGACTGCGACTGCGACCCCGCGTGCTGCGATCAGCCGATGAAACAACTCGAAGCAAAGACCGCCGACGCCTCGACGGAAAAACACGTCCCCGTCATCGAACCCCAGGACGACGGGTTCCTCGTGAAAGTCGGCTCGGTTCCCCACCCCATGGAAGACAAGCACTGGATCCAGTGGATCGAGCTGCACTGCACCTCCTGCGGGATGATGATGCGGAAGTTCCTCAACCCCGGCGACGAACCGCAGGCGTTCTTTCCCTGCCCCGAGCCCGGCAATTGCGAGGTCTTCGCCCGCGAGCACTGTAACGTCCACGGGCTCTGGAAGGCCTGAGTGCAGCGCAGCCGCCCAGCGGTGAGCCAGTCGAACCGCCCAGCGGTGAATCGCGGGGATTCGGGAACTTCTCGGCCGAGGGCGACTGAGCTACCTTTTGATGTAGTTTTTCAATGCTGGCGCCTCCCTCAGAACTGCCAAGAACACGCTGGGAGGACCGTTTTGGGGATGTC
>CAYMAP010000348.1:0-1685 GCA_964388425.1 uncultured Planctomycetaceae bacterium
GGCCGGCGTGGTCGGGCACATCCGCCTCGGCAACGCCGTCCGCGTCGGCGCCCAGGCGGGCGTGACGGGCGACATTCCGGACCGGACGGAAGTCTTCGGCTCGCCGGCCATCCCGCGGGACCAGGCGGGCAAGGCCTACACCCTCATAGCACGCCTGCCGGAAATGCGAAGCCAGTTGCGGAAACTGACACGCCAGGTGGATCGGCTGACCGAACAGATCGACCGGCTCACCGGCGGGAACTGAACCGTGGCCGATCGGCGCGAACCCATCGCCGTCATCGCCGGGGCCGGGCGACTGCCCGAACTCGTCGCCGCCGGCGTGATCCGGTCGGGTTCTCCGCTGGTGGTCCTGGGCATCGGCGGGTTCGCCGGAGCCCGGCTGGCGGGGCTGGCCGACGATTTCGTCCGCGTCGGGCTGCTTCGCGTCGGCGGGTGGATTCGCGCGATGCGCCGGAGGGATGTTCGGCGGGCGGTGCTGGTCGGGTCCGTTCGCAAAGGCGACATGCATGCGAGCAGGCGGGTCTTCCGCAGACTGCCCGATCTTCGGACGGTGAGGCTCTGGTATCGCACGCTGCGGGGCGACCGGCGGGACAATGCGGTCCTGCTCGCCCTGGCTGAGGAACTCCAACGCGAAGGGATCGAACTGATGGACTCCACCGCCTTCTGCTCCGAGCACCTGGCCGGTGTGGGGGTGATGACCCGCACGCAGCCGAACAAAAACGCCCGCGCCGACGCGGAGTTCGGCTTTCGAATCGCGCAGGCCAGCGCGGAACTGGACATCGGCCAATCGCTGGCGGTGCGGGACCTGGATATCCTCGCCGTCGAGGCCGTCGAAGGCACGGACGCGATGATCGAACGTGCGGGGGCCCTTTGCCCGGCGGGGGGCTGGACGCTGGTGAAGGTCGCCCGTCCGAACCAGGACATGCGCTTCGACGTGCCGACCGTCGGGCCTGCGACGCTGAAGCATCTCGCCGACGCTGGCGGACGCTGCCTGGTCCTCGAAGCCGGGCGGACGCTCATTCTCGACAAGCTCGATACGCTGAAGCTTGCCGACAGGCTTGGCATCGCGGTGATGGGGCTGGGCTTTGTTTGAAAAGTCCATTGTGTGTGTAGCACAGCCGCCCTCGGCTGTGAATTTGCTTGGCAAACAGGCCCAAAACAGCAATGAATCGCCGCCGGGGCCAGCGCGCCGCTGAACGGCTGAGCCACACGTTCAAACAAAGCCTAAACGAAACGTCCCCTGGTTGACGGAATCCCCTGGATGGTTGCGACTCATCCTCGGGCTGTCACGCGCATTTCCGGTCGACCTGGTGCATGCTGGCCGCCAGCGTGATGTGGCGTAGCCGATCCAGGCTTATCGTTCCCAGAAATTCATCGGTGAAGTCCAAAGGGAGCGTGCAACGCATCGTACGCAGGAGATGAATCAAAGCCGAACGGTCCATCGACGCCAGATCCAAAACGAGTTGTTCCAAGGCATCCTTGTCCATGATCCCACCTGCTGCTTGCCTGATAACGGGTAGGTCGCATGGGTTATTATCGGAACGTCCGGGAGGGCCTTGAAGTCATAACCCAGCTAAGCCTGAATAAGCTGAAAAATGAGGACTTTTGCCTAGTTTGGCGATTCCCTCAAAACTGCCAAGGACGCTGTTGTAGGACCCTTTGGGGGACGTAACTCGATTGTTTTC
>CAYMAP010000349.1:0-1684 GCA_964388425.1 uncultured Planctomycetaceae bacterium
GTGGGTGTCTGCGCCCACGCTGAGATCCTCTCAGCCGGGGCTGCTGAGCTACACGTCCGCAAACCGCTCAACCGAGCGTTTCGTCAATGGCGGATTTCAGGTCGCTCTTCTGCTGCAGGCCGACGAATTTCTTCACGACCTCGCCGTTGTGGAAGAGGATGACGGTGGGGATAGCGCTGATGCCGAATTTCATCGAGATGTCGCGGTTGGCGTCCGTGTCGACTTTGCCGACTTTGACCTTGCCGTCGTACTCGGCGGCAAGTTCGTCAATGGTGGGTGCGAGCATCTTGCAGGGCATGCACCACTCGGCCCAGAAGTCCACCAGCACGGGCGTCTGCGACTGGACGACTTCGGACTCGAAGTTGCTGTCACTCAGTTCGAGCGTCTGTTCTGAGGCCATCGGGTGCTCCTTCCTTGAGGTTTTCGTATGCAGCGAACGACACGGGTCTACCTGTTGGATGGTATGGGCTCCGAAGCCCGCTGTCAATCCCGGCTCTCGATTTACCCTTGTTGCCCGCCTGCGTCCCGGTGCGGTTCGGCCGTCTGGCCGGTCGGGGGATTACTGGATTTCGATTTTTCGCGTCTTGGCGGCCGCGGCGCGGGGCAGCCGAATCGTCAGCACGCCGTGGTCGAGGTTGGCCTGGATGCTCTCGCGGTCCACTTCGTCGCTCAGCGCGAAGGCCCGGAAATACCGCCCGCGAACAAACCCGGTGTAGGTCCGGGCGTAGTTGCCGGCCGGTTCTTCGCCGGTTCCATCGGCGGCGACCGTCAACACGCCCTTGTCCACTCGGAGATCGATCGACCCCGATTGCGCGCCGGGCACCTCGGCGACGAGCACCGTCGTGCCGTCCGCTTCCTCGTAGATGTCCACCAGGGGCGAGTAGGTGTCCTCGCTGCGGGCCTCCGGAGAGGTCGGCTGGGCGTTGACTTTCACGTTGTCGCTGGATTCGCTCATGGGGGGCTCCTTACTCGACGGCGATCCGCCGGGGCTGGGCTTCCTCGGACTTCGGCAGGCGGACGGAGAGAATGCCCGCCTCCAACTTCGCGGAGATGTTCTCGGCGTCGATCTTGTCAGGCAGGACGACGGTTCGGCTGAAGTCGCCGCTGCCCCGCTCGGCGCGGTGGAAACGCAGCGTTTCAGGGTCCTGTCCCTGGGCTGAAGCGGGCTTGCTGCCCTTGATGACCAGCGTCTCACCGGTGATCGACAGTTCGATGCCCTCCCGCCGGACCCCGGCGACCTCGGCCTCGACTACAATCTCCGACGGACCGTTCAGGACGTTCACCGGCGGGTATGACCCTCCGCCGATGCTTCGGCCCTCGGTGCCCCGGCCGGCCAACCGCTCCAGTTCCTTCTGCATCAGCCGAAGCCCCGCCCAGGGGTCCCAGCCTTCACGCCAACGAAACATGGCCATGATCGTCTCCTTCCTGCGGACTGTCATGTTCGGCGGGACGGACCGAACCGCCCCGTCGCCTCATGGTATGCAAACCCAATGCCGAAAATTCACAACTGCCTGCATCTCAGAAAATTGCAACATGTCTCCCCTCCGCCGAACATGCCACTTTGACCGCCGGGGCCCTCAGGCCTAGCCGATTCTGGCAGATGTCCAGGAAGTACACGTTTGATGCGCTTCTCAAAAGTCGACGGAACGGAACATCAGGGCGATTCGTCAACGCAAAGAATAGA
>CAYMAP010000350.1:0-1574 GCA_964388425.1 uncultured Planctomycetaceae bacterium
ACATCCCCAAAATGGTCCTCCCAGCGTGTTCTTGGCAGTTCTGAGGGAGGCGTCCATCTTGTATCTTTTCCTCTGATGTTTTCCAGATGAGGAGCCATTCATGTCCGAGCCCTACCGCCGTATCCTGCTGAAACTCTCCGGCGAGGCATTGTGCGCGAAGGGCTCGACCGGCCTGGACCCTTCCGCCGTCGACGCCATCGCCTCCCAGATCGCCGAGATCGCCCGGCAGGGCACGTCGATCGGCGTCGTCATCGGGGCGGGCAACTTCATCCGGGGCCGGGCCCTGACCCAGGCCAGACACATCCACCCCACCACCGCCGACTACATGGGCATGCTGGGGACGGTGATGAACGCCCTGGCCCTGCGGGACGCGCTGACCGCCCAGCACGCACCGGCCGTCGCCGCCTCCGCCATCCGCATGGACCTGGTCTGCGAGACCTACTACCGCCCCCGCGTCATGCAGCACCTCGCCGAAGGACGCATCGTCGTCTTCGCCGGCGGGACCAGCCACCCGGGCGTGACCACCGATATGTGCGCCGCCATCCGCGCCGCGGAGATCGAAGCCGACGCACTCCTCAAGGCCACCAAGGTCGACGGCGTCTTCGACAGCGACCCCGCACAGAACCCCGAGGCGAAACAATACGACCGCCTCACCCACGCCCAGGCCCTGGCCGAAAAACTCGGCGTGATGGACCTGCCGGCGATGGCCTTCTGCCTCGAACGCAACCTGCCCATCGTCGTCTTCAACATGAACAAAATTGGCCAACTCCCCCAGGCCGTCGCCGGCGAGAACGTCGGCACCCTCGTGACCTCCTGACGCATTGCAAGGACACCCCCATGGACGAAATCCTCCTCGAAACCGAAGAAAAAATGGAAGCCGCCATCGACTACCTCCGCAAGGAGTTCCGCGGCATCCGCACGGGCCGGGCCTCCGGCGGACTCGTCGAGCACATCAAAGTCGAGTACTACGGCTCGCCGACGGACCTCAGGCAGATGGCGACGATCTCCACCCCTGAAGCGAACCTCATCGTCATCAAACCCTTCGACCCGTCCTCGCTGAAGGACATCGAACGCGCCCTGCAGGCCTCCGACCTTGGCATCACCCCCGCCGCCGACGGAAAAGTCATCCGCCTGACCGTCCCCCCCCTGAGCATCGAACGCCGAAACCAGCTCGTCGGGCAGGTCAAGAAGATGGCCGAGCAGACCCGCGTGGCCCTCCGCAACGCACGACGAGACGGCAACAAGGAGATCGACACGCGGGAAAAGGACTCCGAACTCACCGAAGACGAAGCCAAAAAGGGCAAGGACGATATCCAGGAACTGACCAAAAAATACGAAAACATCGTCGACGAACTCCTGGAACACAAAACCAACGAAATCCAGGAAACCTAACCGCATTCTCTCAAGGGGGCTTCACAACACCAGGCCGCGGCGACATCGCAGGCGGTCGGACTCATCCCCCCTGTACGATCGTCCGAATGGCAGCCATTCGGAGTGCTTTCATCGGCGGTCGCTCAGGGCATTTTCAAAGCAGATGGAGTGAGTGAGTGTATGAAAGCTCTTTGTGGCGATTC
>CAYMAP010000351.1:0-1509 GCA_964388425.1 uncultured Planctomycetaceae bacterium
CGCAGATCGACCGCGCCGCCGCGACGGACAGGCCCTTCTTCTGCTGGTCCAGCTTCCACGACCCGCATCCACCGTACATCGTACCCGAACCCTGGGCGAGCATGTACGACCCGGCCGACATGCAGCCCGGCCAGCTCCAGGACGAGGAACACGCCCTCAACCCCCCGCACTTCGGGCTGACCCAGCAGGACCGGCCGGACTACAGCAGCGTCTTCCGCGACGACCGGTGGCTCCATGGGGCCGACTCACACCGGCGGGCCCCGGAGGAGCTGAAAAAGGACATGGCCTGCTACTACGGCATGGTCAGCTTCATGGATCGGCAGATCGGGCGCATCCTCGACCGCCTCGACGAACTCGGCCAGGCCGAGCACACCCTCATCGTCTTCAGCACCGACCATGGCCACTTCCTCGGCCAGCACGGCCTGACCGTCAAGGCCATCCACCACTACGAAGACCTTCTCCGCGTCCCCTTCCTCGTCCGCTGGCCGGGCGGGGGCGTCCCGGGCGGAACGACCTCTCAGGCCCTGCAGAACCTCGTGGACCTCGCCCCCACCTTCGCAGCCGCAGCCGGCCTGGACATCCCCCACGCCATGACCGGCGTGAACCAGTTGCCCTGCTGGCGGACCGGCCAGGCCGTCCGCGATGCCTCCATCACCGAAAACCACCACGGCAGAAACTACTGCCACCTCCGCACGCTCGTGACCGACCGCTACAAGATCACCGTCTACGCACGCGACGACTTCGGCGAACTGTTCGATCTCCGGGAAGACCCCCAAGAACGCCGCAATCTCTGGGACGCCCCCGCACACCAGGAACTCAAGAAGCAACTCCTCCAGCGGTTCCTCCAGGAGACCCTACGGAGCGAATCCCTCCCCATGCCCCGCATCGCCGGAGCGTAACGCAGGGTCCAAGACGTCTTTGCCAATCTCGACGCCTCCCTCAGAACTGCCAAGAACACGCTGGGAGGACCATTTTGGGGATGTCACTCTATTCTTTGCGTTGACGAATCGCCCTGCTTTTTCGTTCCGTCGACTTTTGAGGGGCGCATCAATATGGTACAGTGTTGTCGTGGTATACATCGTATCGTATGGATGGCGTACGACTCGGTACCGCCGCAGTTTTTTCGATTTCGCGGTCCGGTTGTCTGCGTCGAGTGTGTACCACCGGAAACGGCTCAGGTGCATGGGTTGAGAGGCCTGTGCCTGTCCGTATCGCCCGCGTAGTCTGCGGAAAGCTGTTTTCCGCGGCGGGCACAACACTCGATTCCGTGCCGGCTCGCCGGAATCGAACGAAGCGCTTCTCTCTGCCATTAGGAGTCCATGGATGTCTTCATTGCTCTGCCGACGAATCACTTGGTTGCTGTCTGTTGTGGGAGTTCTTGCAATCGCGTTCCCTGTCCTTGCCCAGTCGTCTTACCAGCCCCGGACCTATTACGAGGCAAAGTACGAGCCCGCCAGCGAGATCCTCCACGGAGCCGGGCAGACCTACAGCCAGGAACCCCAAAACAGT